>NZ_JBHSEP010000030.1:0-83520 GCF_042654645.1 Cohnella hongkongensis | reverse complement strand
TTGGAGACAGCTTGTCATTGTTTTGCGAAATAAGCAGGTTGCTATCGAATATTGCTCACAGGGATCATGTCAGGCTCGATTTCGCACGAACCAACGCGACATTGGAAATTTGATGCGTGGAGCCTGGATTCCGATCAGAATGGTTGTCTATTATTGCTTCTTCATGTAAAATTTATGTTTAGAATCTTCGGGAGGCGTGAATTATGGAAACGGGAACTTCGAGAGTCAAACGCGGCATGGCCGAGATGCAAAAGGGCGGCGTCATCATGGACGTCATGAGCGCCGAGCAAGCTAAGATCGCCGAAGCGGCAGGCGCAACGGCAGTAATGGCACTGGAACGGGTTCCGTCGGACATTCGAGCCGCGGGCGGAGTCGCCCGTATGGCAAATCCGGAGCTTGTGGAGCAAGTGATGAAGGTCGTCAGCATTCCGGTCATGGCGAAAGCCCGAATCGGACATTACGTGGAAGCGAAGGTTCTGGAATCGCTGGGCGTCGATTATATCGACGAGAGCGAAGTGCTGACGCCGGCGGACGAAGTATTCCACATCGATAAGACGCAGTTCACCGTACCGTTCGTGTGCGGAGCGAAGGACTTGGGAGAGGCGCTGCGCCGAATTCAGGAAGGCGCGTCGATGCTGCGCACCAAGGGCGAGCCGGGAACGGGGAATATCGTCGAAGCGGTTCGTCATATGCGCATCATTACCGGCCAGATTCGCCGCATACAGAATCTGTCCAAGGATGAGCTGTATCACGAGGCCAAGGTACTGGGCGTAAATTACGATCTGCTGCTGGGCGTCCATCAATCCGGCCGTCTTCCAGTCGTCAACTTCGCGGCAGGCGGCGTGGCAACGCCATCTGACGCGGCGCTGATGATGCATCTGGGTGCGGACGGCGTATTCGTCGGCTCCGGGATTTTCAAATCCGAAAGCCCGGAGAAGTTCGCTCGCGCCATCGTCGAAGCGACGACGCATTATGAGGATTATGCATTGATTGCCCGCGTATCCAAGGATCTGGGCGAGGCGATGAGAGGAATCGAGATTTCCAAGCTTCCTGCAGCCGAACGGATGCAAGATCGCGGACTGTAAGTCTGCTCGTCGAGCGGCTTCCATACGGCTCAGCAGTATTGGGCCGGAGGAGGCCGCTTTAAGGTTTATCATCACTAGCGCACGGAAGAAGGATTAACTGATGAACATTGGAGTATTGGCGCTGCAAGGAGCGGTCGCCGAGCATATACGAAGCATCGAGCTTGCGGGAGGCCGCGGCGTGGCCGTCAAGAGAGCCGGGCAGCTGGCGGAGATCGACGGGCTGATTATTCCCGGCGGAGAAAGCACGACGATCGGCAAGCTCATGCGCAAGTACGATTTTATCGACGCCATTCGCGACTTTGCGAAGGAGGGCAAAGCCGTGTTCGGCACCTGCGCAGGCTTAATCGTATTGGCGGAGCGGCTGGAGGGCGGGGAAGAACCGCATCTGCGTCTTATGGACATGACGGTCGCCCGCAACGCGTTCGGCCGCCAGCGGGAAAGCTTTGAGACCGATCTGGAGGTGAAGGGGATCGATACGCCCCTGAGAGCGGTATTTATTCGGGCGCCTCTGATTAAAGAGGTCGGCGAGAAGGTTGAAGTGTTGTCGGTATATAACGATGAGATCGTCACCGCCAGACAAGGGAACCTGTTGGCCTCCTCTTACCACCCCGAGCTGACCGACGATTACAGACTTCATGAACTCTTCATTCGTATGGCCCAGGAAAGGGGACGGTAACTCATGTTGGACGTCAAGTTGCTTCGCAACGATTACGACAAAGTCGCTCAGGCGCTGCGCAACCGCAACACCTCCGAGGATCTTATCGCGGATTTCCCTAAGCTGGACGTCAGTCGTCGGGAGAAGCTGACGGAAAGCGAGCAGCTGAAAAATCGGCGCAATGTCGTATCGCAAGAAGTGGCGAAGCGGAAAAAAAACCGCGAGGATGCGGACGATCTGATCGCGGAGATGCGGACGGTCAACGACCGGATCAAGCTGCTGGACGACGAGGTTCGCGAGATCGAGGCGGAGATGGACAAGCTGGTGCTGGCTATTCCTAACGTTCCGCACGAGAGCGTCCCGATCGGCGCGTCGGAGGAAGACAACGTCGAGCTTCGCCGAGTCGGAGAACCGACTCGCTTCGACTTCGAGGCCAAGCCGCACTGGGAGCTCGGAACGGAGCTTGGCATACTCGATTTCGAGGCGGCCGCCAAGGTCACCGGCTCGCGGTTCGTCTTCTACAAAGGGCTGGGAGCGCGTCTGGAACGGGCATTGATCAACTTCATGATGGATCTGCACGCGGACCAACACGGTTACGAGGAGATTCTGCCTCCGTACATCGTGAATCGAGACAGTCTGATCGGCACTTCTCAGCTTCCGAAGTTCGAAGAGGACCTGTTCAAGATTGAGGGCACCGACTACTTCCTGATCCCGACGGCTGAAGTGCCGGTAACGAATTTCCATCGCGAGGAAATTTTGTCGGCGGACGATCTGCCGAAAGCATTCGTTGCCTTCAGCGGTTGCTTCCGCTCCGAAGCGGGCGCTTCCGGAAGAGATACGCGAGGTCTCATTCGCCAGCACCAGTTCAATAAGGTCGAGCTTGTCCAGTTGGTGGCGCCGGACAAGTCGTACGAAGTGCTCGAGCAGTTGACCGGACATGCGGAGAAAGTGCTGGAGCTGCTTAAGCTCCCTTATCGTGTGCTTGCGTTATGTACGGGAGACATGGGCTTCGGCTCGGCCAAAACCTATGACCTGGAAGTGTGGCTGCCGAGCGCCGGCGCGTACAGGGAGATCTCCTCGTGTACGAACTTCGAGGATTTCCAGGCGCGCAGGGCCGGTATTCGTTACCGTCCGGAAACCGGAGCAAAGCCGGAATTCGTGCATACATTGAACGGCTCGGGACTTGCCCTCGGCCGGACGGTGGCGGCAATTATCGAGAACTACCAGCAGGCTGACGGCACGATTCAGGTGCCGGAGGTGCTCAAGCCTTATATGGGCGGATTGGATGCTATCGCGCCCAGGGGTTGATGACCCCCAAGCAGGTATGATATGATGATTTGGCAGTGTCGGTCGAACCTTCGCGGGGCGGCGTCTGCCAATCGCGGAGAGATACCGAAGCGGTCATAACGGGGCGGTCTTGAAAACCGTTAGGGTGCAAGCCCACGTGGGTTCGAATCCCACTCTCTCCGCCATACACAAAAAACGGATCCGATTCCTGAAGGGAATCGGTTTTTTGTGTATGGCGAGGGGATTCGAACGGGCCGTTAAGCGAACATGCCAAAGGGCATGTTCGTAGGCCCCGGCGTGATAGTCGCAGATCGACGTGGCCGTACGAGCCGAACGGACACGTGGCGACGGAGCGAATCCCACTCTCTCCGCCATACACAAAAAACGGATCCGATTCCTGAAGGGAATCGGTTTTTTGTGTATGGCGAGGGATTCGAACGGGCCGTTAAGCGAACATGCCAAAGGGCATGTTCGTAGGCCCCGGCGTGATAGTCGCAGATCGACGTGGCCGTACGAGCCGAACGGACACGTGGCGACGGAGCGAATCCCACTCTCTCCGCCATACACAAAAAACGGATCCGATTCCTGAAGGGAATCGGTTTTTTGTGTATGGCGAGGGGATCTCGTATAAGAAATCGTCAAAAGGCCACCCTAACCGGAGTGGAGGTGCTCATGATGTCAAGCAACGACGAACTCGCGGTACCGCAGGAGGAACTGGTCGCAGCATGGAGAAGGACGCTGCCCGAACGGCTGGCTCCGGGCGACACGGCCGAGGTGTTTCCGGACGGGGTCGACCCTCGCGCCTTTCACGTTCATATCAAGACGGCCGGTCGGCAGATGATGGAGTTCGACTTCTCGGTTCAGTACGTCGACAGCCGGGAGGTCGATATTCGATTAAAGGATGTGGAGAAGGACGGCCAGACGGTCGACGAGCAGCCGGAGCGGATTCAAGAGCTGATCGGAGATTACCGCCGCCATCTGCATGAGACGGCGCAAGCCCTGCATCATTATACCCATTCGTAGAGGGGCGATGAACATGTCCGACGCCAACGGTTACCCGGATAAAAACCTGAGCAATGTCGTCGAAGAGCTGGAGCGGGATCCCGTCAATGCCCACCAGGCTCAGCAAATGCAGCAGCAGAAGAACGACCGCCGTCATCAAGACGCGCTGAATCACGACAAGACGCCGGATCAGGAGCATTTTAAATCTTAAGGGGGGTCCCGCGATGAGCAAGCCGAAAGCCCAGCCCGTCCCTCGGCCGGACGAAGAGCATAGCGCCCGCCATTCGACGGTCGACCATCAGCCGAACGAACCGTTGTCGGGATCGAAAAAAGTGAAAAACCGCAACCATTCCCGACATAACAACGGGGAAGGCTGATACGCGTGGCTCCCGGCGCTGCCCTTTCGTCAGGAGCCGGGTCATGTCCGCATAGAAATGGCCTGAGAGCCGCAGTTCAAGAAAGGAACTGCGGCTCCCAGGCCAACTTACATAGGTTATGCATAGCCGTTTACTTCCTTGGACTGCGGCCCGCCAAACTCGATCGCCGTCGCCACGAAGCCTTGAGCCTGCTCGAGCAGATCTTTCGCCCGAAGCGCATCGCTGCCGGTCATTAGCATGACGATGGCCGTTTTCACATGTCCGCCGCTCTCCGCGAACGCTTTTTCCACCCGCTCGTCTTCTACGTTCGTCACCATTTTGATGATCCGTTTGGACCGGTGAACCAGCTTCGCGTTGGAAGGCTGCAGATCGACCATCAGATTGTCGTATACTTTGCCGATGCGAATCATCGAGGCGGTCGTCAACATGTTCAGGATCAGCTTCTGGGCCGTTCCGGCTTTCATCCGGGTAGAGCCTAGAATCGCTTCGGCGCCTACGACCGCCTCGATCATTGGATCTGCCAACAGCCGCATCGGCGATCCCGCGTTGTTGCTGAGGCCAACCACCTTCGCCCCAATGTCGCGCGCGCGCTGCATGGCCCCCAGCACGTACGGCGTACGGCCGCTTGCCGCGATGCCGACGACGACATCGCGCGGGGTGACGCCGTGGGCGTCGACATCGCCCGCTCCGATGTCCGCGCTATCCTCCGCGCCTTCCACCGCCTCCTTGATCGCTTGCGGACCTCCCGCGATGATCCCCTGTACCATAGACGGATCGGTGCCGAAGGTCGGCGGGCATTCCGAGGCGTCGAGTATGCCCAGGCGGCCGCTCGTACCGGCTCCGAAATAAAACAATCGTCCGCCATTGCGGAACGCGTCGACGATCAGATCGGTGGCGGCCGCAATCTGCGGGATGCAGCCCCGGACAACTTCAGCAATCCGACGATCTTCGTCGTTAATCATTCGTAATATTTGTTCCGATGATTGCCGGTCAATCCGTCTCGTATTCGGATTGCGCTGCTCGGTTGTCAGCAAATTAAGCGAATCGTCCATAAGTACCTCCATACGTCATTGGCTCATTCAGGGTATTCGACAAATGCGATTTTGGAAACGAAGGATGAAGAGAGCTCGTTCGGCCGATGCAGCGGCGTATCGCGTTCCTCGGGCTTCCTTCTGTACGCTGCCGTCGTCAGCGCCGATTCCTCCCTCCCTCGCTTCCCTTGCGGCATGGAAAACATGAGATCATCGATCGTTCAATGCAAATTATATACGATCCCCTATTTAAATGCAAAATTAATTATCACATATTATTTATATTTGTGATTATTTTTATCTTAACCAGGAGGCCGCGCTATTATGGGGTTTATGTGATAAATTCCGCGATCTTATGCAGGAATTCGAGAGGATCTAGGTGAGAATTCTCCATAAAATTCACTTTCATTTGAGTATTTTTGTGGATGATTTAGATAAAAATTATCATAATACATTTTTATTATTGAAATATATTATCTGAGCATATATAATCGGAGCATACAGAGACGAAAGGCGGGGTGAAATGGAACAGAAAGTAACAGTCGGCGTCGATCGGCTGCCGGAGTTCGAAGAGCAATTGCTGAAGGGCAAGAGGTTCGGACTGTTGACCAATCCGACAGGCATCGATTCGGGCTATCGCTCCACGATTGATGTATGCGCTTCAATTCGTTCGGCTAAGCTATCCGCGTTGTTCGCCTGCGAGCATGGCATTCGGGGCGATCGGCAGGCTGGCGTCAAAATTCCGGATGAAATCGACGAGCTAACCGGACTTCCCGTGTACAGTCTGTACGGCGAGCACACTAAACCGACCGCAGATATGCTGCGGGGGCTCGACGCGATCGTTTTCGACATCCAGGATCTCGGAGTTCGGTTTTATACGTACTTGTCAACGCTTGTCTATGTAATGGAAGCCTGCGCGGAGCATGGCGTTGAAGTGATCGTCCTCGACCGTCCGAACCCGCTCGGCGGCTTGACCAGCGAAGGCGGCTATATCGAAGAACGGTTCTTCTCGATGGTCGGCGCCTGGAAGATGCCGTTTCGCACGGGGTTGACGATTGGCGAGTTCGCCCGTCTGGTGCGGGATCAGATGGCCGCGCCCTGCCAGCTGCACGTCATTTCGATGCTGAACTGGACCCGCAATCGGGAGTATCCCGATACAGGTCTGGCTTGGCTGCTGCCTTCTCCGAATATGCCGACGATGGATACGGTTCGGGTCTATGCAGGCAACTGCCTGTTCGAAGGAACGAATCTGTCCGAAGGAAGGGGGACGACGAAGCCGTTCGAGCTGATCGGGGCTCCCTGGCTGGACGCCCGCGGCGTCTGCAATTCGCTTAACGAGCTTTCCCTTCCGGGCGTACGGTTTCATCCGCTGCCATTCACTCCGGTTCTCTCCAAGCACAAGGGCGAGCTGTGTCATGGCATCATGACCTTCGTTACCGATAAGAGCGCTTATCGCGCCGTCTCGACCTCGCTTCGTCTGATTCACGCCATTATGAAGGCGCACCCGAAGGAGTTCGAATGGGTGCGGCCGGGCGGCGAAGACAGCCACTATTTCATCGATGTGCTGAGCGGAAGCGATCGAGTGCGTCTTACGCTTCACGAGGAAGGGGCGCTGGAGTCGATTCTGGCCGATTGGGAGCGCGATCAACTTCATTGGGAATCGATCCGCACCGCCTACCATCTCTACGATTGACAAGACAGGGGGGTCGCGTATGAGCGCCATTACGTTTCGCCATTATATGCCGGGCGACGAGCCGGGAATCGTATCGCTGTGGAATAGATGTCTAACCAAGGATCCGATTACGCCGCTTCGCTTTCGCAATCTGGTTCTGCTTGATCCGAATTTCGACCCGCAGGGCATGCGCATCGCCGTTCGGGACGGGGTCGTCGTCGGCGTATTCTACGCCGTTCGCCGGCTGCTGCCCATGCTGGGGACGGAGCTGGAGCCCGACAAGGGCTGGGTGCCTTTCTTCTTCACCGATCCCGAGTGCCGCAGGCAGGGCGTAGCCTCCCGGCTGCTGGAAGACGCGGCGGCGTTCATGCGCGCCAACAAGCGCGAGACGCTGATGTTTTCCGGATATGCGCCGAATTACGTCGTGCCCGGCATTGACCGGACCGGCTATCCTTCCGGAGCGGCCTTTCTAGACGATGCGGGCTTCCAGCGCAATTATACCGCTGTCGCCATGGACTATAATCTGGTCGCCTACGAGACGCCGGAGGATGTGCGCCGGCTGAAGGAGCAGCGGACCGAAGAAGGGTATTCGTTCTCGACGGCCGGAGACGGCGATCTGTACGAGCTCATTCAATTCGCAACGCAGCAGTTTAACCCGGATTGGGGAAGAGCGATCCGCGAAGGCTTGCTTCAGAGCCTGAAGATGGATCAGATTCTGGTCGCCAGACACCATGGCGAGCTGGTCGGCTTCTGTCTGCACGGCGGCTATGAAGGCGTTCGCGAGCGGTTCGGCCCGTTCGGCGTCGATTCGAACCAGCGGGGCAAGGGCATCGGGAAAATCCTGCTGCACGAATGCTTGCAGCTTATGCGCTCGCAAGGCATGCACGGCGCCTGGTTTCTGTGGACCGCCGAGATGAGCCCGGCCGGCCAACTGTACAAAAAGCTCGGATTTAGCATCTCGCGAAGCTTTGACGTCGTGAGCAAATCTCTATAAGCCCTACAAAAACGAGGAGGTTCTTGCGTATGAAGTCAGGATGGAAGCTTTCGAAAGCGGCTCTGGCGCTCGCTTTATCGGGGGTCATGGTCGCATGCAGCAGCAACAGCGGAGGTAAGAGCGGGGGGGATCCCGAAGCGTCTTCTGGCGGCAGCCCGGCCGGGAAAGTCGAGCTCACCATGCTCACCCACTATGTCGGACAGAACGAATCGTTCCTGAAGCCGTACATCGATCAATGGAACGCGGAAAACCCGGATATTCAGATCAAGCCGATCGGAGTCGACTTCGGCGAGCTGCAAAAAACGATTATGACGAGGCAGTCCGCCGGCCAAGGCGCGGACATTATGCACTTCTATACGCTTTGGGGCGGTCAGCTTCAAAAAAATAACGTGCTGGCGGAGGCTCCGGACTACATCGTCCAGGACGTACAGGCGAACTACCCGCCGGCGGCCGTGAAGGGCGCATCCCACGACGGCAAAGTATACGGATATCCGACGGAAGTGCAAGCCTATGGCCTTTTCTACAATAAGAGATTGCTGAAGGAAGCGGGCTTCGACAATCCGCCGGCAACCTGGGACGAATTGCTGTCGATGGGCGCGGCGATCGAGCAGAAAGGCTCAAGCGGCCAAGTCCAGGTCCAGGGCTTCGGCTTCCAGCGCGGCTATGCCGGACTCGTCGACCAGCCGTTCATGGCGATGATGGCGGCGGCCGGCAGCAATCTGCTGAGCGACGATCTGACCCAGTCGAATCTGACGTCCGATGCCGGCAGGAAGACGCTGGAGCTGTACAGCAAGGTTTACGGCAAAGACGGCCTCACGGATATTGCGTTCGACACGACGAAGGGCTTCGGCGCCGGTCAAGTGGGAATGACGATCGGCGCAGGCTGGTGGGCCGGCTCGCTGAAGACGTTGATGAAGGAAAGCTACGAAGACGTGGGCGTCTCTCCGCTGCCGTCGATCGACGGCTCGTCGAAAGGAACGATCGCCTATACGTGGGCGTGGGGCGTAAACGCCAAGTCCAAAAATCAGGAGGCCGCTTGGAAGTTCCTCCAATGGATGAACGCCTCCGCCGGCAAGGACGGCTTGACGCCGCAAGGCAACTTCCTGCTGGAAGCGTTCAACACCGCCTCTTCCCGCACCACCGATCTGGCCGCGGCGAAGCTGCAGGACCATCTGTCCTCCGATCCGATCATCAAGACGTTCTCCGACGCGCTTACGTACGCGAACGAGGAGCAAAGTCCGTCGACTGCCGCGGAGGTGCAAGACATTCTGTTCAAAAACATCGAAAGCATGTGGACCGGGCAGCAATCGCTTGAAGACACGATCAACAACGCGCATACGCAAATCGAAGCGAAGCTGAAGTAATGCACGCAAGCAGGACGGCCGCGAGCTCAAGCGGCCTCCTGCGCTTGCCGCGCTTGCTGTCGCTTCGGATGAGGAGGTCGTGATGAAGTCTTTCAGATTGAGAAAAGAAACGGTGCTGGCCTATTCGTTCTTAGCGCCTATTTTACTGTTTTATACGATATTTCTTGTCATTCCGGTCCTCTTCTCCTTCGTCATCAGCCTCACCGAGTGGGGCGGCTTTGATCTGGAGTCGATGACCTTCGTCGGACTGGATAACTACCGGGCGATCTTCGCGTCGGGCTCGACGTTCCTTCAGCCGATATTGACCAACACCTTCGTTTTTGCTTTCGGTACGGTGGCGCTGTCTTTCGTATCGGCGATGCTCATCTCGTTCCTTGTGACCCGGCTGCGGTGGCAAGGGCTGTGGCGCTCGATTTACTTTCTGCCTGCCGTAACGACGATCGTCGCCATCGGGAACGTGTGGCTGTACATTTACAACCCGTCGAACGGCATTCTGAACGAATTTCTGAAGATGATTGGCCTGAAGCCGGTCAACTTCCTGGATAACCCGGATATTGCGCTATGGGCGGTCATTGCCGTCAGCGGGTGGATGGGAATCGGCGGCGCGGTGCTCATTCTGACGGCCGGGTTGAAGGCGATCCCGCAGGACTATTACGAGGCGGCTTCGCTGGAAGGAGCGGGCATGTGGCGGCTCTACTTCAGCATTACGCTGCCGCTGCTGCGGCCGACGATGCTGCTCGTCTTGATTACTTCGTTTATCAGCGGCCTTCAGTCGTTCACGCTGACGCTGGTCATGACTCGGACCGGCGGCCCGGGCAATTCGACCAACGTCGGGGCGCTCGAGATGTATAATCAGGCGTTCTCGTTCGGAAATTGGGGCATCGCGAGCGCGATGGCGTTTGTCCTGTTCATCATCATTTTCATCATTACGACGATTCAATTGACGGTATTCCGCAGGGGAGGGGTGGAGAGCTACTAATGAAGCCTAAGCGCATCCCTTGGATTTCGTATCTGGTCATTCTGATCGGCAGCGTCATTATGATTTTCCCGTTCCTGGATATGATCTTCTCGTCGTTCAAGAGCTCTTCCGAGTACGCCAAGCTCGAATATACGCTGCTGCCGGAGACGTTCGTATTCGAGAACTACAAGCTGGCGTTCGAGCAGCTCAACCTGTCGATGCTGTTCCGGAACAGCATCATCCGCTCCGTGTGCATCACTCTGCTCGTGCTGCTCACAAGCTCGTTAGGCGGGTACGTGCTGGGCAAGCTTCGGTTTCCGGGCAAAAAGCTCATCTTCCGTTTCGTGCTGGCGACGATGATGTTTCCGACGTTTCTGTTTTTTATTCCGAACTATTATATTACCGTCCACTTCCCGCTTGTCGGGGGCAATAACCTATGGGGAGACGGCGGCCACGGCGGCCTCGCGGCCAGCATCGCCGGCCTGATCGTGCCGTTCGCGGTCAGCGGCTTCGGGATCTTCCTTATGCGCCAATTCATGATGAACCTCGAAGACGCCTATATCGAATCGGCGCGTATAGACGGAGCGGGAGAGCTTCGGATCTTTTTTCAGATCGTTCTGCCGATGACGGTCCCCGCGCTGGCCACGCTGGCGATCTTTGAATTTATCGGCTCCTGGAACGAATTCATCTGGGCGCTGCTCATGAATTCGGTCAACGGGGATCTGGCGACGCTGCCGGTCGGGATTCAGACGCTGAAGTCGCATCTCGATCCGACGCTGACGCAGCCGCTCGTAATGGCGGGGCTGGTCATCGCTACGATTCCGATCCTGGTTCTGTTCCTCTTTTTGCAGAAGTACTATGTACGCGGCATGACGAACGACGGCTTGAAGTAGTCCGGTTCGTCCCGCGAAATTACGATAATCAGGGAGAGATCAGCAAATGACAACGAACGAAAAGCAGCATGTATTGGCGATCAGCGCGCACGCGGGAGACCAAGATTTGACGGCGGGGGCCACGCTCGCCAAGTACGTTATGGAGGGGCATAAGGTGACGATGCTCCATCTGACGCCCGGCGAGAAAGGCCACCCGCGCCTGTCCGCCGAGGATTACGCGAAGCAGAAAATCGACGAGGCGCACCAGTTCGCCGACATCATCGGCGCCGACGTTCGCTTCCTGAGCTATCGGGACGGCGAGCTGCCGCTGGATGAGACGGTCAAGTTCGAGGTAGCCGACATCATTCGCGAGCTCAAGCCCGATATTCTGGTGACCCACTGGTCGCGCAGCATGCATAAGGACCATGAGAACGCCCACTTCATTACGAAGGACGCGCGGTTCTATGCCGCGATCCCGGCGTTCGAGCGCGAGCTGCCGTATCATCCCGTCAAAGCCGTGTACTTCTCGGAGAACTGGGAGGATATGTACGGCTTCGATCCCGAGGTGTTCATCGACATCCCCGACGAGGCTTACGAGAAGTGGGTGAAAGGGCTGAACTGCTATGCGTTCGCCCGCGGCGAAACGTACGGCTTCCCTTATATCGAATATTATAAGGCGCTGACGATCGTGCGCGGCGCCGTCAACGGGTTCAAACGGGCGCAGGCGTATGCCGTTGGACCGGGCGGCGTTCATCAAAGAAAGCAATTCTTTATCTAAACAGCATGCCATGTGATCAGCCGCCGCTGCGGCTGATCTTTCTTATAAAGAGCGAACGGAGGAATACGAGATGACACAGGCTGAACAATGGATGGATCGGGCTCCGCAGCTGGGGATGAATCCCGACAGGCTGCGGACGGCGATCGCGCTCGTCGAGAGCGCCGTGGAGAGCGGAGCGGTTCCGGGCGCCGTATTCGCGATCGAACGTGACGGACAACGGCTCGAATTCGCATGCGGCATCGCATTCGAGCAGGGAGGGACGGCCGTTCCCGCCGGTTCCGATACGTTATACGACTGCGCTTCGCTCACGAAAACGACCGTCACGCTTCCGCTGGTGCTTATGCTGCTGGAGCAGGGCCGAATTCTTCTGCAGGATCCGCTCGCCCTCTACCTCCCGGACTTCGCGACAAGCGACATCAAAGCCTCCGTCACGATCGCCCGGCTGCTCACCCATACGGCAGGGTTTCCGCCGACCCTCGATCTGCATTCTCGCGGGTGGTCGCGGGAGCGGATCGTCCAGTCGCTGATCGAGCTTGAACCCGAGCAGCCTCCGGGCGCCCGGATCGTCTACAGCGACATCGGGTACATTCTGCTCGGCCACCTGACGGAACGGTTGTACGGGGAGACGCTCGAGCGTGCAGCCAGGCGTCACATCTTCGAGCCTCTTGGCATGACCGACAGCGTCTTCTGTCCGCCGCCCGCGCTTCATCCCCGAACGGCCGAGACCGAATGGTATCCCGGGGAACCGGCGCCCCGCCGCGCGATCGTACATGACGAGAATGCAGCCGCGATGGGCGGGGTGAGCGGGCACGCCGGATTGTTCTCTACGGCGCGGGATTTAACGCGTTACATGCAGGCCTGGCTCGGCGGCGGCTCGCTGAAGGGCCTTCGATGGCTGTCTCCCGCCGCCGTCGCGCTGGCGACAAGCTGTCAGACAGCGGGCGTTCCGGGCGGCAATCGCGGTCTCGGCTGGGTGCTGAAGGGCGACAAGTTCGACGTATCCGGAGATTTGCTTTCGGCAGGGTGTTACGGCCATACCGGGTTCACCGGCACGAGCGCATATGCCGATCCGGCCAGCGGTCTGTCGATCGTCCTGCTCACGAATTCCGTTCGCAAAGGGAGGGACCGATCCGTCGTCTCGAGGCTGAGAGCAGCAGTGCATAACGCCGTCGCGGCGGCATTGACGAACTGACGGGCTAACCTTGTATAATGGAAGTAATAATGGACGGAGGTTTGTTGATGAACGGAGGTTTGGTAAGGCTGCGGGAAATTATGGATCAGATTACGCCTTCAGAGCGTAAGGTCGCCGAATTTATCCTGAAGGACCCGCAGAATATGGTCGGCTTGTCGATCTCCCAGCTGGCGGAGCAGAGCGGCGGCAGCCAGGCGGCCGTTACCCGGCTTTGCCGGTCTCTGGATTTGAAGGGTTATCGGGAGCTCGTGCTGAAGGTGGCGGGCGATCTGCAGGAAGGAGGCGGCCAGGGCTACTTCGACATCCGGCCGCAGGATTCGGTTGCGGATATCGTACGTCACGTGTCCAACAACAACATCCAGTCGATCCGGGACACGTTAAAGCTGCTGGATGTGGCGATGGTGAATAAGGCCGTTGAAGCGCTGGCCAGTGCCGAGCATATTTATTTCTACGGAGTCGGCGCCTCCAATCTGGTCGCGCAGGACGCGCAGCACAAGTTCGTCCGCATCAACAAAGCCTGCTTCGCCTTCACCGATGCGCACCTCCAGTTGGCGACCGCCGTCATGCTGACGGAACGGGATGTCGCCGTCGGCATCTCCTATTCCGGTCAAACCGCCAACGTCGTGGCCTGCTTGAAGGCGGCCAAGGAAGCCGGCGCGACGATCGTCAGCATGACCAAGTACGGCAGCACGCCGGTCAGCGAGCTGGCGGACATCCCGCTGTTCACGTCCTCGACCGAGAGCGAGGTTCGGATCGGGGCGATGTCCTCCCGTATCGCCCAGCTGAATCTGCTCGATATGCTCTACTCCGGCGTCGCCAGCATGGACTTCGACAACTCGATCAAATATTTGCAGAAGAGCCGCGACATCGTGAAGGTGATGAAGGGCAAGTAGGTCCCGTGCGTTCGGCTCGCATGAATGGCGACGGGCGGCGTATTCGCGAAGAAAGGCATTCATTAACAATCTTGACGGATCCTTCAGGATTTTAACAAAAATTTAACGCCGAAGGTCTTTCCCCCTGCACGGAATTAAGTTACAATGAACTTTGTTTGATTTCCTGAATCTTAGATTTTTTTTGGAAGGGGTTTTTGCATTTTGTTTAAGCGTAAGTTAGGCTTCACCATCGTGGCGCTCCTGATGGCGATTACTCTCGTACTTAGCGGCTGCACCAAAGAAAAGTCGCCGAAGGACGCACTTCAGTCGTCCATGTCGAAATCGGCTGAAATGAAGTCTTACAATTTTAAGGGCAGTATGGTCATTGAAGACTTTAACTTCCCGACCGAGGGCGAGAGCGCGGCTGAAGCTGCAGCTGTCCTGAACCTGATGAAGAGCGCGGAGCTCTCCTGGACCGGCGCTTATCGAGCGGATCCGATGATGGTGGAGCTGAATCTTCAATTGGCATTGAAGGGCGATCTGGCGATCAATTTTAACGTTCCGGTCGTGATGACCGAGAAGAAGATGTGGGTCAAAATTCCGAACATTCCGATGCTCCCGATCCCGGAATCCGTTCAGAACAAATTTGTCGAGATTGATCTGGAAGAGCTCGCGGAGCAGTCCGGTCAGCCGATGCCTAACCTGGATGTGGCGAAATCCCAGAAGTTCGCGAACGAGTTGACGGAGATTGTGTTCAAGCACGTGGAGGAGGAGACGTACTTGAACTCGGTCAAGGTGGGAGACGCAGGTCTGCCTTCCGACGTTGACGCGGCTCAAGTCGTACAATTCCAGCTGAATCAATCTCAACTGGAGGCATTTATCAATACCGTTATCGAGAAGATCGCTCCGGAAGTGATCGAGCTGCTGTCTGCGAACGCGGAGTATCGCGATATGCTCCAGCTGCAGCAGGAGGATCTGGACGAAGCGAAAGCCGCTCTGGCCGAAGTGAAGAGCGGAGAAGTATCGGAAATGCTGGAAGAGATGAAGAAAGAGCTGAAGAAGCTCGAAGTGAAAGCCAATATCGGTATCGACAAGAAAGGCTATCCGGTCTACTCCGACGCTTCGATCAGCGCCGCAATCGAATCCGAGGAGCTGACGGGCAGCGCCGGCATCAAGATCGTGTCCCACACGACGAACATCAATGAAGAGCCGAAGTTCGAGATCGGCGAGCCGAAAGCCGAAGAGATCGTCACCATGGAAGAAGTAGAAGCGGAAATGGGCGGCTTGTACGGCGGCTTCGACGAAGAATTCTAAACGAGAGAGATAGAGAATGGAAGCCCCTCGCCAGGTTGGCGGGGGGCTTCTTGTCGTGTAAGCAAGCCGTTCATGGAATTTTGGAACGCAAGAAGACAAGCTTTCATAGCATGAGCTACGAGCGAAATTCGCTCGCCAATCTATGGAGGTGGTTACTTGTGTCGCAAGAAAGAAGCGCAGCTTATCGGATTGACCTGGCAGAGTTCGGCATCTACAACGACGGGACCCATGCGGCGGAGACGACTGCGGGAATAAACGGCGCCATTGCGTGGGCGATGTCGGAAGGGTTCAACCACGTGGTGCTGCCCGGCGGGCACTACAAAGTGAAGATCGACGGCGTCACCTTCTCGGCCATTCTCGTTCCTAGCGGTCTTCACTTCGAGATGGCGGAGGATTGCGTGGTCGAGATGGAGGGCCATTCGTCGCCGAATTCGAACGTATTTCAACTGAAGGGGGTGCATGACTGCAAAATCACCGGCGGTACGGTCGTCGGAGACAAGGAGACGCACATCTACGAAATCTATATTGGGTTCGAGCGCGGCGGCGTGAACGCGGACGGGTCTCTCAACGACGATCCGAACTGGATTCGCAGCGAAGTGCTGGACCGGTACGAGCACCCCGGACTGCTGTCGAATTTCAGACTGTGGAATACGAACGGACTGGCGGTCTCCGGCTACTTCTTCTATCAGTACAAGGATACGGTGTCGAGCGCCACCTTCGTCGATTTCCGGAACAACGGGCAGTTCGCTCCCGGAGCGCCGACCGGAAGGGGCTGGTTTCTGAATCCGGATATGAGCGCCAACAACAAGATGGTTATCGCCATCAACATTACCGGGCTGGGCCTGACCGATCCGGACATCGCCGCGCTGAGCATGAAGATCGACAACACCTATTTCACCCATGAAGGCGGGCACGGAATCGGGCTGTACGGGGCCAACCATATCGTGATTGACGATGTCGAAATCTACGGATGCGCCGGAGACGGCATTATGGTCGGCGTCAAGCAATATCATCCGGACCCGAACGACTATACCCAGGAGGAGATGGGACAGCACATTACGATTCGCAATTGCGACATTCACCATTGCCGGAGACAGGGCATCTCCCTATGCGGATCGAATGACGTCTACGTCTACAACAACGAGATTCATCATATCGGCCTGGCCGAGGACGGGGTGACAAGCGACTTCCGCAACGGAACGGCTCCGATGTTCGGCATCGATGTGGAGTCGATGGTCGGGGAGAGCAACATTCCGTTCAGAACGCCGGAGCAGCCGATCGGCCTGGAGCTGAATCATCGCATCTATATCTACAGCAACCATATTTATCGCAATCATAAGGGCCACTTCGTGAACTGCGACGGCTACCACATCACGCTGGAAAATAACACGTTCGAAGGCTTTAACATCGGGGGCGTCTGCTCGTATCCGAACTATCGGTTTATCAAATATCTCAACAACACGTTCATCGAGTGCGAGCTGTGGGTTCAGGGAGATCATTTCGTTAACGGGGGCGTGTTCTACAAAGGCAATCTGAAGCTGCTGGACGTGCGCGGAGCCGTCGTTCAGAACGTACAGATTAAGGACGGCAGCTTCTACGGTTCCAATCTGTACGGCTATTTCGGCACTCCGTCCGTCAACGCGGCGACAGGAACCTTCACGTATGCGACCGCTCACGGAATGGGGAACGGCGCGCAAATCTGCTTCGAGCAGTGGGCAGGCAGAGTTCCCGCAGGCATTAGCGTGGACAAGCTGTACTATACGGTCAACATTACTTCTACAAGCTTTCAGGTTTCGGAGACGAGGGGAGGCTCGCCGGTCGCCATTACCGACGCGGGAGAGCCCGGCTTCAACATTAGCCGATACAATTACGGCCGATGCTATATCTCCAACGTAACGGTGGAGCGGGACTGGCGGACCGACAACGCGCTGACGCCTAACTTCAGCGTCCACTCGGCCGGCGCCGTTATGCGCAACATCACCGTGAAGAACTATGACGTGTCCGTGCTCGTTCCCCAGAATTATGCCGGACGGCCGAACACGATCGAGGGCTTGACGCTGATCGAAGGCTCGGCGCGCTTCGAGGGGACGCATGTCGCCAATAGTCAGTTTATGCGGGCCAAGAGCACGCTTCTCGGCTCCTCCGACATCCAGTTCGGTTCGAACTCGGCGGCGTTCCCTCGCAAAATTACCGTACAAGGCTGCCGCTTCCATCGTCTGGGCACTGTGCTGGAAGGTCATACGGTCGTCACGGACAGCGTGTTCGAGAGCTCGGTGATCGGCAAGGCCAATAACGGCAACAAGGCCGTCATCTCCGGCAGCTACCTGGAGAATACGAACGTAAACGGCCACTGGCTCAACCAGAACGATTCTCTTACGCTGGCGGGCAACGTGTTCAACAACGTTAACGTGACCGGTGCGAGCCCTTACGTGAAGCAGATCAACAATACGGTATTGTGAGGAAGCTTGGCGCCGCCTTCGGGCGGCTTTTCTTCTGCCCGATCACCTGTCGGACGAGCGGTCGGGCTGGTGGATCTTGACGCTGAGTACGACTCCGACCGCGATCATGCTGATCAATAACGAGCTGCCTCCGTAGCTGATAAACGGCAGCGAGATTCCCGTTAACGGGAGCAATCCGACGTGCATGCCGATGTTGACGAAGATCTGGAACGTGAACATGCAGGCGATTCCAACGACGACATAAGCGCCGGCTCGTCCCCGATTATCGATGGCGACTAGCACCATGCGGTAGATGAGGAGAAAAAACAGCATCAGCAGCAGTGCCGAGCCCATGAAGCCGTAGCGCTCTCCAACGATGACGTAGATGGAGTCCGAATAAACGTAAGGAATGAAGCCTTGTCGCGAAAAAAAACCGGAGCCCCCGAGCATTCCGCCGCCGCCGATGGCCGTAATCGCATTCATGACGTGCCAAGATTTGTCGGGATCGCTGGCCGGATCCAGGAACGACTGGATTCGGGCCAACTGATGCGGCTGAACGAATCGGGCCAGCAGCTCGTAATGCGACCTGAACATCCACAGGACGCCGACAACGGCCGCAACCGAACCGCCGACCAGCGCGAGCATGAGCCCATAGCCGATATTCCCTATCCATAGCATCCCCATCAGAATACCGACAAAGACAAGCGCCGTGCCCAGGTCGGGCTGTTTGTAGACGAAAAAGAACGGGATCAGAAATACGGCGGCGATCGGCAGCAGATCTTTCAGCAGCCGGAGCTTCTCCCCCCTGCGCCGGTGAAGCAGATGCGCGATGAGCAGGATAGTGGACAGCTTGGCCAACTCGGAGGGCTGGAACTGGAACGAGCCGATGCTCAGCCATCGTACCGCCCCGTTGACGTTTTCCCCGAACAGCTGAACGCAGACGAGCAGCAAAACGCCGATTCCGTACAGGACGTACGCGAATTTGCCCGTCAGCAGCCGGTAATCGAAGACGGCAACCAGCAGCAGCGGCAGCAGGAAAACGGCGCCATAGACGATATTGTTCAGATGCAAGCCATCCAATTTCGTTCCGTGAGTCGCTTCGTAGATGACCAAAGTGCCGATCGAGATCAAGCCGAACATCAGGAGCAGAAGCGTCCAGTCCAGCTTGTGCAATTTTCGAATCATGAACATGCCAAACCTCGGTGTCCGTATTTGACCTAGCCGGTCGAACGTTCGATTCGTGCGAGTGCACACAACATCTCTAGTGTAGCATTCTCTATCCAAAAGCAAAACCCGCTCCGGAAGACTCGGGCGCCTCCGCTTTGCACGGACTGCCATATTTTATTTTGGGTTCCGGACGGATTTGTGATATAATGTTCCTTGCTGTGGCCCCGTAGCTCAGTGGATAGAGCAACGGTTTCCTAAACCGCAGGTCGGACGTTCGAGTCGTCTCGGGGCCGCCATTTCATGAACTCGGAAAACCTTGCGATGACAAGGTTTTTATTTTTTTGCCCAAAGGCTCGCAGCTATGAGCGAACCGGACTCCCTGCATCCTAAGCCGCGAGCCGCGCATGGCGGTTCTTGCGGCGGGTGGTTCTTTCGAACGTAACGGCACGACGCGGTGCGGCTGCAAAAAACGGGATTGACAATATGAATGACAACGTTTACAGTAGAGATAACGTTTTAGTAAAATTGTGTGATTAGGATGAGTAGAAGAAATGAAAGAAAAACGAGTCACCTTAAAGGATGTGGCTAATGCGACAAAAGTTTCGCTGGGTACCGTACATCGAGCCTTGACCGACAAAGAAGGTGTCAGCGATCAGCTCAAGAACGAAATTCTGCAGAAAGCAAGGCAGATGGGCTACATCACGAATTCGGTCGCGTCTTCGTTAAAAAGAAAAACAATCAAAATTGCTGTCGTTTTTCCGGGCATGACGGAAGAGAACAGGTACTTTTACCCTTATGTTTGGAATGGGGTTAGGGAGTTCGCTAAAGAAATCCGCGACTTTAATTTTGAAATGACGGAAGTCGTGTATTACGGCTCCTTCAGCAGTCAAATCCAAAGTCTGGAAGAGGTATATGAGAATTACGGATCTTCATTGGACGGGTTAATCACGATTGCGCATGGAGGAAACGACATTGCCAAGAGTATTAACAAGTTCGTGAGTATCGGCGTTAGTGTCGTGCTCGTATGCGACGACTCGCCGGTAAGCAACAGACTTTGTTGCGTAAGGGCGGATGATTTTACGAACGGGAAATTGGCGGCCGAGCTTCTGTGCCACTATATTCCCCAACGATCGAAAATTTTTGTAGCTGCCGGCGATGTGGATATTTCCTCTCACTCCAACAGTGTAAGAGGCTTCGAACAATATATGACCGATTATTCTTCAGATAAAGAAGTGATTAAGTATCATAATTACGAGGATCAGAATGAACTATACTCCACGGTCAGAGATCTTATTCTTAAGTACGACGACTTAAACGGGTTATATTCATGCAACGCCAGAAACACGATTACCTTGTGCAAGGTGGTCATGGATCTGGATCGGGTCGGAGATATCAAAATCATCGGCACCGATATTTTCGACGAAAGCATTTCCTTGTTGAAAAAAGGGGTAGTGCAAACCATTATTTATAAAAACCCTTATGAACAAGCCTATATTGGTTTCAAAACCTTGTTTGAGTATATTTTCAAGAACGTTAAACCTTTAAAAAGCACGATATACGTGGACAGCACTCTGGTTTTGAAAAGTAATGTAGAATTTTATACCTAAAATCTACATTATTTTTTTCATATAAACTAAAACGTTTTAGTTCAGAGAGGAGCTTGCTTTTATGCCTGTACATCAGCTGAATGGTTATCGGGTTGTCGACTTGACTAAAGTTTTGGATCCCCGAACGGAAAGGAGACGTCTACGGATCGAACGCTTCAAAACGACCGGCCATATTCCGGATTATCAGTCCAATATGGATATCATGAGCCACTTGGGCACGCATGTAGAGGGGCCCTATCATCGCAACGAAGCATGGCCGGATATTAACAGCATAGAAGTGACTGCGTTTATGGGCAGATGCGTTCTGTTGAATTTTAACGATATGCAGGAAAATTCCTATATAGGCGCGGCCGATCTGGATCGTGCGGCTCAAGGAAGAGTGGGAGCCGGCGATATTGTTATCATGGATTCCCCCTACCCGTTGGAGCCTTTCACCGAGAAGAGCAACACGCCGGAAGATAACAGACTGTTGATTGGTCGAGAAACAGCGGAGTGGTTGGCTAAGAAGGACGTAAAAGCGGTGGGGTTCGGGGACGGGGTTTCTATTGAGGGAACGCTGGAAGATGTAGGCTGTTTCCATGATATTTTAATGGCGAGAAATGTTGTGTTTCTAGAGGTCCTTAAAAACCTGGATCAATTAAAGGAAGAGGTATTCTTTATTTCTTTTCTCCCTCTTCCGGTGATCGGATTGGATGCGTCGCCTGTACGGGCTGTTGCCATTGAGGGACTTCCCGGATTTAGCAAATAAGCATTGGAGCGAGAGACCATGAATCCGACTCTTGTAACGGAATTAAACGATTCGAACGATCAACTTCTTTATTTTACGACTTCCAGCCTAACGCAAGACGACCGGCATTTAATTTTCATTAGCGACCGGACCGGTCACCCCAACATTTTTTGCAAGGAACTCGCTACTGGCGAAGAAAGACAACTGACGGACAATTCGGAAGGCACGTTAAAATCTTATGTATACTTTAACGGGAATTTCGGAAAAGGGTTAGGCAAAGCGGGAATATGCTTGGATTCCAAGCACGGCAGAATCTATTATATACAAGGAATGGAGATCTGTTGTGTGGATCTAAGCGGGAAGAAGCGAGTCTTAAATCGGTTGCCTGAACATCAGGTTACGGCCTTCACTCATGTAAGCGCTGACGGAAAAAGGTTATGTGTTCCAACGACCGACAGTAGAGCCTTAGAGGCGGATGAGTTTGTCGACGATAGCCCGGGATACGCCTTGGAACAGGACGGCAAAAACGAAGTGATCAGCAACAAGCCCAACTATGACATAGACGAGAGGGTGCGGACGGAAAATCTAAATTCGTATCTACGGGTTTACGATACAGACACGGGGAGAGAAATCGCTTGCGAGAAAGTCCCAAGGGCTTGGATTACACATGTGCAATTCTCACCGGCGGACTCGAATTTGATTCTCTACAATCATGAATGGCCATCTGACTGCGGAATTAGACGGTTGTGGTTATGGGATGGACAGAAGCACATTCGACTGCGGTCGGAAAATGATGAGCGAAGCCGAAATGACTGGGCGAGTCATGAAATGTGGCAGGCTGACGGCCAATCGATTATCTATCACGGCAAATATAGAAACGGTACCGCATTTGTCGGAAAAGTCGATCCGCGTGGAGAAGAAAACGTTGAAATCAAGCTGCCGGTTCAATATAGAAGGTACGGGCACTTCACCGCAGGAAGACTGCACAATAACTGGCTAGTATCGGACGGGTATTATCATCCGGTTGGAGTTCCAGAAAATAAGAACTGGGGTGGCGAATGGATCACCCTGCAGATCATCGATTGGGAAGAGAAAAGAATCGAATGGATCCCGCTATGCGAGCATCACTCCTTCTGGGATAGCCAGGACAGTCACCCGCACCCCATCTTCAACCCGTCCGACAGAGCGGTTTACTTTACTTCCAATAGAGATGGCAAAAGGGCCGTCTATCGGATTGAAATTCCTGATGCGGTCAAGTAGAGGAAGGTTGTATAAGGTGGTGGTGAAAGTCAAGATTTTTAGAGCATGACATGATAGGTTGTTTTCTTGTATCGATTGTGACGATATTCTAATCCGATATTAGGGGGAGCTCTGCATGTCTAAAAAAATGGTCAGTTTGCTTATTGGCATTATTGTTCTCTTAACAGCATGTTCCTTACCCCAAAACTCGAGCACCGGAGAAAGCGGTGCGGACAAAGAAGTCACGCTTCGGTTTTCATGGTGGGGAGGGGAGTCCAGACATAAAGCCACTTTAGCTGCAATTGATCTCTACATGGAACAAAATCCGGATGTGAAGATTGAAGGAGAGTACAGCTCTTATGACGGGTTCTATCAGAAGCTGCTGACTCAATTTGCAGGCAATACGGCTCCGGATATTATGCAGATCGATCACCTATGGATCAATGACTTGATTAGCCAGGGCGAGCTTCTCGTCGATTTGGACAGCATGAAGGATGTCGTTAACCTGGACGGATTCGATCAGCAGTTTTTGCGAGACTGGGCATTCCTGGACGACAAGCTTCAGGCTATTCCCGCCGGGATTAACGTATCCACGGGCATTATGAATGAAACCTTCATGGAACGCGAGGGTCTTCCGATAGACGCAGACTGGACATGGGAGATGATCGTCGAAGAAGGAAAGAAAGTTCATGATAAGAATCCGAATATGTATTTGCTGAACTCGGACTTGATTACGATAGCGGATAAAATCGTACCCGCTTATTATAATCAGCTTACCGGCAAACATCTTGTAAACGCTGACAATACCATTGCGTTCGATGTGGCTTCGATGGCCGAAACGTTCAGCTTCGTGAAATTGCTATATGACGAAGGGATTGTCGAGCCTTTGGGAGAGAGCGCATTATACAACGCCAAGACCGAGCAGAATCCCAAATGGATCAACGGCGAAGCCGGAATTACGCTGGCCAACAGCTCGGATATCATCAAGCACCGCAACACGGCGCCAGAGTTCAAGATTTCCTCCACCTTGTTTCCCATCATGCAGGAGGCTAAGGAAAGCGGGATCAGTCCGAAGCCGGCAGGGTTTATCGGAATCAACAAAAATTCAAAGCATGTGCAGGAGGCGGCGAAATTCGTAGACTGGTTCTTCAATAATCAGGAGTCCATTCTGCTTCTAGGTGTGGAAAGATCGCTTCCTGCGATGTCCGCCTCGCAAAAGCTGCTGGTCGATCACGGCAAAATGGATCAAGTCGTCATGGATTCCGTGCAAAAGGCTCTTGAACATCGGTCTTCGACTCCAGCACATATTAACTTTAATCAAGAGTTGTATAAAATAATGTCCGAAGTCGTTGAGAAAGTCGCCTTTGGAAAGTCGACGCCGGAGGAAGCAGCAGCCGAGCTGCTGGAAAGATATGAAGCCAAATTGAAAGAGATTGATGCCCAAACAAAATAAACGATGTAAGGTGATCACATGGATTTCATCCAAAGATATATCAGAGGCTCTGAGGATCGACAATGGGTAGGTCTGTTGTATGTCGGCCCCTTCATTATCGGCTTCCTGGTATTCAAAATGTATCCGTTTCTTGCTTCTTTCTATTATTCGTTCACGGATTTCGGGTTGCTGAAGGCCGCGAATTTTGTCGGTTTCGAAAATTATAAATACATGTTCACCCAGGATCCTACTTTTTACCCTGCGCTAAGGGCGACTCTTCTCTATACCCTGATAGTCGTTCCCGGCAAGCTCGCCTTTGCTTTATTAATTGCTGTTATTCTCAATATCAATCTGAGAATCATATCGTTATACCGGACCTTATATTATCTCCCCTCCATTCTTGGAGGAAGTGTAGCGATTGCCATTCTCTGGAGGTCCATGTTCAGCAAGGAAGGGGTTGTAAACACCTTTCTCGGAAGCTTGGGGTTGCCTGCCGTCAACTGGCTGGGAGCCCCCAGCCTTGCCCTTCTGACGATCAGCTTGCTGTCCGTTTGGCAGTTCGGATCTTCAATGGTTTTATTTCTTGCCGGCCTGAAGCAAGTGCCCAAAGATTTGTACGAGGCGGCTACGATAGACGGAGCGTCGAAATTCCGCACATTCTTTAGCGTTACATTTCCTTTGCTCACGCCGATTATCTTTTTCAATCTCATTATGCAAACCGTCAATGCATTTCAAGAATTTACGGCAGCGTTTCTTATTACAAATGGAGGCCCTCTGCAAAGCACCTACTTATTTGGCTTAAAGCTGTATGAGGATGCTTTTCGGTTCTCCAAAATGGGTTACGCTTCGGCATTGTCCTGGGTATTATTTGCGTGCATTATGACGTTTACGTTTTTGGTATTCAAGTCTCAGAAGTATTGGACCCACTACGAGGATGGAGGGAAATTCTAGTGACTTCTGTCGTTCGGCTGGGAAGGGTTGGTTTTCTGACGATTTTCGGCTTCATCCTGATCTACCCCATCCTATGGATGGTCAGCGCATCGTTTAAGCCGATGCCGGAAATTTTTTCGACCATCAATTTGATTCCGTCTAAGTTCGTAACCAGCTCCTATGTAAATGGGTGGAGGGGCACGGGACAATTTGGATTCAGCACTTTTTTCGTCAATAGTTTTTTGCTAGTCGTTCCTACCGTGATTTTCACTGTGTTATCCAGCGTTATTGTCGGATATGGGTTTGCCCGCTTTCGATTTCCGCTGAAAAACCTGTTGTTCTCATTAATGATTGCCACATTAATGCTGCCTAATGCCGTGATCATCATTCCGAGCTACCTCTTGTTTAGGGATTTCGGGTGGTTGGATACTTATTGGACGTTTATTATTCCGGCCATGTTTGCGACCTATCCGTTTTTTGTATTCATGCTCGTTCAGTTCTTTCGCGGCCTGCCTCGAGAATTGGACGAATCCGCATTGATAGACGGGTGCAGCACGTTCAAGATATTGACCCGTATTCTTCTTCCTTTGAGCAAGCCGGCCGTCGTATCGGCTATCGTGTTCCAATTTATTTGGATTTGGAACGATTTCTTTAATACGCTGATTTATATTAACAGCGTCAAGAACTTCCCGATCTCGCTGGGTTTAAGGATGTCCTTGGATACTTCGTCGACGTCGAACTGGGATCAAGTTATGGCAATGTCCGTTCTAGCCATTCTGCCCTGCTTAGTTATTTTCTTCCTGGCTCAGCGTTACTTCGTTGAAGGAATCGCGACCACAGGAATCAAAGGTTAATCTATAAGATCGCATAAAGATGGAGGGAATACCGTGGGGAATATAAATGTTTGGGAGGATCCGGAACCAGGCGTGCGGCGCAAAATATTCGAGCCAGGGAACGGAATCATGATGATGGAAGTCCACTTCGAGGAAAACTCGATCGGAAAAACGCACAGTCACATCCATGAGCAACTGACATACTGTCTGGAAGGACTGGTGGAGTTTACGGTAGACGGGGTGACAAGGACGATCTCGGCCGGCGAAGCGATCTATATTCCCAGCGGGGCTCTACATGGCTGTAGAGCATTGAAAGCAAGCAAGCTCTTGGACGCTTTTACTCCGGTTCGACAGGATCTGATCAATCGGTAATTCGACAGCCGAAGGCGCAGGCTAACGAGAGTGAGACATGGACGCTATGAGCGGGAGCAGCCCACTCGAGGCGGACAAGAATGCCGTTAGAAGATGTCTGCGCGCCCTCTCACGTAAGGAGGCCGTTGAAAAAGTCTTAATGAACTAAAAAAGGTACAGCACCTCAAAAAACGAGGAGGCTGTACCTTTTGCTTGAGGTCAAGAAGCCGTGGAACGCGAGCTCAGGGAGAGCTTCGCCTGCAGCTTCGCGTAGGCGACGGCGATCTGCGCGCCGACTCGGGCGTTGTTGCGAACGAGCGCCAAGTTGGTGGACAGGCTCCGGCCCCCCGTCAGCTCGTTGATTCTGCGCAGCAGATACGGGGTCACGTCCTTGCCCGTGATGCCGTCGCGGGCGGCTTCGGCCACGGCCTGTTCGATGTACACGTTGATCTCCTCGAACGGGATTTCGTTTTCCGCCGGAACCGGATTCGCTACCAGGATGCCTCCGGACAGGCCGAGTCTCCACTTGGCGTCCATGACCGCCGCGACTTCATTGGGCGTGTCCAGCCGGATATCGGCCAGGAGGCCGCTTTGCCGCGAATAGAAAGAGGCGAAGTAATCCGACTGGTAGCCGATGACCGGAACGCCGAACGTCTCCAGGTATTCCAGCGTCCGTGTGAGATCCAGGATCGCTTTCGCTCCCGAGCTTACGACGGCGACCTTCGTCCGCGACATCTCGATCAGGTCCGCTGAGACGTCCCAGCTGATCTCTCCCTCGCGATGCACGCCGCCGAGTCCGCCCGTCGCGAACACCGGGATGCCGGCGAGCTGCGCCGCGATCATCGTCCCGGAGATGGTCGTCGCCCCCATCGTCCGGTTGGCGAGCAGATAGGGAATATCGCGGCGGCTGGTTTTGGAGACGGAAGACCCGGTCGCGAACCGCTCGATCTCCTCCTCGGTCAGCCCCACCTGGATCACGCCGTCCAAGAGTCCGATCGTGGCGGGCACGGCTCCCTCCCGCCGGATCATGTTCTCCATGTCGATCGCCGTCTGCAGATTGTGCGGATGCGGCAGCCCGAAAGCGATCAGCGTCGTCTCCAGAGCCACGACCGGTTTCCCTTCCGCCAGCGCGGTTTGCACTTCCTCCGAAATACGCAGGTATTCTTTCATCCTGTTCACTCCTTGATCGGGGATGAGCCCCTTATTTCGCATACGCCATCGAATAGATCAGCTCCGCCTGCAGTTTCGGCGATACCGAATCGTCCGTCTGCATAGTCAGCGCGGAGGCCGACAAGCCGAGCCGGCAAGCCATCTCCGCCTCTTCGCCCTTCACGATGCCGAACATGTAGCCCGCCGCGAACGCGTCTCCCGCTCCGGTCACGTCTACGACCTCCTGCGCCTTCGTCGGCATGAGCAGCTCCGTGCCGGTCTCGGAGGAATAGAAGATCCCCTTCTCTCCCAGCGTGATCATCACGTTGCGAACGCCCCGGGCTTTGATTCTTCTCGCCGCCTCCTGGAAGTCCTCGGTATTTTCCAGCTTTTCCATTCCCGCGAGCAGCGCCGCTTCCCCCCGATTCGGGAAGATCGTGTCGATGCCGGTCAGATTCTCGGGCAGCTTTAAGCAATCCGGCAAGGATACCGGATCGACGAACAGCTGGATGCCCTCCTCATGGCAGCGGCTAATGACATAGTGAAGCGTCTCCGACGAGACGTTCGCGTCCAGAAACACCATTCGGGCCGACGACACGTACGACCAGCGATCCGCGACCATCTTGGGGGTGATCTGCTCGCAGATTGTCATGTCGTTCAAACAAATGCACATCTCCCCGTTCGTGTCCAACACCGCCGTATAAGTCCCCGTACGTTGATCCGGAAGCACGCTGACCAGACTGACGTCCACCTTGTTCAGGCGAGTCTCCTCCAGCACCCACAATCCTTCTTTGTCATTCCCGACGCAGGAAAGCAAGGAGGAGTTCAGGCCCAGCCTGGCCAGATTCTCCGCCACGTTCCGGGCGACGCCGCCGCAGGATTCCGTGTAGACGACCGGATTGGAGGTGCCGAGAATCAGCTTCTGGGTGCTCTGGGCTTTACGGTCGAAGTTGGTCGTTCCGATGCACAGAATCGCCGACTCTTCGCGAAGGATGTAGGCCCTGCCTTTGATCTCTCCGGCTTTCGTCAGATGGGAGATGATGGCCGCGATCGCCGATCGGGACACGCCCAGCTTGTCGGCCAGCTCTTGCTGAGAAATATACGGATTTAATCTGATAAATTGTAAAATCTGCTTTTCTTTATCCATCCCTGTTCAGCACCACCAATTTGTCTTGTTTAACAATAGTTAATCAGAAAAACAAATGTTTTTCAACAACTTTCTCCAACATTTTTTATGAAGAGTAGCTAAAAATCGGGCTTATCCCTTGATCTTTCCTTGATGCCGAAAATCTCTCAACTCAAATCATGAAGCAAAATAAAACTATTGTCAATAAAAATAACATGTGTTATAAAAGAAACAAGCTGTTCCGTAACAATTGTTTTGATTTATAACAAAAGCGTCTGGTGCCGGACGCCTCGAAGGGGGACTTGCAAGGCACATGGAGACAAAGACCGCAAAGACCAATACTCGATATGGAGGCATGATCCAATGAAAAAGTTCAAGCTGCTTACCCTGACGTTCGCGATGGCGTTTTCCTGGCTTCTCTCCGGCTGCGGCTCCGATAAGCCCGCTCCGTCCGCATCCTCCCCGGCCGGCTCTCCGACCGCGGAGACATCCGGCAAACCGTTGAATATCGGACTCGTCACGGACGTCACCGGCGTTAACGACAAAGCGTTCAGCCAGAGCGCCTGGGAGGCGCTTAGCAAGATCCGTCAGGATCTGGGCATTCAGGTCCGCTACCTGCAGAGCAAGACCGATGCCGACTTCGTTCCCAATCTGAGCCAATTCGTCCGGAACGACTACGATCTGACCTGGGGAACCGGCTTCGTCATGGCGGACGCGGTCAGGAAGGTCGCCCAAGAGAATCCCAATGCGAAGCTGGCCATCGTCGACAACGAGGTCGACGAGCCGAACGTCCAATCCGTTCTTTTCTCCGAGCAGGAGGGCTCGTTCCTGGTCGGCGTCATCGCGGGCATGATGACCACCACGGGCAAAGTCGGCTTCGTAGGCGGCATGAAGATTCCGGTTATCGCCAAATTTGAAGCCGGTTTCAAAGCCGGGGTAGCCGCCGCCAATCCGGAGGCCGAGATTCTCGTCAACTACACGGGGGCCTTCGACAAGCCGGATCTGGGCAAAACCGCGGCGTCGGTTCTCTATAACGACGGCGTCGATATCATCTTCCATGCCGCCAGCGCGACGGGGGCGGGCGTATTCAACGAAGCGAAGGACCGTTTCCAGAAGGGACAACGCGTATGGGTCATCGGCGTCGACAAGGACCAGTCGCTCGAATACGGAGACGACATCACGCTGTCCTCGATGATGAAGCGCGTGGACGAAGCGGTGTACCGGGTCTCCAAGGAGATGGCCGAAGGCAACTTCCAGGGCGGAACGACGCTGCAGCTCGGCCTGAAAGAGAACGGGGTCGGCATCGCGGATACGTCTTCCAAGAACGTTCCGGCCGACGTCCTCGCCAAAGTAGAGGAGTACAAGCAGAAAATCATCGACGGCGAAATTCAAATCCCCGTCCAATAAAGAAGAAAAAGCAGGTGATCTCGTGAACGAAGCGCCTTTAGCCGCCGAACTGGTCCGCATCACGAAACGCTTCCCCGGAATCACGGCGAACGACGGTATCGATCTCCGGCTGCGCAAAGGGGAAATCCATGCCTTGCTGGGAGAAAACGGCGCGGGCAAGTCCACGTTGATGAACATTCTGTTCGGGCTCTATCAACCGGACGAAGGAACGATTCGGATCGCGGGCAACCCGGTCGAGATCTCGAATCCGCGCCGGGCGATCGAGCTGGGCATCGGCATGGTCCACCAGCATTTCAAGCTCGTCCAGCCGTTTACCGTCACCGAGAATATTATTTTGGGAATGGAACCGACGAAGGACGTTCGGATCGACTATAAGACCGCCGCTCTCGAGGTGGCCGAAATCTCCAGGCAATACGGGATGTACGTCGATCCCTTCGCCCGAATCGAGCAGATTTCCGTCGGTATGCAGCAGCGGGTCGAGATTCTTAAAGCGCTATACCGCAAGGCCGACATTCTCATTTTCGACGAGCCTACGGCGGTCCTTACTCCTCAGGAAATCGTCGAGCTTCTGGCGATCTTGAAGAAGCTGGCCCGGGAGGGCAAGTCCATCATTCTGATCACGCACAAGCTGAAGGAAATCATGGAGGCGGCGGATACGGTCACGGTCATCCGGCGGGGCAAGGTCGTCGAAACCTTGCCCGTGGCCGGGGCGGACCCGTCGATTCTAGCCGAGAAGATGGTCGGCCGCAGCGTCAGCTTCTCCCTCGATAAGCGGGAGCCGTCGATCGGGAGCGAGACGTTGACGGTACAGGAACTGACGTGCCTGAACGCTCAGGGACAACCGGCGCTGAACGGCTTGTCCTTCACGGTCCGCGCCGGGGAGATTCTCGGGATCGCGGGCGTCGACGGCAACGGCCAGACGGAGCTCGTCGAAGCGATTACCGGGCTCCGCAAGGTCGAGTCCGGTTCCATTCGGCTGAACGGTCGGGACGTGACGGGCTGGAAGCCGCGGAACGTGACGAGAGCGGGAGTCGCGCATATCCCGGAGGACCGGCACAAGCACGGACTCGTGCTCGATTTTACGATGAGCGAGAACCTGGTTCTTCAGACGTACGAACAACCGGAGTTTACCGGGAAGGGATTCCTGAAGAAAAAAGCGATCGACGAGCACGCGGAAAAGCTGATCTCCGGCTTCGATGTGCGGACGCCTTCGATTCGGACCCTTTCCCGGGCGCTATCGGGCGGCAACCAGCAGAAGGCGATCATCGCCCGGGAAATCGACCGCGATCCGGATCTTCTCATCGCCGCCCAACCGACGAGGGGACTGGACGTCGGCGCGATCGAGTTCGTGCACCGGCAGCTCGTCCGGCATCGCGACCGGGGCAAGGCCGTCCTGCTCGTCTCGTTCGAGCTCGACGAAATCTTGAACGTCGCCGACCGGATCGCCGTAATCTACGGGGGCCGAATCGTCGGCGAGGTGTACCCGCGGGATACGAACGACAAGGAGCTCGGCCTGATGATGGCGGGCGGGTCGACGAAGTCAGGAGGTTCGGAACGTGGATAAATGGATGGCGAAATACAAAACCGACTCTTTCTTGCTTCCGATCGTGTCGATCGTTCTCGGGCTGCTCTGCGGAGCCGTCGTGCTTCTGCTCGGGGGATACGATCCGCTTGCCGCTTACTCGGCTCTCTTCGCCAAGGTGACCGGCAACGCCTACGACGTCGGAGAGACGCTTCGCCAGATCACCCCGCTCATGCTGACCGGGTTGGCGGTGGCTTTCGCTTTCCGGACCGGCATGTTCAACATCGGCGTGGAGGGGCAATTTCTGATGGGCATGACCGGAGCTTCCCTGGTGGGCATCTTGTTCTCGCTGCCTTGGTATATACACGCGCCGCTTGCCGTTCTGTCGGGGGCCGCGTTCGGCGGACTATGGGCCGCTATCGTCGGATTTCTGAAAGCCAAGCGGGGAATCAACGAAGTCATCGTCTGCATTATGCTCAATTGGGTCGCCTTGTACCTAAGCAACAACCTTGTTCAAAGCCTGTTGATGGAACCGGGGCAGCAGCGCTCCCGGGACGTGGCCGATTCGGCCTCCGCCAGCATCGCGGGACTGCTCGGCTTCTTCGACAATGCCCGGGTGCACTGGGGAATGCCGATCGCCCTCCTGTGCGTCGCGTTCTTCTACGTGTATCTCTGGAAAACGAAACAAGGCTACGAGCTGCGGGCGATCGGCCATAGCCCGACCGCCGCGGAGTACGCCGGCATGAACATTCCGTTCAACATGGTCAAGACGATGGCGATCAGCGGCATGTTCGCCGGTCTGGCCGGCGCCTTCGAAGTGCTGGGCGTCTTTCACTACCAGTCCATTCTCTCGTCTTTGCCCGGTTACGGCTTTGACGGAATCGCCGTCGCGCTGCTCGGCATGAATCATCCGTTCGGCATTCTGCTCTCGTCTACGCTGTTCGGGTCGCTTAATTACGGCTCGTCCGGCATGAGCTTCGCGACGGGCGCTCCGCCCGAAGTCGTCCGGATCGTGTTCGGTTCCATCATCTTCTTCATTGCCGCCCAAGGAATCGTCAGATTGCTGCTGGTCAAAACTCGCGTTATTCCCGGGAAGAAGGTGAGCTGATTGGACGTTCTGAATTTGCTCGGCAACATGCTGAATATTACGCTCGTGTATTCCACGGCGCTCGTGCTCGCTTCCTTGGGAGGCATTCTCTCGGAGAAATCCGGCGTGGAGAACGTCGGGCTGGAGGGTCTGATGACCGTCGGCGCGTTCACCGCTGCGGTATCCGTTCATTTCATGCAAGCCCATTGGCAGCTTGCCGGAACGTCGCTATGGATCGGGGTAGGGGCCGCCGTGGCGGCGGGAGCGCTGTTCTCTCTTATCCATGCGGTGGCCGCGATTACCTTTAAGTCGAATCAGGTGATCAGCGGGATCGTCATCAATTTTCTGGCTGCTGGCTCGACGTTGTATTTGGTGAAGCTGCTGTTCGAAGGCTCGGCGACGACCGATACGTTGTCCGTCGTCTTCTCCAAGGTCGATATTCCGTTCTTGTCGTCCATCCCTTTCCTGGGCCCGGCGCTCTTCTCGGCATATCCGACGACCTATCTGGCTCTGCTGCTCGTCGGCGCCGTTTATTTCATCTTGTTCAAGACGCCTGCCGGCCTGCGGTTAAGGGCGACCGGCGAGCATCCCGGCGCGGTGGACACTTTGGGCATATCCGTCTACCGGATCCGCTATGCGGCGGTCATGGCGAGCGGAGCTTTGGCCGGCCTCGGCGGCGCCGCCATTACGCTGACGACGACGAGCAACTTTACCTATAATACGATCTCAGGGCAAGGCTTCATTGCCTTGGCCGTCATGATCTTCGGAAAATGGAACCCGTTCGGCGCATTGGGAGCCGCGATGTTCTTCGGCTTCGCGCAAGCGATCGGAAGCATCCTGCAGATTTATTCCTGGGCGGACGGCATCCCTCGGGAATACATTTACATGCTGCCTTACGTTTTAACCGTTCTCGTGCTCGTGGGCGTCATCGGCAAAGCCCGCCCTCCCGGCGCCATCGGCAAAATCTACGACCCGACGGTACGATGAGCGGCTTGAATAGAATCGAAGTCCCGGACCGGCTCCGGGGCTTCGTTTTTTTCCGTGCCGACCCGCGAGGATTCGCCCGAGGAGCAGGGCTGAACCGCCAAAATCCGGTCGACGACCAGCGTGCGGAATCCGCGCTTCCGGACGTCGTATACGCGAGCCTTGCCGTTGCGGACCGAGAAAAGATCGACCCGGCGCATCGTGAACTTCCCGCTCGTGTCTACGTAGATCAGATCGACCTTTCGTCCGACGCACTTCTCGATAACCGATGGATTGACCAAAAGAAACCACACTCCACACAGGAACATTTGTTCTTATTTTAGCGAATGCAAAGAGGAATAACAAGGGCTTGTGGAAACATCCACGAACCTTATGGTAACATCAAGAGGAAAATCGGCGGATGCATGGAGGACGGATATGGCGACCAACATACGGGATGTGGCGAAAGCGGCCGGAGTGTCGGTGGCGACCGTGTCCAAGGTGCTGAACGGCTATACGACGGTCAACAAGCAGACGAAGGAGAAGGTGCTGCAGTGCGTGCGGGAGCTGCAGTTCCGGCCGAACCTGGCGGCACGGTCGCTCGTGGGACGCCGATCGATGACGATCGGGATCTTCCTGACGACCGGGCTGGCGCATCCGTTCTTCACCCGCATTCTTGCTGGAATGGAGCAGGCTCTGCAGAAACGGGGCTACGACCTGATCTATCTGGCCCAGATGTCCTGGAGCAAGGAATACAGCCTCGTCCGTCATTGCCAGAGCCGCAATGTCGAAGGCGTCGTCGTATTCGGCTTCGATCAGGGAGGGGCGGATTTCGGAGAGCTGATCGAGTCGCGAATTCCCGCCGTGTTTATCGATCTCGACATCCGGGAGGGCCGTGCGGGCTATATCAGCTCGGATAATCTGGAGGCGGCGGAGCGAGCGGTCGCTTATCTGGCCGGACTGAATCATCGCAAAATCTCGTATTTGAGCGGAAACGAATACTCGTACGCCAACCGGCAGCGGTTGGCCGGGTATCGGGCGGGTCTGGCCGGGGCGGGCCTTGCTTGGCGGGAGGAGTATGTAACGAAGGGGGATTATACCCGGGAGACGGGGTACCAGGCGATGCAAGAGCTGCTGGCGCTGCCGGAGCCGCCTACGGCCGTCGTATGCTGCTCGGACATGAGCGCGATCGGCGCGATCGACGCCATCCGCGACGCAGGCTTGTCCGTCCCGAAGGAGGTATCGGTGATCGGGTTCGACGATATCGAGCTGGCCGGCTATGTCAGACCGGCGCTGACGACAGTCCGCCAGGATATGATGACGATCGGACGCCGGGCGATCGAGCTGCTGGACGAGCTGATCGTCGACGAGTCGCTGGCTCCTCCCGAAGTGATCGTGCCGACGGAGCTTGTCGTGCGGGAATCCTGCGGCCCGGCGCCAGCCGACTGAAGGGAACAGGCGACCTCTGCCGCCCTCGAGAATCCGGGGACAGAGGTCGCCTTTGTGCGTGATTCAGCAAGGATAAAATTCGCTACCCTTATTTGAAATCGTCTCCGACATCAACGTTATCCCGCCGATCCCAAGGACGGCTTAAGCCGCTTATGCTAGGTGATTCAGAAAGTATAAAATTACCTATACTTCTCTGAATCACCTCCGACAAAAACGCGATTCTGCGTCTAGAGGCCGCCGAAGGCGTTTTTGCTTGGTTAGTTCGGTTAGGCTTCTTCCCGCAGCTCCTCGAGCAGGTTCGCCTTCTCCATCTTTCTAAGCGGTCCCTGAACCGAGACCACGCCTACGAGCAGAGCGGCCGAGCATGCGATCAGCGACGCCCCCCAAGGGAATTGGAACGGATAATCCTGCACGTTGGTGATCTGCATATGGAGGAAGCCGCTGAGCACGACGCCGAGCAGAATGCCCCAGAAGCTTCCGATGACGCCGAACCAGACGCCTTCCCCGGTGGCCATCTTCCGGATCTGTCCCATCGTCATGCCGACCGCCTGCAGAAGGCCGATCTCGCGGCGCCGCAGCAGCAGATTCGTCTGGACGGTGTTGATAATGTTAAGGCTGCCGATCCCGCCGATAACGACGAGGAAGCCATAGACGAATATTTGCATCTGAACGTTGAAATTCCGAGCCTGCTTCTGGTTCTCGGCATAATCGATCAGCCTGCTTCCGGGATGGGCGCGAGCGAGCTCCTGCAGCCTCTCCCTGACAGGCTCCGCGTCCGCCCCGTCCCTGAGCGCAATCTCCACCCCGCGTCTTTCCGCATCGTAGTCGGCAGAGGGATCGTCTGCCGCCGCTGCTTCCAACAGCTTGGCGAACGTTCCTTTCGTTCCGATGATCGTCAGCCCTTCTTCCTGGTAAGGCGAATCGAACGGAGATTGCGTCAAAATGCCGGCCACCGTCACTTCGCGGAAAGCCGCAGTCTCGCTGTTCGAATCGGACGAGGTTCGGACGGCGATCGTGTCTCCGACCTTGTAACGGGTCAGGTCCATTATTCCCTTCTTGCCGTTGCGCTGAACGGGCTTGACCGTCTGGATCAGCAGCACGCCGTCCCCTTCGGCGAGCCGGACCGGATCGGCCGTCCCCGTCTGCAGATATTGGGCTGCCCGCTTAAGCCTCGCCTCATCGTAGAGCAGAATGCGCGACGGGACCTGATAGCTCTCATGGCCGCCGGCTGCCGCCTTCTCGTACAGGCTGTTCGTTCTTTCCAGAAAATCCGAATTCAGCTTCGCCTCCGGTACGAGAGCGGGAAGCAGCAGCCGGTCGTAGATGCCGTATACGTCCTCTACTCCGGGCCAGTCGGCGATCTCGCCGATCCATTCGTCCGGGATTAAGGGGGCGGTCAGCGATTGGCCTCCGTTCTCGTCCGGGGCGGCTGTCCGGGTCAGCTGGAAGGCGATCCGATCGTCCTCGTTGGTCGTTGTCGTCAAGGACAGCGTCTGCTGCGTGAAATAGTGGAACACGATAAACAGCATAATGCTGATGACGATCGAGAAGGTCGTGATCCGGAACTTCGTCCGATTGCGGCGAATGTTGTTGGCCGCCATACGGCCCTCGATGCCCGCGAGATGGAGCAGGGAGGGAATCCGCAGCCGTCTGTAGGATTCGCGAACGATGCCTCCCGCCCCCTTCGCGGCATCGACCGGCGACACGCTTGAAGCTTTATGCGCAGGAAGCCAGGCGGCAAGGTGAACGGCGAGATAGCCGATCGCGAAGCTGCCGGCGAAGATCCACCAATGGAAGGTCAGCTCGAACGTCTCCATCATGAGAATCTGCAATCCGGCCTTCGTCATGAGCCACAGCACAAGCCAAAGTCCGAACCACCCGATCAGCAAGCCGGCAGGGACGCCGATCGTAGAGAGCACGGTCGCTTCCCGCAGAACCAGACTTCGAATCTGCGCCGGCGTGGCGCCCAGCGTGCGGAGCAGGCCGAACTGGCGCACGCGCTCCAGCACCGCGATATGGAAGGCGTTGTAGATGACGGCGACCGTCGACAGGACGACGAGACCGATCAATGTGCCGAAAATAACGGAGAGCGCCGAGTTCAGACTGTTGTCCTCCGACTCTCCGAGATAGGCGAGCAGAGTCGTGTTCGTGAACAGACTGGCGTTCAGCCGGGTAAAGTCATCGATCTGACCGCTGATGTCGACGCCGGATTTAAACGTCAGCAGCAGCAGCCCCTTCGAATCGATCCGTATATTCGCCGGATCCGCCAGCGTGAACGCCCTGGAGCTCCCGTTAATCTGGCTGCTCTTCTCATTGTTCAGGACGCCGACGATGCGATAGTCCCGCAGTTCTCCGTCCGGGCCGACCAGCCGCGCGGAGCCGTTCAGACCGGGAGATCCCGGCAGCCGCTCCAGAATCCATCGTTCGACGATCAGCTCGTCCGGAGCCGCCGGCAGCCGTCCTTGGTGCAGATGAATAGGAAGCAGCTGCAGGGCTTCGCCGTCCGCTTCTTCGATCGATACGTTAATCGAGCTTTCCAGCGGACGGCTCTCTCCCGCTCGATAGTAGCCCAGCCGTTCGACGAGCGCATGCTTCCGCAGCACCTCGTAGAGCTCGGGGGTTGGCTTGCTGTAGCCGAAATGAAAGGCGCCGTCCTCGTATTTCGTGTTCTGGATCAGATTGTCCTTGAGCGTCTGCCCCATCGTGCCGAGCGCGCTGATCAGCGCCACGGAGAGAATGATGCCGACGATCGTCAGAATCGTCCGCTTGCGCTGCTGTTTTAAATACCTGCCCGCCATCGCGCTGTAGCTTCTCATAGGTCCCTCCCGAGACTCATCGAATCGCTGAGGAGTCTTCCGTCCTGAAGATGGAGAACCCGGTCCGCTTCGGCGGCGATGTTCATGTCGTGGGTAATGATGATGACGGTCTGGTGATATTGGCGCACGGCCAGCTTCAGCAGCTCAATGACTTCCCGCCCGTTGGCGCTGTCCAGGTTGCCTGTAGGCTCGTCCGCCAGAATGATCGCGGGCCGGTAGGCGAGCGCTCTGCCGATCGCGACCCGCTGCTGCTGGCCTCCGGACAGCTCGGAGGGCAGATGCTTGCGTCTGTCGTGCAGGCCCAGCGTATGGATAAGGTTGTTAATGTAGGCTTTATCCGGTTGGCGATGGTCAAGAAGAAGCGGCAGTTGGATATTCTCCTCCACGTTCAGCACCGGGATCAGGTTGTACGATTGGAAAATAAACCCGATCTTGCGTCGGCGGAACACGGCTCGCTCCTTCTCCTTTAACGAGTACAGATTCTCTCCGTCGATGTGCACGTCTCCTCCGCTTGGCTTGTCCAAGCCGCCGAGCAGGTGCAGCAGCGTGCTCTTCCCTGAGCCGCTCGCTCCGACGACGGCCACGAACTCTCCCTGACCGATCTGGAAGGAAACCTGGCTAAGGGCGACGACCTGCGTCGAGCCTGTGCCGTAGTGCTTGCTTAAGCCGTCTGCGCTAATGACATTCATGCGATTCGTCCTCCGATGATGGATTCGCGGGAAGCTTCCCGCAGGATGAATCCAGTATACCGAGGCTCCCTTACAGGCCGAAGGGGGCGCCGCTTACAGTTCCGTAAGATTCTCCGTCTTCGGCGGAAAAGGATGCAGGGGCAGCGTAACATGGAATACGGCGCCTTCCGAAGCGCCCGCGCCTGCGGTCAAGACGCCCCCGTGCTTCTCGATAATCGAGCGGGCGAGCGGCAAGCCGAGTCCGACCCCGGCGCCTTCTGCGGACACGCGATAAAACTTCTTGAAAATGTGCGGCAGGTGACGGGGATCGATGCCGGGCCCCTGATCCGCCACCCGAAGATGAGTGAAGGTGGGCGTCTGCTCCCACTCCACGGAGACGACGCCGCCGACAGGGCTGTGATCGACGGCGTTCTTGAGCAGATTAGAGAGCGCCTCTCCCAGCCAGTGCGGATCGTGGGGAACGACCGGAGACGGGTCCGAGCCGTCGACGACGATACGAACCTGTTTGGCTTCCATCAGCCTGCTCACGGACTCGACGGCCTGCCGCACCGTATCCGCCAGCGGCGCCGGCTTCATGCTCAGCTCGAGAGCGCCGGCCTCCAGCCGGGCCAGCTTGAGCAGCGTCAGGATCAACCATTCCATCCGATCAAGCTCCTGCCGGCATCGGCCGATGAATTCGGCGGTATGGGCTTCGTCGAGCTTGCCGTCCTGCAGCAGATCGGTGTAGATCATGAGCGAGGCAAGGGGGGTCTTCAGCTGGTGGGAGATGTCCGCCACCGTCATCCTCAGGAACGACTTGTCCCGGTGAAGCTGGTCAATCGTTTCCTTGAGCCGCCTCGAGAGCTCCTGAGCCGAGCTGGCCAGAAGCCCGATATCCCCTTCCTCGTAGATGGTGTAGTCGATCGGCTCGTTCCGCTTCACCGCCCCTTCCATGGAGACGGCCAGCCGGCGCAGGATACGGGATTGCCGGGCACGCTCGCGATAGAGCAGAACGGCGGCGAGCGCGGTGAAGCAGACGCCGCCGAGGAGCAGAATCCGGATCGTCCGGCCGCGATAGTCGTCCAGCACGGGAAGCCACCGGGCATCGGTCTGCGCGTTCAGGCCATACCGCTCCAGCTGTTGAAGTCCTTCCGCTATCGTCTGCGGAGAAGCTTGTTCCGAATCGGTCAGCAGGCCGACCCATTGCTCCGCCCAGTCGGGATGCTCCGCCGCCATGCTGCCCAAGAGAGCGGCCTCCCGGTTCAGCCAGTCTCTCTTCAGCTTCTCGGAGGAATAGTGGCCATAGAGCAGGGCGAGGACGACGAAGAGAAGAAGGAGCAGGGATAGGACCAGGAAGAGCCGCCGGAAGGAAGGGTTGCGCCATTGTTCGGAGAATCGGATCCGTTCGTTCTCTAGACGTTCCATCGATATCCGGCTCCTCGAACGGTGACGATCCATTGGGGATGCTGAGGCTCGTCCTCGATTTTCTCCCTGAGTCTGCGGATGTTGACCGCCACCGTATTGTCGTCCAGCACTTCGGCGCCGTCCGGCCAGACCTGCCGGATAATCTGATCCTTGGACAAGACGGCGCGAGGATGCGTCATGAACAGCAGCAGCAGGCGGAATTCCGTGACGCTCAGAGGAACGTCGCGTCCACGCTTGTCCAGGCGCATTTCACCGACATGAAGCGTTAACGGCCCGGCGACGATCGCGTCTTCTTCTCTCCCTGCGGGCGATCTGCGGCGAAGCACTGCCTGGATGCGCGACAGAAACTCGCGCAGGCGGAACGGCTTCGTAATATAGTCGTCGCCGCCCAGATCCAGCCCGCGGACGATGTCGAATTCCTGATCGCTAGCGGTCAAGAAAATGATCGGAACGTCGCGCTGCCTCCGAACCTCTGCGCAGAAGTCGAAGCCGCTGCCGTCGGGAAGCTGCACGTCGAGCAGGAGCAGATGAATTTCCTGGCTGTCGATCAGCGTCCGTGCCTCGGCGAGGCTGCGCGCGCCGATCACCTCGTAGCCCTCCTGCAGCAGCGTGAACTGAATGCCGCGGTGCAGGGAATCGTCGTCTTCGACGAGCAGTAGACGGAGGCTCAAAGGGAAGGCTCCTTTCTCGATGGAAAAATGAACATCTTTAGCACTAGTTCTTTTTTCCTGATTTTGTCGGAAAATTATTCAAAAATGAGCGATTAACCTCGACAGCATTCTACAAAAAAATGGATAATTTTATCCTATAATGGAGGTAGTTCATTCATCCTAGCAGTCGGTGACGGAGTGTGACAAATTTCTACCATTATTACGAAAGAAGAGGATCGGCCAGATGACAGAGATGGAGACTTCCGAATTAATCAGGCGCCTCCAACGGCTGCAGAGTCAACTATACGAAATGGCCAACGACTTGGGCAATCTGACCGACCCGGAGATCGTCGCGGTTAGCGAGGAAGCCGACCGCCTGATTATCCAGCTTCAACGTCTGCGCAAGGAGGAGTCGGACGTCCGGAAGCTGAATAACGAGTATCCGGTGCGCCTCTATTAACGCCCTCGCAGCCTCCGGAAGAAATCGGTAAGCAAAGCCGAGCATTCCTCCTGAAGCACTCCCGACGTCCAGGGCGACATATGGTTAAACCGGGAGTCCTGCAGCAGATCCATCAAGGTGCCCGCGCAGCCGGCCTTCGGATCGGAGGCGCCGTAGACGACCCGTTCCACGCGGGATTGGAGAATTGCGCCCGAGCACATCGGACAAGGCTCAAGCGTGACGTACAGGGTGCAGCCCAGCAGCCGCCAGGCTTGAAGACGCTCGCTGGCTTGACGAATGGCGATCATCTCCGCATGAGCGGTCGGGTCTCGATCCCGTTCCCTCAGATTGTATCCCGCCCCTACGATAGCGCCATCGCGAACGATGACGGCCCCGATCGGGACCTCTCCGAGCGATTCGGCATGCCGCGCCTGGACAATCGCCTCCCGCATCCAACGTTCATCATCCATTACATTCATCGATAATGCTCCTTACTCCGCGAACGTGTATTCGATGTTAACATGCTGTGCATAAGTCTGTGGATAAACCTTGTCTTACCCACAGACTTATGCACAGTTTATGTTAATAACGATGTGAATAACTGAATATTATTGTAACAGGTTGGCAAATAAGTTCAAATCCTCGTCTTCGGCGAATACATATAAATGAATAACTCGGACAACCTGTCCGGGGTCGAGGGGGCGTCTCGAATGAAAAAGGTCGATGCGGCGTTTCGGAGTCATCCCGAGTTCGGGCCGACAGGCAAGCTGTCCATACGGGGAGAAGCGAGCTGCTCGGGGGATCGCTTGCTCGCGTATGCCAGAAGGAGGAATCCGCAGGCTCCGGACGTGGCGGAGATTTATATCCGTCACGGCCGGCAATACGGAATTCGCGGCGATGTCGCTTATTGCCAGGCGGCGTACGATACGAGGTGGTGGACCGCGGAGCTTTCCGGACCGGACTGGGCGCCTCAATTAAGAGCGCAGTGGACGGACGAAGCCGCGATAGAAGCCCGCTTTCAGATGCTTCATACCTTCGCGACGCTGATGCCGCTCCCGGCGGAAGCCAAGCTGGCGGACGACAGGCCCGTCAGCTATATCGAGCAGGCGGGCTGGCGGGGCGCGGCGACGTGCTGGGAGGAGCTTGGCGGAAAATGGACGCATCACGGAAACCCCCGCTACGGCAGCTATGTCGTGGCGATGTGGCGGGGCGTATTGGAATGGGACGGGAAGGGAGTGCCCGCCAAGCAGCCGGTCTACCGTCAGGAGTCCGGCCCTTCCGTTCGCGCCGGCGTGCGGAGGACCGCGGCAGTGGACTGGTCCTCCTTCGTCAGCGAGCAGATGAAATGGCTGCAGAATCGACGGCTGCTTCCCGTTCCGTCCCCGCACCCCGATCGCAAGGTGACCTGGGAGGAGCTGGCCGCCCTGCTTCGCCAATGGGAAAGTCGTCCGGTCGCGGTTACAATGGAGGAGAAGCAAGCCTCCTCCAGGAAAGAGGGACAGAACCTGTCTTCTTCATCATGATGAGGCCGTTGAACCCGCTGCTCGTCGATCCACTCGCCAAGTACAAGCCGTTCATGCGGACAAACGGTAGCCGCCGCTATAGTTCGGGCGGCTCGCAGCGGCGGCGTGGCGGGCGCATCGCTGCGAGGGGTGCGAAGGGAAGGCCTGTCGCCTTGAAACGAGAAGAACGCCTCAGAGAGAAGCTCTCTCCGGGCGTTCCGCGCTATTCGAGTATTATTCCGAGGCTTCGCCGTCCGTCTGGGCTGCGTTAAGCGTTAGCTCCTGCCCGGTCTCGGCCGGATCCGCGTAATTGCGCAGAATGGAAACCTCGACTCGGCGGTTTACGGCTCTGCCGGCTTCGGTCGCGTTGCTCTCCAGAGGCCGGAATTCTCCGTAGCCGGTGGCGCTGAATCGCTTCGGATCGAAGGCTTCGTTCTCGAGCAGAATTTTCATGAAGTTGATCGCGCGCTTGGAGCTGAGCTCCCAGTTGGACGGGAATTCGGCCGTATTGATCGGTTGATTGTCGGTATGCCCCGTAACCAGAATCTCGTAGTCCGTGTATTGCTGCAGCATGGTGCCGATGGCAACGGCCAGCTTCTGGGAATCGGGTTTGACGGTGGCGCTGCCGGAAGCGAACAGCGCATTGTCCCGTATCGTTATCAGGAGCTGGGACTGGTTCAACTGCGTCTCGAGCTGCGTGGACAAGCCGTTCTTCTGAATGTACTCGTCCAGATTGTCCTTCAGCTGCTCCAGATTTTTCTGCTCTTCCTGCTTCAGGGTCTCGCGGCTCTTGCTCGTGCGCCCGTCGTCCAGGCGGGTCTGAACGTCGTTGGTGCGGCGCTTCAATTGGTCGTCCTCCATAATGGAGCCCCCGTTGAGAACGCCGATCCCGGAGCTTAGCGCAGATTTGAACGCCTGACTCATCTGCTCCAATTTTGCCGTGTTTGCAGAGCTGGCCGCATATAATACGATGAATAGCGCCAGCAGCAGAGTCATCAGGTCGGAGTAGGGAAGCAGCCAGGATTCGTCCGCATGCTCCTCATGCGGTTCATGCCGTTTTCTGCTCACTTTGCTCGTCCTCCTTCTCGGCGAACGCCAACCGCTCCGTAGGAGTCAAGAAGACCAGAAGCTTCTGCTGGATGGCGATGGTCGACACGCCGGACTGAATCGACAGCAGCCCCTCGACCATCATCAGCTTCAGATCGATCTCGCGTTTCGAAAGCCGCTTCAACTTGTTGGACATCGGATGCCAGAGCACGTAGCCCGTGAAAATCCCGAGCAGCGTCGCGATAAACGCGGCGGCTATGGCATGAGCCAGGGTGGACATATCCTCCAGGTTACCCAGAGCGGCGACAAGCCCGATGACGGCCCCCAACACCCCGAGAGTCGGAGCGTACATGCCGGCCTGGGAGAAGATTTGCGCGCCGGCGCGGTGACGGTCTTCCGTCGCCGAGATGTCCTCGAGCAGAACGTCGCGCACGAAGTCTTGTTCGTTGCCGTCGATAATCATGCGCATGCCGTTTTTCAGAAAAGGGTCCTCGATCTCATCGACGCGCGCTTCCAGAGCGAGCAAGCCTTCGCGTCGGGTAATGGTCGCCCATTCCATGAACATGCCGATCAATTGCTGCCGCGGCAGCAGCTTCGGTTCGGCGAAGAGCAGCTTGAACAGCTTGGGAACCTTGGACAGATCCGACATCGGGAACGCCATGAAGACGGACGCGACCGTTCCGACCAAGATGATGACGTAAGCGGCCGGGTTGTTCACCAGACTGATGATCGGGGCGCCTTTCAGGTACATCCCGAATACAAGAGCTACCAGACCTAGAGCTAGACCAATAATCGTTGAGTTTTTCATCGTACACCCCGGAATATGGAAGAATGTTATGTACGCGACAGGAAAGTGCAATTTCAACCGACACGATAATAGGTTTATCGACAGAACAGGGCGAAAGCTTTAGAGAAGAACCCTCTTTTTCGCAAATTCGTCGCAAGGAAAAGCTTAGTGGAGCAAGGACTCGGGTCGAACCGGGCGGAAAGAGGAAGACAAAAAGGGAGGACGAGAACGATGGGCGGCAACCCGCTGTTGGGACAAAGGGAGCTGGAGGAGGCTCTGGCGGAGCTGGAAGGGTGGAAGGTCGAGTAGGAGGGCAAACGGCTCGTACGGACGAGGGTGTTCCCGACTTTCATGGAGGCGGTCTCGTACGTGAACCAGGTCGCGGAAGTCGCGGAGAGGATGAACCACCACCCTCTGATCGCCATCGACTACAGGCGCGTGACGCTGCGGCTGACGACGTGGCATTCGGGAGGTTTGACGCGGCTCGATATCGATTCGGCGAAAGCCTACGACCGGCTGTAAAACAAAGAGGCCGCGACACTTGTCCCGGAGTAGCCGCCGGGAAGCTGCCGCAGCCTATTGTGCCCCTCGCTTCAGTCGTCCTTGGCGACCTTCGGAAGAAGGACGATCGAGTACAACGCCGCGATTCCGACGACGATGTACACGATCTTCGAGCCGATCTCCACTGCGCTGCCGAACAGCTCGCTGACGACATCGAACTCGAACAAGCCGACCGATAGCCAGTTTAATCCTCCCAAGATAACGAGGATCAGGCTAATGACGTTTAGCGCCTTCATTCAGTTACAGCCTCCTTCATAAGGGTTGCGCGCCCTTTTCTGGTGAAACTGCCTGACAGGAGCAAACTCATTCTTGGTTGTTCTCTATAGTTCTATGAAGAGGGCCTAGCGCTTATGCCATACCATGCAGTACACGCTGACGATCCCGTGGGCGGCTCTCCGGTCGTAGCGATCGGTGATCCCGAACCCCGCTTTCTCGTAGGTGCGGATCGCTCGGCGGTTCCACTTCTCGACCTCCAGATCGATCTCCGCGCCAGGCTGGCGTCTGGCCGCTTCCTGAACGACCAGTTCGGTCAAGCGTGCTCCCCACCCCCGATCGCAGCAGTCCGGGCGTAAGCCCATCCCGATTCGGATCGTCCGTTCCATCGGGAACAGCTGCACGTATCCGACGAGCTGTCCGTCTTCGGCGTTCCGTACGGACAAGTATTGGCTCGCCCGGATGCGAGGATCGCCAAACTCCTTTTCGTGCTTGACCATATCGGCCCAGGACGGCCATCGGAACAAGTGGTACGGCTCCGGATAACGCCATTCGCATATCGCCTGACCGTCCTGCTCGGTCATCGGCTCCAGTCTTAACGGGGGAACGGGCTGTCGGCTCATCCTTTTTCTCCTTCCGTCGGCTCAGTCTTTCATGCGGAGCGCTGCTTTACGCTCTATTATAAGGGAAGCGGGACGGAAGGTCTCGATGGATGTCGGGCGGGCCTTATTTTCTTCGGGAGCCCAAAGGAGAAAGAACGTGATATGATAAGGAGGCTGATAGTGAAAAAGGAGATAGGAAGTCGTGCGTAGATTAGTGTTCTTAGGGTGTATGGCCTACCTGGTCGTCGGCATCGGACAGCTCGTCGTAGGCACGGTGATGGAACCGATGGTCGCGGCGTACGGAATTAAGTACGGAGACGGCGGACAGTTGGTCATGAATCAGTTTCTGGGCGGATTGATCGGCATTATGCTCGCGCCGTGGCTGATGGGACGAATCGGCAAGAAGACGCTGCTGCTCGGCGCTCTCGGAATGATGGCCGCCGCCGAGATTCTCTATGCGTTCCAACCGCCGTGGGGCGTCATGCTGGCCGTGGCGCCGTTCGCCGGGTACGGCTTCGGAACGACGGAGGCGGTCGTGGGGTCTTTCATTATTGGAGCGGCGATGGGCAATGCCAACGTGGCGATGAGCAGGGTCGAAATCTTCTTCGGCGTCGGCGCGCTGCTGATGCCGTTCGCCGGGGCGGCGCTCATCTCCGGCGGATACTGGGAGTCGGCGTTTGCGCTTGTCGGAGGAATGGCGGCGGTGACGCTGGCGGCCTGGTGGGTCTACTGGCCGAAAATTCTGGATCGGCCTCCCGAGCATGCGTCACATGCGGAAGCCGGCCTGCGCCGCATGCCGAATCGGGGATTGGCGATTCTGGTGCTCGCGGCTTGCTCCGTATTCTTCGCCGTTTACGTCGGGCTGGAGATGAGCTTCGTGCATTACCTTCCGTCGCTTCTGGTTAACCAGAACGGACTGACGGAGTCGTCGGCCTCGTTGTCGCTAAGCTTGTTCTGGGGAGCGATGGCGATCGGGAGACTGGTGTCGGGACAAGCGGCAGACCGCTGGGGCGGGGGAGCCTATATGCTGGTCGCCTGCATCGCCGCTGCGGCGCTCTTCGTGCTGATGGGCGGACTGAGCGGGACCTGGTCGACGTTCGCGTTGACGTTCCTGGCGGGGCTGGCGATGTCGGGAATGTTCGCGATTGCGCTCGTCTTTGCCAACCGGGCGGTGCCGGGGATGACCGAGCGAACGACCAGCCTGTTGATGGCGTTCGGGGGAATCGGAGGCGCGCTGATGCCGAAGCTGACCGGATGGTTCCTGGACGAGAACGGGATGGAGGCGACGCGATGGCTGTTCGCGGGCTTCGCGGTGCTGATGCTTGCGGTGATCGTATGGGCGTTGCTGTCCGCCAGAGCGCTGGAGCGGGCTCGCTCCGCTGGAGCAGCCGCGGCAGGAAGCGTCTAAGACATGGAATAACGATGAAAGGCGGTCAATCGAGATGAAAAATATCGTTTCCGTAAGATGGGTGCTGGCCAGGCTGTACGAGCCGGATTTGGTCGTGGTGGACTGCCGGTTCCAGCTGGGCCAGCCGGAGGCCGGAAGAAAGGCGTATGAGGAGTCGCACATTCCCGGAGCGGTCTATATGGATCTGGAGAAGGATTTGTCCGGGCCGCTCGGCGAGCACGGAGGCCGGCATCCGCTTCCGGACGCGGCGGAGCTGGCTGCTCGCTTCGGCAGGGCGGGGATCGGCAGCGACACGCGCGTCATCGCGTACGACGATCAGGGCGGGGCGATGGCTTCCCGGCTGTGGTGGCTGCTGAAGTACTTGGGTCACGAGAACGTATTCGTGATGGATGGCGGCTACTCCGCATGGAAGGAGGCCGGATGCCCGGTGTCGGCCGAGCAGAAGATCGTCGTTCCCGCGCAGTTCCTCGCCACGGTGCAGCACAATATGCTGGTCGAGGTCGACGATGTTCGCGAATCGCTGGGCACGGGACGTTACGTCCTGATCGATTCCCGGGAGGCTCCCCGCTATCGCGGAGAGGTCGAGCCGATCGATCCGGCAGCCGGACACATTCCGGGGGCCAGAAACTTGTTCTGGGCGGAGGTGCGCCGCGCCGACGGCAGCTGGAAGAATGCGGACGAGCAGTTGGAGCGCTTCGCGAGTGCCGGCTTGTCCCCCGACGACGAGATCGTCGTCTACTGCGGCTCCGGCGTCACCGCTACTCCGAACGTGCTGGCCCTGCAGGAAGCGGGCTTCAGCAGGGTGAAGCTGTATGCGGGCAGCTGGAGCGATTGGATTTCGTATCCGGAGAATCCAATTGCGACGGGGGAAGAGGGAAAGGCGTAGGGCCGCGTCAGACGCGGGTTTGGGGGCTGTAGCAGGTTAGGAGCATGTAACCTGTCGCAGCCCTCTTTGGGCTTTTCTGTCAACAGCTTGCAAACAAGAGATCGGGAAAAATATCCGTTACAGTGGTCTGTCGGCGAGACTGGCAGCAGTATTTAACCCACTTGTTAATGCTGTATCGTATATGTTAGAATTATTTTCAGAAAGACCGAGTGCGCGAACACTCGGCCTATACAATTGGCTTGGATGGGATGTCCCTTCAAGTTAATAAGCGACAAAAAACCCACCTACGGCGCTAACCTTGGGGTGGGTTTTTACTTTCTCTTGTAGTTATTCGCGATGTATGTTAAAAGAGCAATGACAAAGGTTGAAAAAGCGATCATGATGAGGATTGCATCTTTGATTTCCATGGCTTCACCTCCTTTCGAAGGGAAACCATGCCCACCCAAGATTCAATTGTACAATTTCATCTTATCTCATTAACAGCATGGGAGCAAATGTTCTTATTGGGATCGAGCACCGATTGAATTGTAAAGTTCTACGTTGCATGAGGAGGATTACTTTGAGGACGGATATCAGCAATTGGGTGCCCTTAAGTGTATCCGAAATATGCACGATTTTTTCAGAGATACCTGTTACATGGTGTATTGCAGGAGGCTGGGCTTTAGATTTATATGCGGGCAAGCAGTCAAGGAAACATGATGATGTGGACGTAATAATATTACGTGAGGAGCAATTAACTGCGTTCCAATATCTATCGGAAGGTTGGACGCTGTACAAGGCTGAGAATGGGAAGCTCGCTCTTCGGGAAAAAGGAGAGTTTCTCGCCACTACAAATGATATATGGGTCAGTAAAGATAGCAACTCCCCATGGGCCTTTCAAATTATGTTGATAGATTCAAGCCATGATTCGTGGATTTACGGAAGGGAAAAGTCTATCAACAGACCAATGGCAGAAATAATAGCAAAAACAAAAGAAGGTATCCCATACTTAAAACCAGAAATACAGCTTCTTTATAAAGGTGGAAGTTCAAAAGTCCGAGAAAAGGATCATCATGACTTCTTGACTGTTTTTCCCTTGCTTACACCACAAGCCAGAGAGTGGCTCAAAGCTTCGTTGCAGATACAATTTCCAGAGGGACATGTTTGGATGAATTATTTAAGCGGTTTTTCCTTTTTGTCTTAATAGCAACCATTTTTACCAAGACGGCGATTTGAAAAAGTCGGAGGAGGTAAAACCGTATAGATAAATTCAACTAGATGTTTTTGTTTGATTTTTTTGTACGTACGTACTAAAATAAAACCATGAGTATAAAAAACAAACCATCTGGACAAAAACAAATGTCATTCATCGAAAAAGCTCGTAGAGCTCAAATTGTAAAATGTGCGATTGAGACAATCGCAGAAGTAGGTTACACTCAAGCCTCTTTAGGAGAAATTGCGAAACGGGCAAAAATCAGCAAGGGGGTCATTTCTTATCACTTTGCAAATAAAGAGGAATTATTGGAGCAAATAGCTATCGAATACTATATAGCTTGGCAATCATACATTGCTCCACGAATAGAGGCTCAAAAATCTCCTAAAGAAATGCTTCGAGTGTATATTGAATCCAATCTTGCATTTGTAGCTGAAAATCGGCAGCATGTTTTCGCTGTTATAAAATTGGTTTCTAAAAACATAACTGCTAAGGGTAAGCTTCAGTTTTCAGCAGACCATGATGAAGCTGTTTTAGTTCCAATTGAAAATATTCTCGCCCTAGGGGTGCAAGAAGGGCTTTTTCGGAAATTTACCCAATCATCAGCAAGGGTGATTGCGCTAACAATAAGAAATGCCATTGACGGGTTCACCATGGAATTGATGAGAAAGCCTCATTTAGATGTTCAGGAATATACAAGAGAACTGGTTACAATCTTCGACATATCCACTAAGAAGTGATGTGTCGCTAAGGGGGTTACCCATGTTTTACTATGATGTACTTTGTTATGCTTGTAAAAAAACATTCAGGGTATACGAAGGTTCACTAGAATATAAACAAGCTAAGGAAAGAAAGGTTAAGTTTTTTTGTTGCGAAGATTGTGCTGATCAAATACGCATTGAAGCAATTTTGAATTTTATGCGTGGGATTAGTCGTTTTTAATTTTTTATTTTCTCAACGATTATCGTCAAATATGGCACTAAACGCCGTGGCAACAATTAAACTGGGTAAGTCCGTCTTAACGTTTTTCTAAAGCTCCCGGATCAAGTCGATTAGAGGGCCTAAAAACGAAAACCCGAGAGCAGGCGCTTATGGAAAGCGCGCGTTTCTCGGGTTTTTTGTATTTTCTCCGTTAAGGCAGCTGAGGTAGTGGTATTGGCGGAACCAGCGTGACGTGGCTGCCTACATGGTCTGCGTCGAAGGTAACGGTATGAGTGTAATAACCGATCAATTGTTTGTTCGCGTCAAAAGCGAATACATACATGTATTGGTTACGGACCTCTTCGACAGAATTGCTGCCTACGAAAAGATGAGTATATGGCGTGCTTTCAAATTGGTCTATTCTTTTGAGCTCGTGAACGGCCCAGAACCGATTCCAACTGAACTTCGTGGCTTCTTTCGTCCAAATGCCCGGCATCGAGTTTTCAATATAGATATCGTGCCACTTGAAGCTGACATACTTGGCGTTCGCCAACTGCGGATTAGCAGCTATCGCTTGAGCGTCAAAGCGAACCTTGTAGCCATAGTTGGACCGGTGCATGGTATTGCCTTGTTGATCGTGAGCGGTCAACTCGGCTTTGGTCCAAAGGGAGATCTCGATGCCGTCGCCGTTCGTGACGATTGGGGCCTTTGTTAAGTCGTACGCGTACTCGCCATCCATGATAAGCTGTCCATCCCGGGCGACCGTTACGTGCAGATTACCTTGCGGAAGAGTAGGTTCGAATCCATTCAATAGAACGAGACCTTGGCCGTAATTAACAGTGCCGGTAACTAGGGTCTCCTGCTGCGATAAATGATTGGAGGCCGGAATCTTGACGGTTACGACATCCCCGTTTTCCAGTGAGTTGCTCACCAATTGATAGGGAGCCCCTTCGTAAAAGATATTGTTCTGAAGATAAAATGCTTCTTGGATATCGCGATCATAAACGAATTGAATCTCGTAAACCTTAGCGTTCTTGCCGTTACCGCTTGTCACGAATAGATAAAGATGTGCGTCCTCCAGCGGTTTCAGATGCACATTGATCGTGTTCTGACCGTTCTGTAAAAATCCGCCGAGATAAGTGCCGTCGTTCTGTGTCAACGAGTACGAAATTTTGGCATAAGTGGCGGCCGTCACGCTAACGGCAATGTCGGACTCCACGAAGCTGCGAGGAACGTCAACCGAATAATACAAGGCATCGCTATTAAAGCCGGTGCCAGCAATATTTTTGCTTTCGTCCCGCTGTACGAGCTGCAATTGGTCGTATACACTGCTGGTCACGGAAATGGCGCTCAGCTTCGAGTTGTCGCAATCGACGGTGCAGCTTGGATTTGGATGGCTCGGATTCGGATTTGTCCCCGTGCCTGAACCACCCCCTCCGCCTCCGCCGTTTGGCGTCGAAACTTTAATGTCGTCTTTGGCGGGGCCGTTTACTGTAGCCGGTTTGTTCGCGAACTCGGAGCCTGTAGCCTTCTCGTTAATCGTCGCGCTCTCGATTTTGCCGTCGCCGATCAGCTTTGATACCGCGTTCAGCACGAGCTTATGTATCTGCGCTTCCTTGCTGATGTTGATCGTATTGTTCTCCGCGCCGTCCGCGACAATCAGATGATCGACGGAACCGCTCGGGATGTTGATCTTCACGTTAGCGACCAGCACGCGAACGTCTTCGAATTGGCCAACGAGATCGACGCTTGCGTCTTTCGGCAGCGCTTTGGCCAGCTCTACATTGGCGAACCCGCTGTCCGTCGTGTTCGATTCTTCCAATCTGACTGCGGATTGGACGATAACGTCGTAGACTTTGGTTTTGCCAATCGCGACGATACGCACTTTACCGGAAGCTTTGTCCACGATAACTCGAAGCAAAACGGAATCTTCGACGTGAATAGAGTTCTCTCCGCCGCCGTTAACTTTCGTCGTGCCTTTGACCGTTACTTTCTTCAAAGTCACGTCGCCGTCTCCGACTTCTTTGGCTATGATCAGATCTCCGGTGATGACCGTATTCTGAAGCGTAACGCCGTCGGAAGCGATAATCATGTCGCCTTCGATCGTCTCCGACCTGTCGGCGGAGCCGTAAACGCCGGCCCTATCGATCACTTTCGCCGTAGCGACGGGTTTCAAGGCAAGGGCTGCATCAATCGCGACGACCGCTTCCGCGCGGGTGATGGCCGCTTGCGGACGCATATTGCCTTCTGTGTCGCCTTTAAGCACTTTCTTCGCGACTAATACTGTGATCGCTTCCCTGCTCCAGGAGGCGATCTGATCGGCGTCCTTGAATACAGGGGCGTCTGCGACGCCGGCCGAGTCCAGTTTGAACGCTTTCGCGATCATGACAGCCGCCTCCTGGCGGGTCGTCAACCTGTTCGGGTAGGCTTTGCCGCCAGCGCCTTGCAAGTACCCGGCTTTCACGGCGATCGCGAAGTCGTCGAATGCCCAACTCGTTGTCGGCAAGTCGCCAAAAGCGAGATCGTTTTGGGCGTCGCTCAACTTCAGTGCACGATTCAGTAATGCCACGAATTCACTGCGCTTGATCGGCGCATCAGGTTTGACTGAGCCGTCCTTATACCCTTTGATCAGTCCAGATTCGACCCACTTCTGCAGCGTTGCCGATGCCCAATGACTCTGCGTATCCTGAGGGACCGCTGCGAACGCGGAGGAAAGCAATGTTCCGAATACCAGATTTAGAGCTAGAAAAGCCATGACGATTTTCCTGCTGCGTTTCAATCCACATTCCTCCATAAGTTAGGGTCTGTCTCTTCATTAGGATAATTTTACCACAGCAATATATTTGATCCATGAAAAATATGTCATTTTTTATATAAGATCAATATGGAATCGACCGGCGTATTCTTCTAAACCTTCCCGGCTGTGGTATGATCAGGAGGTTTTGGTATACTGAAGTGACTAGTAATTTTAATACAAGATCGTAAGACCTGTTTTAGTATTTTGTGCAAGGGGTATATGGGTAGATGGTGTTGGAAAAAGCACGCTACTGAAGTGGCAAGCTAACGATCAAATCCAAAAATGACTGGAGCTGAAAACGGTGATGGACAGGAAAAGATTAGTGAGGCGCCACAATCCGATATTAACAGCCATGGATTTGGAAAGTCCCATTTCGGTTGGTAACGGCCGGTTTGCTTTTACAGCCGATATCACGGGTCTTCAAACTTTATATCATGAATACGACAATGCCCATGCGCCCTTGTGTACGATGTCTCAATGGGGGTGGCATTCCCGACCCAATCGCGATGGAGGCAAGTTTGCATTCAGCGATTTGGAGATGACGGAATACAGCTTGAACGGGAAAAGTTACTATTATGCCTCAGACCGCAAGCCCGGAAATGAAGAAGTATACGATTGGCTGCGGCACAATCCCCATAAATTCAATCTGGCCAAAATATCGCTAAATCACAGCGGCAAAGCGATTCGCGCTTCGGAGATTACGGACATCAGGCAGGAACTGGATTTATATTCCGGAGCTCTGCACAGCCATTTTAACGTTCTTGGCGAACAAGTCACTGTTGTTACCGTATGCGCCCAAAGCGCTGACGTGCTGGGAGTTCACATCACATGCCCGGCGGGCAGCAAGTTGAATGTCGAAATCTCCTTCCCTTACGCTTCTCACGAAACCAATGGAAGCGACTGGTCGAGCCCGGAAAGTCACACGACTGAGGTCACCGGAAGTAGAATACTGCGAAAGCTTGACGAGGATCGCTATTTTGTCAAAGCTTTCGGAGATTGCTTATTCGTGCCTGTCGCCAAGCACACTCTTCATCTCACATTGGAAAGCGGAGAAGCCGCATTCGCCTTAGGCTTTTTCAAAAATGAGACCGACATGCAAAACGCTGCCGATTGGGATTTCGGAAAAGTTGTCGCGGATGCCAGCGAAGGTTGGGACGTCTACTGGCAAAAGGGCGGAGCCGTGGATTTCTCGCCATGTAGAGATCCGCGTGCTATGGAATTGGAACGCCGCATTGTACTGTCGCAATATTTGACCGCTGTGCATTCGGCGGGAGATCTGCCGCCACAGGAAACGGGGCTCATGTGCAACAGCTGGTACGGAAAGTTTCATTTGGAGATGCATTTTATTCACAGCGCGCAGTTCGCCTTATGGGGGCGCAGCGAATGGTTGGAAAGAAGCTTGGACTGGTACTTCGAAATCTTGGACAAAGCAAAGGAGAATGCCGCGCGCAACGGCTACAAGGGCGCGCGTTGGCCGAAAATGACTTCTTACGAGGGCGTGGAAAGCCCATCCCCTATCGGTACGTTATTAATCTGGCAGCAACCGCACATCGTCTATATGCTGAACTTGCTTCTGGCTGCAAAGCGGGGCAAGGAACGAGAAGTGTTTTTGGAGAAATTCTGGCCGCTGATGAAGGAAACTGCCGACTTTATGGCGGATTTCGCTCAGTTAAACCTGAAAACCGGGAAATACGATTTATTAATGCCTCTAATTCCCGCGCAGGAGGAACATAAGCCGGAGGTCACCCAAAACCCGACGTTCGAGTTGGCTTATTGGCGGTTCGGCCTCCGCACTGCAGCCTCATGGGCGAAGGAAATGAATCATGACTGTTCGGTGTGGACAAAGGTATGCGAGAACCTTGCCGAACTGCCGCTTAAGGACGGCGTGTATTTGGCGCATGAAAATTGTCCGGACACGTTTGAGCATTTTAATCGGGATCATCCGTCTATGCTGTTCGGCTGCGGTTTTATTCCGAACGAACAGGTCCAACACGACGTTGTTTCAAAAACCTTCGACAAAGTCAAACAGAGCTGGGACTTCTCCACCATGTGGGGATGGGACTTCGCGTTCATCGCCATGGCTTTGGCAGCGATAGGCAGACGCGAGGAAGCTGTTGACCTGCTTCTCATGGATACCGCCAAAAACAGTTTTGTTGCCAGTGGCAACAATTATCAGAAAGGTCGAACCGATTTGCCTTTATATTTGCCGGGGAACGGCTCTTTGTTGTTCGCAGTGGCGATCATGCTGGAGAACAACGGCTTTCCGCAGGACGGCAGTTGGGATATTAAAGCGGAAGGCTTTTCATTTTCGGCATAGTCATAAGGGACAAATAGGAGAAACAGGGTACAGATGGAGCTTGTACCCTTACCGCTCGCGCAGCCACCTAAAAAGCCGGCTGAGAACGGGTCTGAGGACGGGCTTCAGGATCAGCGTTAAAGCGCCGATAAAGTCGGGACCTACGGCGACGGGGGCCAGGAGGTTCTTTTCGGCATATTGATCGTTGATGATATACGTCCGCGTTGAGGAAGGGCTTTTCAAGCCTAACCGTTCCCACTCGGAAGGATCGTTCGAACGGCCAAGCTTGGCCAGCATTCTCGCGGTTTCTTTTTCTATCTTCTCCGGAATTTGTTCGAACGCCTGAATGATTTGCGTATGAAACTCGTGAATCGGGTTGAGGTTCACGAGGGCCTCCAGATGGATGCTCTCGCGAATGTACGAGACATAAGCAAGATGCTCGGCCCAATATTTGTCGATATAAAACAATCTGACGCGCCGTTCCGAAGGGCTCATTGGCGTTTCTCCGGTCAAAATAGCGAGGCGGTCTTGATACAGGATGCGCCTTTGCTCCTCCACCATATCGGAATAGTGGTTGAGCTCTTGGCGGATGTGAAAATTTTGAGCCATGATCACACGCTGAATGTGGGCGATTTTGTTGCGGAGCATCGCTTCATCGAGCGGCTCGTCCTGCTTCAGATCGCGATACAGGGGCGGAATCGCTTTGTCGATGCCGAATTGCACGATCAACTCGTCCTCCAAGCTTACGAAAAATCTGGACGCCCCCGGATCGCCCTGCCGGCCTGCGCGCCCGCGCAGTTGGTCGTCGATTCGCACGCTCTCGTTCACATGCGTGCCGATCACATACAGCCCGCCCAGCTTCGCGACAACCTCCGCCTGCTTGGCATCTCCGCCGCCAAGCCTGATATCCACACCGCGCCCGGCCATATTCGTGGACACCGTTACGGCGCCGATTTCTCCCGCTCTGGCGATGATCTCGGCCTCTTCCGCGTCGTTCTTCGCGTTAAGCACATAGCTGTTCACGCCCATCTGCCGGAGACGCTCCGCCAGAATGCCCGACTCTTCGACGCTCGACGTGCCGATCAACATCGGCCTTCCGGTCGCGTGGACGGACACCATTTCGGCGACCAGCGCTTTCAGCTTCGCTTCCTTATGCGTATAGATTTTGTGAGGGTGGTCGATCCGGATGCAAGGGCGATTGGGCGGTATTTGAACCACCTGCAGCGAATAAAGTTCTTTGAATTCGATTGCGGAAGCTTGGGCGGTAGCCGTCATTCCGCAGATTATCGGATATAAGCTTAGAAAATGCTGTAGCGTGATGGTGCCGAGTATTTGGCCGCCGGTTTTCGAACGCAGCCCTTCCTTGGCTTCCAGCGCAGCTTGGAGCCCGTCCGGCAAGTGCCGGTTCTCCGCCACGCGTCCGGTATATTCGTCAATGAGCTCGACTTTACCGTGGCGCACGATGTAATCGATATCCCGTTTTAATAGAGCATTGGCGTGAAGAGCGCAATTGACGGACGTTAACGCATGACTGTTATGGCTTTCGTACAAATTACCGCAGTTCAACAGCGATTCTACCTTTTCGGCGCCTGCCTCGGTTAAGTAGACGTTGCGGTTAAACTCGTCGAAAACGAAATGCTCTTCGTGACGCAGCTGCTTGGCCACTTCCGCGAACGTGGTGTCGTCGTTTCTTTCAGAAGCTGCAGTTTCGCCTGCAATGACGAGCGGAACGCGCGCCTCGTCGAGCAGCAGCGAATCCGCTTCGTCGATGATGGCGTAATGAAAAGCCCGATGGACGGTGTCGTCTGCGGTGATCGCGATCGTGTCGCGCAAATAATCGAATCCCGCCTCTTTGGCCGTCACATAGGTGACATCCGCGGCGTACGCTACCCGTTTCTCGGTCAAGCTCATGCCCGCTTGAACGGCGACAACCGATAGACCGAGAAACCGATAGATCGGGCCCATCCATTCCGCGTCCCTGCTGGCCAAATAGTCGTTAAACGTCAGAATGTGCACGCCTTTGCCGGTTAGCGCATGGAGATAAGCAGGCAGGACAGCAGAGAGCGTTTTTCCTTCGCCGGTATGCTGCTCGATCAAAAATCCTTCGTGCAGCGCGACGGCAGCCATAATCTGGACCTCGTAAGGCTGTAATCCGAGCTTTCTCTTCGCTGCTTCGCAGACTAGCGCATAGGCGTCGACAAGCAGCTCGTCCAAAGGCGTACCCGATTTTGCTTCCTTTTGCAGCCGGAGAGATTCCGCTTGCAGCCGCTGTTCGTCCCATGCGTCCAAATTCCGTTTCCTTATGAGCTCCGCTTTGTCCCGATAGCTTACCAGCTTCTGCCGGGTATGGCTGTCTTTGATTTTTCGCATCCACTTGACGGCTGGATTCATCGGAATCGGTTCCCTCCTCGGTAGAAATTTGCTTCGTTTACTTGACCAGGAGCCATACCCATAGTAAGAACATCAGTGGGATCCCCGCCATGGCAGAGACCGTTAGCCATCCTGTCGGTTTGGCCATATTGACAGTCCAGCCTATGCCGTAAGGCTTCGGAACGAAGATCGCCGGATCGTCGGGATTGTAATAGACCGAGCCCATGACCTTCCAATGACGAGCTCTCTGCGAAGAGAAGTCGCGCAATTGGTCCAATCCCTTCGCCCTCGAATAAACCAGCATGCCCAGCAGCAGCAGATAGATCGTAAGAATGAGCGCGAACGTTAATTGGATCCACAAGTCCAATTTGAAGGAATAGATCCTGCCCGCCTGGAACAGCCCCAGGAACACGGTCACAGCTAGCGATATCCCCCATATCACGAAAGAGTGAATTCGCTTGTGCTGGATTTGCTTGTGCAGCGAACGATCCGGGTCATTCGGATCCAGAGATGTTCTTGTCCGGCCGACAATGAGGTTCAGAAGCATAAAAAGTCCGGTTCCGATCAGCTGGCCATAGTTTTCATAGAAAACGGAACCGACGGATTTGGCGGAATACCAGGAATACCAGTCCGGCAGTCTGTCCGCGTTCCCATGTATGGCGAAATGAACCGGGATATCGTTCCACTTCACAACGGCGATGACGACGCATACGGCGATAACGGCCAAGTGGGCGCCGAACCATGGCAAGCCGAGCACGGGGGAACGGCGTCGTCCGTTTGAGATGAGGGCAGCCCTTCTGCTTTCGACGGGGACCTGCCAACCACGGATTGCATTCAATCGTAGCGCCGATTGTCTGCAGATCGCGATCGCGATGCCGGAGAACGGAAATGGAAGGAACAGTGCGATCAAAACGTATATCAAAGCGTGCGCAACGCCCAGGTACCGAATCCATGAAAAGCAGGCGGCGGCCATACCCAGCACGCTTATCCCCATCAGAATGGTATATTGTACGCGTATCCGCCGAACAGCAGGATCCTTCGTCTCGGCAGCCGGAATCGGCACTCCGAACAGCAAGGTTCGAGGACCGAAGAAATTTTGGACGCTGATCAACAGCGCTTGAATGAAATAAAGGCTTGCGACCGCTATGACCGTTCCATTCATCATTGCCCGTCCCCTCCGCGCTTCATAAGGGTGTCTCCATACAGCCTTCTGCATTGCTTCACGAAAGCTTCTTCCGTCATTCCGCGCACAGCCGCTTCCGCGGCAAGCGAACGAAGCTGTCGAAACAGCTTGGCCTCGAATTCCGCCGTCACGCCCGGCATCGCGTCCGGCTGAACGATAACGCCCTTCTTCCGGTGCACCTGCAGAAAGCCCTCCTGCTTCAGCAAGGTGTACGACTTGTTGACCGTATGCAGATTGATGCCCAGATTCTCGGCTAGATTCCTGACAGATGGAAGCGGATCGCCAGGCTTTAGAGCGCCCGATGCGATCCCTTCGATCAGCTGGTTAATTAATTGCTCGTATAGCGGAGTCTCCGATTGCAGATCCAGCTCGATGAACATCAACATCTCTCCTTGTCCGACTCCGTATCCCCAATTACCGAAGGAACGTTGCCTCCCAACCGACTCGCCTGACGACACGTTCCGCGCACGTCGACTTCTCCTTCAGAGTTGTATATCTGTTATATTTATTATATAACAGATATACAAAAAGAAAAAGAAGGCGGAGGAATCGCCTTCTAGTATTTTGACGTCTTTTAGCTTCCACCCTTACGCTGAAGCCGATTTTCCGCAATGAAATGAGCCTCTGCAATCAGCTGCTTCGTTTTCTCGGCAGTATCGCCAACCGGATTAAGGATACACACGAAATGCTGCCGGGAATATTGGGGGTGGGGCAGAAATACGTTTAGCGCGGTGTAATCCATGCCTTCCTCCGCTTCGGAAGCGATGAGATTGTTGAATGTCTCACTGCTAACCCCTATATTAAGGCGAAATACATCCTCTCGGTCAAGGTTGGACACATGGTCATAGTCATTGTCCGAATGGGCAATGGTGACAAACGGAAGGCGGTGATCGTCGCCGACAAAAAAGAATGAATATCCGAAAATCTCTTCTCGTTGTACATTCGGCAATTCCATAATAAATGATTCAAAATCCGCCTGCTTCATCGTTTTCGCTCCTGACTTTCAGATTTGAACTCGTATTTGCCTGTCTGAACATTGCCCAATATTCTTTCTGTAGTGGCCAACTCATTCTCAACATAACGAATCCAAGTTCCGACAAGCTCTGGATGTCTGGCTGGCTCGGTCGGGTGCTCTTCCGTCGGCAAACTCCTTAGGAAGTCAGTCGATTTCTCTAGTTCAATCCGCCTTTTTTGTAAAAGCTCAACCACTTTTTGCCGTGGCAGCATGTCCATAAAAGCAATTCCTGCTGAAAGCTGCTGAATGTCCACACTAACAAGCGCGGATTCAAGCAAAGCTCTGAATTCGGCTTCTCCTTGTTCGGTGACCGTATATTCCTTGCGCGACGGACCCAGTTTGGCATTGACCTCTGAATGAGCCGACCTCGTCATCCCCTGAGATTCGAGCTTGTCCAAGGCGTGATAAATAGATCCGGGCTTTATGTTGGTCCAGGCTTCAGCATTCCAAGAAGTGATATCACGATATACCGCGTAGCCATGACTAATTCCCTTTCGCAAAATGGAACCTAATACGAGCAGTCTGGCGGTAGACACGAATTTACCTCCTTCACAACGATCTGACCCACTAGTCAAATTTGAATACGGCATAGCTTATTATAGTCTGCAAACTCTACCTAGTCAAACTTGAATAGTAAAGGATACAAAGCAATAGTGCAGTTGCAGCCCTCCTGCCGCTCGGAGCCCCTATAAGGCTCGTTAAAAAGACGACAAAAATCATCAATGAATCGATCAAAAATCATCAATTCGTTTAACCCCAGCGGTGCTACACTGAGACAGAACCGACGCCTAGGCATCATCAAATACAAGGGGGAGAGCATTCGTGGGAAAGATTATTCGTCTGCTTTTGGCATCTGTCATGGTCGTTGCGCTGTTCACCGCTTGCAGCAGCAAATCGGAACAAGCCGCCTCGCCGTCCAAATCGGCATCCGAGGGGGAAGCCGGTCCGTCCGTCGAAAAAACGAAAGTGGTATTTTCAACGGGCATTCCGGATGACGCCTGGAGACGCGCGCTGGAATTTTTCATGAATACCGCCAACGAGAAATTGAAAGAAAAGAACATCGAAGTTGTTGCGGAATACTATCCCTCCGAGGAGGAAATGTGGAAGGTTCTTCCCGCCCAGATCGTTTCCGGATCGGCTCCGGATTTGATCGGATTGAACAACGAGGGCGTTCTGGAGTTCATCATTAACGGAACGTTTACCTCGCTGGATGGTTTGATCGAGGAGGTCGGTTATGACACCAGCAAGCTCGATGCCGCTAACGTCAACGGATGGAAGTATGAAGGCAAGCAGTACGCTCTGCCGCTGACGACTACGATCAGCGCGCTGGCGGTCAATATGACGATGCTCAAAAACGCCGGCATCGAGGAGGCGCCCAAGACGATGGAGGACTTGGTCAAGGCAGCTCTGGCGGTCACCGATAAGGAAAAAGGCCAGTATGGCGTCGGCGTTAATCTTCACGAGTTCCACATTTCGCAATACTTGCACGCATTCGGCGGCGGTTGGAACTTCGGCGAGAATATGAACAGCGAAGGCAACCAGGAAGGCCTGCAGTTCATCGTGGATCTATTCAACAAACATCAGGTTGCAGCTACTCCTGCGCAGATCGGTGTTAACGGAGATGTCGACGCCTTCGCTTCCGGTAAAGTCGCGATGACGACGGCAGGCCCTTGGTATGTCGCAACTCTGCGCGACAAGCAAGTGGACTTCGAATGGAAGCTGGTCCCGATCCCGGCAGGAACGGTTCAGAAGTCCACGCTGTACGGGTGGGCGCTGGCCATGCTGGATTCGGCGAAAAATAAGGAAGCGGCCATGGAGGTCATTGCAGCCATGCTGGGCGAAGAGTCTTATCGTTATCTCGCAGAGGAGCGCGGAGATATTCCCGCAATGACCTCCTTCGTCCCCACCTATGAAGAGCTCTATCCGGAAATGAAAGTGGTGCTGGAAACTGCCGACACGGCAGTCGCATTCAACTATCCGGTATCGGCAAACCGTTTCAAAACCGATCTGGTAACCGGACTAGAATCCGTTATCTTCCAAAATCGCGGCACGGTCAAGGACCTGCTGGACAAGATGGCGGAGGACGGCTATCAGAGATGAGGAATTAAATCAGATGCTTCTCATGCAGGGCGGTCATCAGGAGTTCTGTCGCCCGCCCTAACCCGTGCATGACTTCTTGCTGCAGAGGAGGGATACCGTTTGACAGCCGCTCCAGCCAAAACCAGATTGTCTCTGGCTCAAAGGGATTATGTCGCAGGTTACATTTTCGTGGCGCCAATCCTGCTGCTCATGTTCGTCTGGTTCTATTACCCGGCGCTTCAATCTCTGCTTTACAGCTTTCAGGAAATCAACTTTCTCAGAATGGCGGATGCGCGGTTCATCGGCCTGGGCAATTTCGAAAAGCTGTTCGCCGATCCCGCGTTTTGGCTGGCCGCCAAAAACACGGTTGTGATCACCGGCGTAAGCGTTCCGGTTCTCGTGATCTTTGGCTTCCTCGTTGCGTATAACATCGAAGCCGTCATTCGCGGCAGAGCCGCCTATCGCACGATGTATTATATTCCTGCCGTTACTTCGGCGGTTGCGCTAACTATTTCGGTCATGTACTTGTTTATAGAGCGCGGCGAGATCCCGACGTTGCTCCATCGCCTATTCGGAATTCCCAATGTAACATGGGCGGCCGATACGCGCACTGCTCTTGCTTTTGTCTGCATTCTTGTCATCTGGAAGAACCTTGGTTTCTTTGTCGTGTTATTCATTACCGGCTTGCAAGCCATTTCGAACGACATTATCGAAGCCTCCAAGGTCGACGGCGCCTCCGGCCTGCAGCGCATGTGGTACATCACGATTCCGCAGCTGCGGCCGACGACCTCGCTCGTCATTATCTTAAGCATTATCTGGTGCATGCAGTGCTTCGACGAACCGTATACGCTTGCGCGTTCAGGCGGCGTCGTTGGCAGTCCGGCCGGCACAACCAGTACGCTTGTGACTTTCTTCTATTCGCAAAACTTCCGTTACTTCAATCCCGGATACGGCAGTTCTGCAGCGTTCATTATTTTTGCGGTGCTTATGATTATCTCGATTATTCAACGCGCGCTTGCCAGCCGCAGTCAGGATCATGCGTAATGAACAAATATTCCGCTAAACTGAAATGGTTAACCGTCATTCGTCACTTCGTCCTGATCGGGGCCGTGCTCCTTTATTTGCTGCCTTTTCTTTTTGCGCTGTACACCTCGTTCCTCGACAAGCCGGATATCGGAAAGCTCGTGATGCCCGATCGCTGGGTATTCGAGAATTACCGGCACGTCTTCGAATCCGGCTTGCTGAACTGGTATAAAAACACGGCCATTATGAGCGGCGGCATTATTCTCGGCAATCTGATCGTGAATACGATGGCCGGATATGCGCTGGCCAAAATCAAGTTCCCGGGCAACAAGCTCGTATTTTTCATCATCATTGGCACCATGATGATTCCGGCGCAAGTGACGCTGGTGCCTATTTACAGTATGAGCGTGCAGTTGGGCTGGGTGAATACGTACCAGGCGCTGATCATTCCCTTTCTCACTAGCGGCATGCTCACTTTCTTTATGCGGCAGTTCTTTTTGTCCATCCCTCACGAGATCGAGGAAGCCGCACGGATCGACGGCCTTGGAAGATTCGGCATCTTCTTCCGCGTCGTCCTTCCCAATGCCACAACGGCGCTTGCTACGCTGGTCATCTTCGCCTTTAAGGACAGCTGGAACTCGTTTTTGTGGCCGGTAACCTTGACGAATAAATCCGGCATGCACGTCATTACGGTGGGACTCCATGCTCTCAAGGGACAGTATTACGAGTGGATCAACATTACGATGACCGGCGTCGTATGCGCCACCTTGCCGATGGTTATCGTCTTCATCTTGCTGCAAAAATATTTTACCAAGAGTATCGCCATGGTAGGCATTAAAGGATAACGACAATAACGGGATGAAAAAGGAGATTATACACCATGTTGCATGCAGATAAACTCGAGCTTGTTCGCCAACAGATTGCTTCGTTGAAAAAAGCGGTGGAAGGTCGCCATTTGCAGACCGTCTACTTCGTCTCCTGCGGAGGTTCTCTTGCTACCCTGTACCCGGGTAAGTACATCATGGAGCGCGAGACGGATAAAGTCTTCACGGCATCCTATTCTGCCAATGAGTTTTATCAAGACCCTCCGCGCCGCCTCGGCCAAGACTGTCTGGTTCTCTTTAATTCCCAGAGCGGAGGCACTCCCGAGACCGTGTCCGCCGCCAAGCTGGCCAAAGAGCAGGGAGCTTTGACCGCTTGCTTTACCACGGCGCCCGGGTCCGCCTTGGAACAAGCGGTGGATTATCCCATTTACTATTACGACGACCCGGTCAATCCCTATCCGCTGGTTCTCAGCATCTATCCGGAAGTCTATATGACGATTTTTGCCCTGCTGGACGCGTTGGACGGCACCCAACGTGCGAAGGATATGGATGACGCCATGCTTGCGCTTGAAGAGATTTGCGACCGGGCTGCGGCGGAGCACAAGTCCCGAATCCGTCAATTCGCGCTCTCGCACCTGGACGAGCCGATCATTTACACGATCGCTGCCGGCCTGAATTGTTCCGTATCCTACGTTCAAACCAATTGCAATTTCATGGAATCGATCTGGATCCACTCGTCCCCGTTGCATGCGGGCGAATTTTTCCATGGGGCGTTCGAGGCCATCGACAAGGAAACCCCCGTATTCGCTTACCTGGGTACCGGCAAAACCCGTCCGTTGGAAGAACGAGCCGTCAAGTTCCTGCAGCGCATCACGGCCAAGCTGACCGTGTTGGATGCCGCCGGCTTCGATCTGTCCGGGGTTGCGGAATGGACGCGTCCTTATGTCGGAACTCTCGTATTGAATAACCTCGGCACACGTTATTGCACGGAGATATCGCTGCTGAAAGGACATCCGATGTCCTCTCGCCGGTATATGGGCGTTGAGAAGTATTGACGGCAAGGGGGCGCTGTACAGATGAAAATCCTGGGCGTGGGCGACAGCGTCATGGACGCTTATCTTCACCAACGAATGTTGTATCCCGGGGGCAACTCCGTGAACGTTCCCGTGCTGGCCCTCCGTTACGGCGCGCAAGCAGCGGCTTACATCGGATTAATGGGCGATGACGAACCGGGCCGCCACTTTCTTCGCGTCCTTGAGGAGGAGGGCCTGGACACCCATCGCATACGTGTTATGCGCGCCAAGACTGCGCAGAACTATATCCGGGTAGACGAGACGGGCGATCGCCACTTCGTCGGCCATAACGGGTTCGACGTGGCGCAATTGATGGCCCAGCTGCGGCTTCGCGACGAAGATTACGCCTTGATGGAGCAGTATGATCTCGTTCATACCAGCGTGCACAGCTTTCTTGACGAGTTTCTGCCGGCGATCGGACGGAGGGCCCCGCTCTCGATGGACTTTTCGGATGGTTATACGCCTCAAAATATCGAGCGGCTATGCCCTCTTCTGCGGTTTGCCTTTTTTTCCGGGGGCCATAAATCGGAGGATGAGATAGAGACCCTTGCCCAATCGGCTCTGCGCAGCGGAGCGCGTACTGTCGTCATTACGCGCGGTCTGCAAGGCTCCTGCGTCTTCGAACAAGGCTGTAAGCATACGCAGAAGGCCGTTCAGGTGAACGCGATCGATGCGTTGGGCGCGGGCGATGCTTATATTGCGGCTTTTCTCTTCACCTATCTTAACCATGACGGCGATATAGCGCTTGCCGCCGAATCCGCTTCCGAATTTGCCGCGCAGTGCTGCCTGCACCATGGCGCATTCGGACGCGCCCTCGAACTCTGACATGCATGCCTTGCACTTATGGAAAGATGTGGCCGCTTTGCGGTCACTCTTTTCTTATTCCTGCATCCGTTTTTTTTGCTAAACTAGTCATGACAGCACTGCATGACTGTCGGGGGGGACAAGCTATCCTGGCAAAAAAGTCGAATCATCTGTGGAAGAGCGGAATTCTGAAAAAAATATTGCTGTTTCTCGTTCTCGGATTTCTGGTTCCGCTGGTTGTGGCCGTTCTCTTTTTTCTGCAGCGCATCTATCAGGAAATGAGCACCCATGCGATTGCATCCTACCAGAATGTCAACCAGCAAATGCTGCTCACGCTGGGAGCCGTACTAGACAGCGCGAGGAAATATACGACCTACCCGTACTACAACAGCGACTTTCAGTCTTTCCTGCATCGCGACTATCGCACGGAGCAAGGACTCCGGGACATTACAACGGACACCCGACTGTACAAACGCTATATTCACGAACAAATCTTGAGATATAACAGCAAGATCAGCACCGCCGTGCTGGTCAATGTGACATCCGACACCCGATTCGTCGGCGGATATTACCCCGACGATGCCGTTATGCGTGCGCTGGACCAGGCCATGTCGCGTTTGCAGGATGCGCATGCGGCCGATGGCACTACGGTTACTTTTCGCGGACCGGACCCTTACCCTTCCACCTACATTGCCGTGGCTCGCCCGATCTTCGATCCTGCCAATCGTCATTATTTGGGCTACTTCTGTCTGATCATCAATGCACAGCAATTAAACGAAACCTTCCGCCAGCAACAGCAAATCGGCGTTCGCCGCTATATTCTGGATCAGGACAGGCGAATCGTCTACGACAGCAGCGGTCAACAAGTCGGATTGACTGCCGAAGGCCCGCTGGCCGCCTTTGCCGAGCAGGATGCGGATTACGACCAACAAGTTCTGGATGGTCAGCATATGGCTCTGCTGAAGAGCGTGTCCGAGCTTACGGGATGGCGCGTAGTCACGTTTGTCAATTCCGACCTCTTGTTTGAAAGCGTTCGCAAGCGGCAACAGAATTTGACTCTTGTCATGGCGACGATGCTAGCAGCGGCGATAGGCGCCGCGATCTGGGTCGCGGTATCCATCTCTCGCCCGATTAATCGGTTGCGCCATGTCATTGCCGGCAGCGTCGAAAAGCGCTTCCGTACCCTTGTGCCGGTAACCTCGAGTGATGAGGTGGGAGATTTGGCGCACAGCTTTAACCGGATGCAAGAGGAGATGAAGCAGCTGCTGAATCAAGTCGTGGCGCAGGAGCGCGCGAAAAGAACCGCCGAAATCCATGCGCTGCAGGCCCAGATCAATCCCCATTTTCTCTACAATACCCTGAACACCATCAAGTGGATGGCCAATATGCAGTGTGCCGATAACATCGGCGATGCCACCGAAAATCTGATTTATATGCTTCGCTACGCATCCTCGATGCAAGGCGATTTCGTTAGGATACGCGACGAACTGCAATTCGTCAGAAAATATCTCTCCCTCATGCAGCTGCGGTACTGCGATCGATTTGATGTAAAATTCGATCTTGCCGATGAAGCGCTGGACGGTCTGTGCTTGCGATTTTTGCTGCAGCCTTTCGTGGAAAATGCCATTTTTCACGGTTTTCAAGGCAGCGAGGCCGCCAATCTGCTTACCCTCAGCGCTCGAGTCGAACGCCAGGATCTGATTTTAACGGTAGAGGACAACGGTGTCGGGATGTCGGAGGAGCAGTTACGGCATATTCAAGCTGACCGCGTCCACCGGGAGGGCTTTAACTCGATCGGAATACGCAACGTCATGGAACGGATCAAGCTGCACTATGGCGACGGCTACGGGGTCGTTCTCTCGAGTAAGGCCAAGAGCGGGACGAAGGTCGTTATTACCCTTCCAATGGAAACGAGAAAGCGGGCGGATGAAGCATGCGGATTATGATCGTAGACGACGAGACGTTTTTCCGTACCAGTTTCGAAAAATATATCGACTGGCATGCACTCGGCTGCGAGGTCGTCGGCATCGCCTCGAATGGGCAGGAAGCCTTGGAAGCGATCGAACGGCTACGGCCGGATTTGGTGTTCTTGGACATCCAGATGCCCGTTATGAACGGACTTGAGTTCCTTGAAAAATATAGTCAACAGAAGCATAAAGCTCGCATTGTGATCCTGAGCAGCTTCCATGAGTTTGAATACGTTCGGCAAGCCTTAAGGTTTGGAGCAGCGGACTACATTCATAAAGAAGAGATGGGAGGAGATCTGCTCGCGCGCATCATCGAGCAGCAGAGCGATGCGATGCAGGCGCTTCGGAAGTCCGAGACCGAACGGTCCGTTCCGCTCGACTCGCAAGCGTATTTGCATAGAATGCTGCACGATCTCGACTTCGAAGCGCTGAGCGGCCCGTCCGACTGTCCGGCCTTGTCGATTCGACCGGGCCATCTCTTCGTGATTACGATGCGCTTTCGCCAATTCCCCTCAATCAAGCAGCGTTACCTTGGCCATGAGCATCGACTATATCAGGGCGTGCAGGCGATGATGAAGGAAATGCTGAGCGGTCAGAAGGAATTGGAGTGCCTTTTTTACGACAAACGCACTTTTTGCATCATCAAATCGTTCTCTACCACGGTTTCGCGCATGAGTATGCGGACGGAGCTTGCTTATCTGGCTCAGAAAGGGATGTCAGGGCTGCAGCGTTTTTTTAATTTACAGGCTTGTGCGGGCGTAAGCGGAGCTCATCATTCGTTCCAGAATCTGGCCCAAGCGGTGGAAGAGGCGATCATGGCCGGCATGATGGAGTTCACTTCCGCCAAGGGCGCGGTGCGCTATTATTCGGACTTGCGGGATTGCCATTTCGTGGAGCATATATCAACGGATCATCTTTGCCGCGCTCTTGAAACCGCTGCACAGGAGGACTGGAGGAGGTTGATCGAGGAAGCCTTTTATGTCGGCGATGCTCAGGCCATCCTTAGCCCGGCGGCAACGGCCACTGCGGCCAAAAACGTCATCTGTCATTTGATTCCCGGCCCGGAAGAACGAAACCGCTTATTTGCACAGATCGAGATGGCCGAGACCCGGGATGAAATGCTGGAGACGCTCTTGCAAACCCTGCATATGCGGCATGCCGTAAGCACGCCCAAATCCAGCAGCGGCAACCCGTTGATTGCCGCGGTACAAGAGTATATTCACGAGCATTATGCATCCGCCGACTTGTCGTTGGAACAGATCGCATCGCACGTCAACGTAAGCGACAGCTACCTCAGCCGGATCTTCCGGAAGGAAATCGGATTGACGGTTACGGATTACATTAATCGGACGCGAATCGATACCGCGCTTCAATTGCTGCAGGGGGGCGGCAGCATGATCTATCAGGTCGCCTATGCGGTCGGATACAGCAACGTGGAACACTTTAATCGCACGTTTAAAAAAATAACGGGTCGTTCCCCCGGAGCCTTTCGCGCTCGCAAATAAAGTTCTTTCATTCCTCTTTCATTACGTTCTGATAAGTTGGTGGGGATTGACCAACGGAATAGGAATGAAATGGGGTAGCGGGATGAGAAAAAGCTTGATTATGGCGTTGGTAGCGTTGCTTGTGGGACTGCCTTTAATGGGAGCAGGGCTGGAAAAGGCTCGGGCGGGGGAGGTCGAGGAGGACGGGTCTCCGGAGAAGCCTTACCTGGTTCGAACGGATGAGGATCTGTATCGTGTCCGTGAGGATCTGAACGCAAGTTATCGGCTGGCGGCGGACATTGATTTATCTGCCTACAGTAATTGGGAGCCGATTGGAAATTCCGTGAGTCCTTTTAGAGGGACTTTCGATGGGGCCAACTATACGATTAGCGGAATGACGATCGATTCGGACGACGATTATATCGGTCTGTTCGGTCAAACCGCGGGAGATTCGGTGACGATTCAAAACGTACGATTGGTGGATGTGAATATTACATCGCAAAGCACGACGGTTCAAGTCGGAGGGCTTGTCGGAGTGGCCACCCGCGGTAGGATAACCAATAATTCGGTGACGGGCGAAATAAAAGGCCAAGCTTCCAGTGCCGGCGGATTAGTCGGACAACTAAGCACGTTCGCGACAATTGAAAAAAGCAGTTCGAGTGTTCGTTTAACCTTTAATAGCGGCTGGGTAGGAGGGTTGGCTGGCTCTTTAACCAGCGGTGCAAGCATCGAACAAAGCTATGCGACCGGCGATGTTTTCGTTAGCGGGTCCGGGTATGGAGGCGGACTGGCAGGTTACCTGCATGGTGATCGGATTGTCGAAAGTTACGCAAGCGGAAATGTTACGGCGACCGGCACTGCCGCATCGGGCGGGTTGGTTGGAGAGTGGTACTATGGGGATATTACAAACAGCTATGCATCAGGAAGCATCAGCTCCGCAAGCGGTTCGGCCGGCGGGTTGGTTGGAGAAAATACTATGAGTCCGTTGTTCTCGGTTCCTATCGAAAGCTCCTATTGGAATTCGGATTCGAATCCCGGTCTAACGACTATAGGCGGGGAACCGGGGAGCGCCGAGGCGATCAGCGAGGACGAGCTGAAGAATTTAGTCAATTACGCGGGATGGGAGACGGCCTACTGGGGAATCCGGCAAGGGATAAGCTACCCGTACTTAAAAGCTTTTTCTCCCGTGGTGCAAGTAGCTCCGCTGTTGGCGGCGTACTCGACGAATTCGGGATTTAATGCGCTGAAGATCTCCGGTTCGATCCGGGACGGCAGTATCGGCGAGCCCTTGGCAGTCGGTTACGTCATCCGGAATGCTGTGAATGCGACGGTAACATCGGCGGTGTACGCCACCGTCGCCACAGGAGAGGATCAGACTTTTCATTTCTCGGCGACGCTGAACGAGGACGACTACCCGGAGGGAACTTATACGATCACGGTGATCGGTGAAGATACCGTCGCGGCGAACGGACAAGAGCAAATCTTCACGTTCGAGGTGGATTCTACGGCGCCGGTGATTTCGTTGACCGGCTCCGATCTGATGGAACTGCAGCGCGGCGACGCGTTCACGGATCCGGGGGCGACCGCCAGCGATAATCTGGACGGCGATGTGACCGGGGCTATCGTCTCAAGCGGAACAGTCGATACCACCCAACCAGGAACCTATACGCTTGCCTATCAGGTGACGGATGCCGTGGGCAACACGGCAACGGCGACTCGAACCGTTATCGTGTACAATAGCTTTTTCCCTCAGCTGCTGTTAAACGGCTTACACACGATGCAGGTGGAGGTCGGCGGCGCGTTTACCGATCCGGGAGCTTCGGCGAGCGACGAGCGGGACGACGACATCACGGGGCAGATCGAGATAATCGGATCCGTTGACACCGGGCGGGTAGGCAGCTATTCCATCGAATATCGCGTCACGAATTCACTCGGGTATCGGATATCGACGTCTCGCATCGTAGAGGTCGTAGATACCGCGCCTCCGGTCCTTACGCTGCTGGGAGCCAACCCGATGCGGATCCAGGTCGGCAGCACATTTACGGACCCTGGAGCGACTGCCTACGATGTGGGAGACGGAGACTTGACGGCCGACATTACGGTCAGCGGCTCGGTGTACGCGAATCAAGTCGGCACGTACATGCTGACGTATCGGGTACAGGATAGCTCGGGCAATGCGGCCACGGACGCCGTGCGGACGGTGAATGTCGTCCGGGCCTCATCTTCATCCGGCGGAGACCCGACTGGCGGAGGCCCGAGTGGCGGAGGCCCGAGTGGCGGAGGCCCATCCGGCGGCGATCCAAACGAGGAGCCGGCGGGGGAGGACGGTGCCGGGAATCCGATTCCGCCCGTACCGGGCTGTCCGTTCACCGATCTGGAGAAGCACTGGGCAAAATCGGATATTTGCGAAGCAGCAGAGCTGGGAATCGTGGAGGGAGTGAATGCGTACGTCTTCAAGCCGAATGCCGATGTGACGCGAACGGAATTCGCCGTCATGCTGCTTCGGGCGCTCCGAATCGAGACCGACGAAGAAGCGGGCGCCGTGCCCTTCAACGATCGGGACCGCATTCCGAGGTGGGCGGATCAAGCGATCCGGACAGCGGTGGCCAAGGGGATTCTGGAGGGATATCCGGACGGTACTCTTAGACCCCTGCAGACGGTTAACCGGTCCGAAATGGCTGCCATGGTCGTCAAAGCGGTGAAGTGGAAGGCCGGAAATAAAGGCGATGTTCGGTTCTCCGATGAGACAAGCATTCCGGCTTGGGCTGAAGATTATGTCGAAGCAGCCCGCGAGCGCGGCGTTCTGACGGGGCGAGACGGCAATCGGTTCGTGCCCTACGGGCTGACTACGAGGTCCGAAGCCGCCGTCGTTCTCTTGAGGCTGTGGAAGGTTCTCTATTAACTCGATCACGCATTGATTCAGACTGGCCCGGCGTCATCTCCATTGACGCTGCGGGCCCGTCTTTTTTTGTCGATTGGCGAAGTGCTATACTTGAATCATGAACTCCACGGTAGAGCTTGTCCTTATGGCCGCTTCGGTGGTCCTGTCGGGCATCATTTTATTTTTCGTGTACGGGTATAGGAAAGAACGCGGGGTTAGCTATCTCATCGGCGTAATCGCCTGCCGAATGATTTACTCCAGCACGATTATTCTGGAGAAGAGCAGCTATTTATTAGCGGACAAGCTGTTTTTTCGACATATTCAAAGTACGGCGCTGAACTTAATCGTGCCTTTCTTTCTGCTTTTCGTCTATCAGTTGGTCGGTCGAGAGAAGCCGGTCAAGCTAGGCTGGAAAATTGTGCTGTTCTCGATATTCGCGCTCTGGTCCCTGCTGTCTTGGTTCGATTCCGAGCTGCATGCGATCTATCGTTCCGCCGAGCTCGTTAACGGCCACTTGGTCACGGCGAGAACCGTGTATTCCATCACGTTCGGCCTCGTGTGCTACAGCATCGTCGCGGCGTGCCTGTATTTTCTGTTTCAATATATACGGAATATCCGCAGCGATTTTCGCAAGCCCGGGATGTGGGTGCTGTTTCTAAGCACGTTTCCGTTTATTCTCGAGATCGCCAAGCTCCTGAACCCCGGCGGATCGTCTTGGCTGCTTCCGTTGTCGGTTTACTGCGGATTTACAGGAACGCTGATGTTGGTCATTACTCTCAGGATAAAGTTCTTCGCGATCCTTCCTTTTGCCAGAACGCTCGTTCTCGATACTCTTCAGGAAAGTATAGTTATCGCCAATGCTTCGGGCAAGGTCATCGACAGCAACAACCAGGCTGCCCGGTGGTTCGCAAAAATGGGGCATACGACGGTTTCCGGACGGGACGTGAAGGAGCTGCTGAGGCCTTGGCCGGAATGGCGCCGATTGTGCGAATCCATGCAGGAGGGGCGAGCCGTAATCGAGGCTTGGCTGGACAGCGAAAGGAAAATCTACAACGTTAACGTATATCCCGTTCATCATTTGCGAAAACAGGGCAGCGTTTCGCTGATCGTGGACGTGACGGAGAGGGAGAAGCATCTCGAGGAGATTGCCCAGTTGAATCAGATGAAGGATCAGCTGTTCACGATCGTGTCGCACGATATTCGCAGTCCGCTGGCTTCGCAGTACCAGCTGATTGCGATGCTGGAAGAGGATAGAGCCCGGCTTGACGAGGAGCATCGGGAAATCGTCGGGATGCTGGGGGATCAGATCCGCCAAACGCTGGGAATGACGAACAATCTGCTCGAGTGGTTCCGCAGTCAGCGGGAGGATATGGCGCTGCGTCCGCAATGGCTGGAGTTGTCCGGGGTCGTGGAGGATTGCTGCCATGTGCTTCAAGTTCAAAGCGAGGCCAAACGGATCGGCGTCAAGAACGAGACTCCGGCAGGCACTCTCGTGTACGCCGATCGGGAAGCTCTGGGCTTGATTCTGCGCAACTTGTTATCCAACGCCATCAAATTTACGGGGGCGGGAGGAACCGTTCGCGTGGAAGCCCGGGTATCCGGCGAAACGGCAACGATCTCCGTCCGCGACGACGGGGTGGGGGTGGATGAGGAGCAACTCCTTCGATTATTCGAGGAGAAGCCGCTAACCTCGTCTCCGGGTACATTGGGGGAAAAGGGTTCGGGACTTGGCTTGATCGTCAGCCGACAGTTCGTGGAGCGAAGCGGCGGGAAGCTGTGGGCGGAAAGCCGAGCCGGGCAAGGAAGCGTATTTCACTTTACGATGAGGGGCGGGAAGGAGGGATGAGAGTCCTCGTTGTCGACGACGAGCCTGCCATGCTGCTCGCCATGAAACGGCTGCTAGCGAAGGCAGAAGGCGTAGAGTTGGCCGGAAGCTTCCGGAATGCGGCGGATGCTCTCGACTTTGTTCGGGACCACCAAGTGGATCTCGCCTTCCTGGACATCCAGATCGGCGGGGACAACGGGTTAGAGCTGGCCCGGAGCTTGCGTTCGCTATGCGCCGACTTGGACATCGTGTTTACGACATCTCATGCGGAATACGCGATGCCGGCCTACGATGTGTATCCGCTGGACTATATGGTTAAGCCCATTTCCGGCAAACGCCTGGAGCAGACGATCGCCAGAGCGGCCGGCAGAAGAGGCGCTCCCAGCGAAGGGGCGGGGGGACAAGTCCCGGAACGCCTGACGGTTCGCGGACTGGGCTGCTTCGAGGCGGTCAGCCGGCATGCGGGAGCGGTAAAGTGGATATCCAAGAAAAGCGCGGAGCTCTTCGCCTATTTGCTCGTTCATCGGGGGCGAAGCGTAGCCAGAGCCCGCCTTCTGGAGGACATCTTCCCGGACATGCCGCTTAAGAACGCGGAGATCTATCTGAATACAGCGGTTTATCAGCTTAGAAAAGCACGGGTTTAAGGAGGCGATCGTGTCCACGCAAGAGCAGTATCGCGTAGACGTCCGTCGCATGGACGTCGACTTTATTCAATTCGAGCAGAGCATAGAGGAGTTATCCGAGACGGAGTACGATGCGGCAGGCCCGGAGCTGGAGAAGCGGTATGCAGGCGAGCTGTTCGAGGACAAAGCCTATATCTGGGCGATCGATGAACGCGAACGGTTAGGGATCGTCTACGTATCCTTCGCCAAATCTCTCGTCCATCGGCTGATCGCCCGGAAGCAGTATCGGGAAGCGGCCCATACCGCGAGAAGATTGGTAGCCCGCAACGAATTTGACGAAGAGTCCAATCTTCTGCTGCTGAGGGTTCTCGGGGCCATGGGGGATCGACAATCTCTTCATAGCTCCTATGAGCGTTATTCTCAATTGCTGCTCCGGGAGCTGGGTCTACGGCCTTCGGAGGAGCTGTGCCGAATCTATGAGCAATATCGTGCGACTGGCGTAACGCAGGAATGATTCAGAAGCGCTATCCGTATATAGACAGCAAGGAATAGGAGAATACTATATTCTGCCGTTCGGGCGCGAAGAGGTCGGCAGAGAAGAGGGCTGTGGCAGATTGTCGCGAGGCGACACCTGTCACAGCCCTCTTCGTGCTTTGCGGCGCATCGTTGCGAAGCGAACGTCCGGGGGGTGGCTGAACGGCTCAAGGCGCAGACGGTCATTTTCGGGCCCTTCTCAGACCGGCAAGGCCATCCCAAGCCATAGAGAGTACAATTATAGCCACCAGGCCGTATTTGCTCATCTCCCATGTTTTCTCGAAAGAGGCGAGGTCTGCATCTACACTCGTCGCGAATGTCGCCACGAAAGCGTCGGAGAGAGCCGCGAGGACGACGGAGAACGCCATCAAGACCAGCAAGAACGGGATATATGGCGAAGCGCCGATTCGTTAAACATCGGGACAAAGCTCCACTCGCCGTTGTTTTTCGAATACCAACCGAGCAATTCCGGATAGAAGTATAGCGCAATGCTGAAGAAGGCGCTGATCGCGATCGAGAGGATCGATTCGCTCTTGTCGATGGAACGGGCATGGGAGGCGGGAACGTCCTGCAAGTCGTCGATGGTCCACGGCTTTCCCGTATAGGGCCATATGATTGGCGATGCAGGACTAATAAGTTTCACCTTATCATTACCTGCATCGTCTACGCCAAGCTTCTCCGGCGTCCAAGAACGCCGAAGCGTTGTTGCTTGATTATTTCAAAGTAATCTCGAACCTCGCCCCGGCTTCGCCCGCGAACACGATCGAACCGTTCTTGGGCAGCACGGTCGTATGGTCCGGACTGACAACGCCGAAGTCGACGAACGCGCCGTTCTCGTCGTACACGGCATAAGAACCTTCGGCAAGCGGGTTCACCTTCATGGATTTGCCGGCGGCTTGATCGGGAATCAAGTACCATTTCGCATAACCGCTGGCCGGGATCGTCGCCGAGGAGCTCTTGCCGGAATAGATCGGCTTCAAAGCCTCTTCCCGCACGAACAGGCTGCCCCCGAGCAGCAGGTGCTCGACGCCGTCTTCCTGGTAGAAATGGAACTCCATCGCATCTCTGCTGCCGGTTCCCGGGACTTGCAGGTCGCCGGACGCTGTATTCGGGCCCGTGATTTTTTTGTCCAATACGTAACCGGGCGTCTCGTCGAGCAATTGAACCTTCAAGTAGGAAGCCAGCAAATAGGAGATGGACGAATACTTCTCGTTGATCGGATAATAACGTTTGCCTTCGCGCTCTTGCCAAGCCGCCAACACTTCGTCGGAGACGGTATGGGGCTCGAGCTTCTCGGCGGAATACTGAGACACGGCCGTTTGGCCGAGTCCCGGCAGCGAAACGTATTGCCGCGTCCAAATGTAGGTGCGTCCGTTCTTTTCCACCAGATTAATCTTCACGCTTCCGTCCGCGCTCTTGAACGACCCGTCCGCCGAATACGTATACACCTCGGCCGGGTACCCCGGCACTAGAGGCATGGTGATCGACAGTTCTCCGTTCTCGGAGATGTCTGCCTTAAGCAATTGATTCGTTGCGCCGTATACTCCCGCATAGTTCAGCAAATCCTTCGGCATGTCGGCTTCAACGGGTTCTCCGTACGATTTCTCGGCTTTGATCTCGTCGATCTCGCCTTTTTCCTTCAACGCATGAAGCAGAATCTCGTTCGCCAGCAGTTGATTGATCGTGCTCGAGCCTCCCGAGGAGAGCACCGCCGCCGCCAGATTTTGATCGGGAAGCACGACCAGCGACGAGTGATACAGGATCGTGTCCCCGCCTTTGGCCAGCGCCTGAATGCCGTATTCTCCGAACGGGAACAGGTCCACGCTGTCCCAACCGAGTCCGAAGTTTATCGAGTTGTCGGCATCCTCGGGCCACAGTCCTTTGCTATACTCCGGTTGCGCCGTTGTCTTCGCCGATTCGGCCGACAGAATGCTTCCGGCCTGCCCCGTGAATAGTTGCGAAAATCGAACCAGATCCTCCGCCGTGGAATAGATGCCTCCCGTCCCGATCACATTGACCGTTTCGGTCGGCAGTTGGTTCGGGACGCCCGGGAGGTAGATTCCCGCCATCGCCGAGAAGCTCGGACGATCCAGAGGCGTCTTCGTGTTCGACATGCCCAGCGGTTCAGTAAAATAGCGATGAATATAGGACGTAAAATCGATGCCGCTGACGGTCTCTACCAAAATTTCCGCTAGAGTAAAGCAATCGTTGCAGTAGACCGAATAAGCTCCCGGGTCGGCCTTCAACGACTGCTCGGCCAACTGCTCCAGCAGCGTGTCGTGCGCGTAAGTATCGTCATCCTCCAACAAAAAGGCGTTTGCAAGCGACGACCCGGCCAAGCCGGCGGAGTGGTTCAGCAGCATGCGAGGCGTAATCTGCTTGTAGCGTTCGTCCTTCATCTTAAAATCCGGAATGTACTGCACTATAGGCGCATCGAGCTCGACTTTACCCTCCTCCGCCAGCTTCATCACGGCCGCCGTGACGAACATCTTGCTCGTGGAGCCGATGCCGTACATCGTGTTCTCGGTCAGAGGGCGCTGCCCGGCCTGGTCGTTGACGCCGGACTGGCCGGAGACGACGATCTCGCCCTGATCGATCAGCGCGTACTGCACGCTTGTCGTACCGTATTGCCCGGTCAGGAGCGCGGCTTTCTCCGCTGCGGCCCGAAGCGTATTCTCGAAGGCGGGGGTTTCCTCGCTCGGAGCCGCTGCTGCCATCGCGCCTGTCGGCACGAGCAGCGACAACGCCAGCGTCACGGACAACAACCTGAATGATTTCCTGCTTTTCATGAATACCTCCTAAAGACGTAGTCTAATGTACTACGGGCAAACGTTCCGACCGTTTCGGCTTTTCGACGATGCGCGACCGGGCAGGCCGTTATAGAGACCGTGTGTCCACAGCTTGCGTGCGGGCGATGACGTCGTACAGAGCCTGTTTCCTTCTAGAAAAGATCGCGGTCGCCGTATACGCGATCATCAGCGCGTAGACGACCCCGCCGGCGATATACGCCACGAGCGGCGGCTCTCCGTCGCCCGCATGCACGAAGCGGTAAACCATAAAATGCGACAGCTCCCAAGGGATGAACTTCAAGAGCGTTCGCACGGCTGCGCGCGGTACCGATAATCGCCCGGCATTGAGGTCGACCACCCGGATTCCCGCTATTTTTTTGCCCGGCGTCTGCCCGTCCCTCCTCGATTCGCATACGATAAAGTAGAGAGAGACCGGCATCGTCACGAGCGCGAACCCCGATAATTGAGCGATCGCGGGCGATCCGACGAACCACTGCTGCACGGAGGGAAACACAAAAACGCTAAATACGAACAGCAAGGCCAGATACGCGCAGATAAAGATGTAATCTATCGCGAATGCTTTAAGGCGGAGCGGAACAGAGGCGTTCATCGTCGGTTCCTCCTTCGAATGTCGATTCCGGCGCCAGCGGTTTTTTCGTTACGTCTCAGAATCTTCGTCCGCTTTGTACTCCAGAAGATCTCCGGGCTGGCACTCCAGCGCCTTGCAGATCGCTTCCAGCGTGGAGATTCGGATCGCTTTTGCCTTGCCGTTTTTTAATATGGAAAGGTTAGCCATCGTAATCCCGACTCTCTCCGAGAGCTCGGTTACGCTCATCTTTCTTTTCGCCAGCATTACGTCAATATGAATGATCATCGCCATGCTCTTCACCTCAGACCGTCAGATCGTTCTCGGATTTGATATCGATAGCTTCTTTTAACAGCTTCTGAAGAACCGCGGCAAAAACGGCAATCACCATAGAGGCGAAAATCAAAACCATTCCGATGAGAATGATCCCCGGTGCATCGTCTCTCTCCGCCAGAAGATAGAAGAGCGGCATGCCCAACGCGAACAAGCCGCTGATGACGAACGCGCAGGCTTTGATCTTCCTCAGCACCTGTACGGACAGGTCGGAGAACGCTTGGTTCTTGTCGATGTAGGTCAACAATTTATAAGCCTGGTACAGAGCAAAATAAAAAGGGAACGCCGTGGCATACAGATCGACGAAAACCAGATACCTCAAATAAGCCTGCTCCGGATACAGATCTGCTGCGAAATCGGCGATCTCCGGCACCCCGAAAATAAAGATGGCAAGTATCGGGATCCCTATCACAATGACGGCCGCCTTCAAAAAGAGTGTCGTTCCTCGTTCCATACTTAAGCCCCTCGCTTATCCTTAGATTTGAGAGTAGTGTAACACGATATTTATCGAATTACAATAAATATTTAGCTCTAAATGATACATAATTATTGTTAAACGTTCGATGGATGGCGATGGTCCTTCAGCCGGACGGGTGTCGTCATGACGCTCTCAAGAGAACGGCGCTCGGGTAGAGAGCTGTCCCGCGCGCCAGGACTACACTGAATGAGCGCCAAGCCGGGTAGCCGCAGAGGGAACCCGGATAACCGTTCAGGGCGGAGACGGTGGACAAGTTGTTCGGCAATGGATCACGACGCGATGGCGAGTTCGGTGGCGATAACGATGACGCTTATGAACGCATAAACGGTACACCCCTCCCTCCGATCGCCTCTGTGCCGCCCGGCGCGGCTTCGACCTGGAAACGGCCGCCCCGGTTGCTTCTTGTTCGCTCGATGGGGCTTATGCTAAGATGAGGTCAGGAACAGACCGGAGCGGGAACGCCCGGTTGCATACAATCGGCTTGGATGGGATGGGATGTCCCTTCAGCTCGCGAAGAGTCAGCTAACCCACCTTAGGCGGTCAACCGTGAGGCGGGTTTTTGTTTAGTGATTCAGAAAGGACAAAAATCGCTATCTGATCTGAATTGCCTCCGACATAAACGTTGTCCCGCCGAACCTAGGATGGCGTAAGCCGGTTAGGCTTGGTGATTCAGAAGGGATAAAATTCGCTATCCTTATCTGCATCCCCTCCGACAAAAACGCGTTTCCGCGTCTGGAGGAAGCCGAAGGCGTTTTTGCTTGGTGCTTCAGAAAGTATAAAATTCGTTATCCTTATCTGAATCACCTCCGACATAAACGTTCTCCCGCCGGTCCCAAGGACGGCGTAAGCCGTTTATGCTTGGGCGAGAGATCTTGGCTTTGGAATCCGGCATTCTAAGCGGGAGGGTGCGAAGGGATGGGACGATGGCTGAGTCGGCTACAAAAAGGGTACGGGAAAAAGCTGGTCTCGCTTCACGCCTGGAACGGATGGATCGTCGCCATTTTGGCCGTATCCGGTCTGGTGCTTCTGGGAGGCTTCTGGCGCGGGGTGTTAGGGGAAGGGCGCGTATGGCTGAAAGAGCTGCACATCGTTGTCGGCCTCGTGTCGATCTTGCCGGTGATCTACTATTTATTGCTGGCAGGCAAGCATTGGAAGCAGCTGCGCAAGAAGCCGAGGCAGCGTCTCAACGTTCTCGTCGTGTTGGCGCTGCTGCTTGGCTGGTTCGTGTCCGGCGTGCTGCTCTGGCAGTTCCGGGCGGTCGGTCCGGCTTGGTCGAATGCGGCGTTAACCGCACACGATCTGCTCACCTGGATAGGTCTGCCTTACATCATTTATCATTCGATCACCCGGGCGAAATGGCTGAAGGAGCCGGAGCGGCGAACGGTTCGGGCCGAGCGTAAGGCGACCGACAGGGAAGAGGCCGGGGCTCCTCCCGCTGCCGAACCACAGGCGGTGTACAGCCGGCGCTCCTTCATCAAGTGGTCGATCGGGGCGGGTCTCGCCGTGCTGGTAGGACCTTCTTTCCTGCAGTGGCTGGGCGGCGCTCTGGGCTCCAGTCTCGGAGGCGGCAGCCTGGACGAGATCGTAAGCAGAGACCGCAACCGGCTCGTGCCCGCGCCGGAGCCGATGCCCGCCTCGCTGCCGCCCGTCGGCGGGGGAGCGAAGGGGAATTTTCGGATATACACGGTAACGCCGATTCCGGAGTTCGACAATGCCAACTGGTCGTTCACGATCGACGGGCTGGTCGACAAGCCGATGACCTGGAACTGGGATACGTTCGTGACGTTCAAGAGAACGGTTCAAGTGAGCGACTTTCACTGCGTGACGGGGTGGTCGGTGTACAACAATACATGGGAAGGCATCCCGCTGAAGCGAATGCTGCAGGAAGCGGGCGTGAAGGCGAGTGCAACGACGGTAAAGTTTTATTCCGGGGACGGCGTTTATACGGATACGCTGTCGCTCGAGCAAGCGGACATGGACGATGTTATGCTCGCGGTGCTGCACGACGGCAGACCGATTCCAAGCGAGCTGGGCGGCCCTGTACGATTGGTCGTTCCGAAAATGTATGCTTACAAGTCGGTCAAATGGCTGAATCGGATCGAGCTTATCGAGGGGGAACACGTCGGCTACTGGGAAGCGCGCGGATACGCGAACGATGCGTGGGTGTAAGGCGGTTCGGGCGGACAGACGCGCTCACCGTGCATGGCTGCGAGAGGCGGCGGCATGTGGTGACGCACCGTCGTCCGGCGCGGGCGGCTAGGCAGCGCCGTGCAAGCTACTAGGGCGTCGTCCTTCGTTCTCGAGGTGAACGCCTCGGGAAATCCGTCCGGGAGCAACGCGACAGCCACTGCCCGGCACGAAGACGACCGTCCGCCAGTCGGCGCGGCGGTCGTCAAGTTAAAGGGAGGATTGAAGCCCGCAGGGCTCCTCATCCTCTCGGCCAACGATACGGGGCGACATGCTGCAGCATGGCAAGGAAGAGCGTCGCCCACTGCTCCTGCGACAGGGAGGCGACCGCCTGCTCGTGGGCTACTCCGGCCTGCCTGAATGCGGTTTTCATCTGAGGCGGCGTAAACACATTACCGAACGCATGAGCCGCCATTAGCCTCGGTTCGCGCAGCGCATAAGCCGCAAAGGCGGCGAAGCGCCTGCCTTCCTGGACAGGGATCAGCGGGCAGTCTCTGCGGACAATCCGCACAATGGCGGCGTCGACCCGGGGCGGCGGAGCAAAATGAGTGCGGGGGACGACCGTCCTCATCTCGATCAGAAAATGCATCCTCCACATCAACACCCGAGGCTCCAGAGTAACGCTCTGGGTAAATCTTCGAGCCGCCCCTTTTTCGAGGATTAACGCTCCTCTCTGGAAAGCCTTGCCCTCGGCCCCGAGCAGCTTCTCAAGAATAGGGGTCGTGATGGAAAACGGAAGATTCGAAAGGACGCAGAAAGGTTCTGCAGGCAGTCGCATTCGCCTAACATCGCAGTGGAGAATATGAATGCGGGGATGGGCTTCCGCTTTGGCGCGGAGAGCGGCGACGAAATCCGAATCGATCTCTACAGCAATGACTTTACCGGCTTGTTCGGCCGCCGGGAACGTAAGGCTCCCTGTACCCGCGCCGATCTCCAGCACGGTGTCGGTCCGACGGAGTCCGATCGTATCCACCAGCTGCTTGATCGTTCGCGGATGGTGCAGCAGATGCTGGCCCGTGAAGTTCGGCCCCGCTTTATGCTTTCTTATCGTTCTATGCTTCTTGTTCTGTTTGCGCATAAAATTGTTCCTCCCGTTCTCGTCGATTTCCGCGGCACACAAAAAAACGCAGGCGAGTGCCTGCGGCGGAACAACGGGAATGGAAAGGATTTATGATGCGCATTCAAACAAACGGTCGACCTTGTATTCGCAAGGACAACAGTAGGCAGGAGATTCGGTTGCAAGGAGGCGGGACGTCAAGGCTCTCCCTCTGACGTCAAAACTCTCCTACTACTGGGAGAGCGCCAAGTACTTCCGGGTACGCCAAAAAGAGACAGACGAGCTGTCCCCGTACCCTCACCTATGCAGCAGGATATCCTAAAATGGGCAGTCCGATTCCGTTTTGCTCCGCACGCAGGCAGAGACTTTGCTCACTATGCAATTAGCGGGCCAAAGTGACAAAACGCAATCTTCCATAATTAACTGCACACATATTTAGGACAACCCTCCGTTCCTAGAATTAAGCCCAGTATAGCACACTTCCGCCGGTCCTAACAAATTGGCGCTCATAAGCAACATACAGCCCACCACCCACCAGCACACCACAACTCGCGCCAACTTGCGCCAACCCACCAGCACTCTACTCACCAGCACACCACCTACCAGCACTTCACCACCAAACGCCAGCCCGCCAACCCACGTTAGCCCACCAACCTAAGCCAGCTCGCCAACCCACGTTAGCCCACCAACCTACGCCAGCTCGCCAACTCACGTTAGCCCGCCAACGCACGCCGGCCCGCCAACCCACGTTAGCCCACCAACCTACGGCCCACCAACCTAAGCCAGCCCGCCAACCCACGTTAGCCCACCAACCTACGCCAGCTCGCCAACTCACGTTAGCCCACCAACCTACGCCAGCTCGCCAACCCACGTTAGCCCACCAACCTAAGCCAGCTCGCCAACTCACGTTAGCCCGCCAACGCACGCCGGCCCGCCAACCCGCTAACGTAACGGTTGCCAGCGCCGCTAATCGTGCTGTTTTCGCAATGTGGGGATTGTAACGGTTGCAGCAGCCGCTATTTCATCTTAAAACGCGCCGTTACGCTCGAAAACCCAATAATAAGCGCGGTGGCAACCGTCCCTCGTATTTAAGGGTTTTTCTCACGAATGCTCACTCATTCGCAGGATTTCATCACTTGGTTTGGTGGCGATTGCGGTCGCAGTAGGGGCATTTCGCCGTCGGATGGCTTGGAGTTGTCAAGAAAAGTGCAGTTTGAAAACACACTCATGAAGAAATCCTGTTGCTAGGCTGCTTGTGACAGCATTCTTTCACGATAAATCGATGGGGGCCAGCCCCCTGGATTCGTGGTGTAGA
>NZ_JBHSEP010000029.1:0-84137 GCF_042654645.1 Cohnella hongkongensis | reverse complement strand
AAGATCGCCAGTAAGCTCCGCCAGCAAGGCGTCGTGATCTCCGAGAGAACGGTGACAAGGATCATGAACAAGCAGCAGTGGCGATCCAGAACGGTCAAAAAGTATAAGGCCACAACGAACGCCAAACATAACTTGCCGGTGCAAGAAAATGTATTGAACCGGGAATTTACGGCAAGCAAGCCCAATGAGAAATGGGTGACAGACATGACCTACGTTGGGACGGAGGAAGGTTGGCTGTACCTGGCCAGTGTAATGGACTTGTACTCCCGCAAGATCGTCGGCTGGCACATGAGCGACCGAATGACGAAGGAATTAGTGCTGCAGGCGCTGAGGCAGGCTCACGGCCGTCAACAGCCCAGCGGAGAAGTGCTGCATCATTCCGATCGTGGCAGCCAGTACGCCTCCCACGATTACCAGAAGCAGCTCAAGGTCTATTCCATGATCGGGAGCATGAGCCGTAAAGGGAACTGCTACGATAACGCGTGCATTGAATCGTTCCATAGCATCATCAAAAAGGAACTCATCTATCTGAACAAATATGCGACCCGTGAAGCAGCCGAGAAAAGTATATTTGAGTACATCGAAGTTTTCTACAACAACGAACGTATTCATTCGTCGATTGGCTATCTCACCCCATCTGATTTTGAACGACAATATTACTTTAATACGGTGAATCATTAAAATTTATGTCTACTATCTTGACAGAGGTCCAAACTTCGTTTCAATCCACACTCCCGTACAGGGAGCGACGGGGGAAGAGTGGCGGCGGAAGCCGTAAGAGAAGGTTTCAATCCACACTCCCGTACAGGGAGCGACCTCAGGCGGGTTTTCCAAGGCGTCCCTCCCCCGGGGTTTCAATCCACACTCCCGTACAGGGAGCGACAGCGCCCCATTTGAGGCCTTACAGGGCAAGGGATTTGAGGTCCGAAAGTGCGAATCGTCAATTTTCACTTGAAAATCGCCTTCAAAAACGACTCCAAAACCCGAAAACCCTTGTGCAGCAAGAGGTGCGAATCTCCCGGGAAAATCATGTGAGCTTGAGGTTCGCACTACATACTTTTAGTATAATTCAGATAGCATCATTCTCCAACAATTAGAAGCTGCTTCCCTTTTCTACGCATCCTATTGAACAATTATTTAAGAAGACCGATCGGTACGAAGAAGAGCCGCTGGTTGAACCGTTGTCTCGGTTCTTCGTCAGATTGAACCTAAGCAATACGATGCCGAGCTGCGGGTAACGGGCGTCACGGACACCGTGAAGCTGGGCAATGCTTTCAAGGCATGCAAGTGAAAGTTCAGAGCGGAGATTGATTATTGGGGAATTTCAAAGAGCGGCCCTGAAGCGAAGAGGCTTATGAGTTGCTTTTTTTAGTGATATTTGTCGAACCACGGGTTGTTTCTTTCTGGTAAAATAGACGGCGAGGCAACAAGTCTGGTATCTTGCGGAAATTATATCGGATAACACGCAGGGACTGAGAGAGATATATAAAGGAGTGGAGAACTTGCTTCGTGTAGAGGGCTTGTCCCATGCTTTCAAGAATGGCAGCGAGACCACGCTTGTTCTGCAGAACATCGATTTTCACGTTCGCAAGGGCGAGATGATTGCGCTGCTGGGCAGCTCGGGCTCAGGAAAGTCGACCCTGCTCAATCTGATGGCGGGGCTGATGAAGCCAACTGAAGGCGACATTTACATCGCCGGTCATAACATTGTCAAGATGAACGAGAACAAGCTGGCCGAGTTTCGCCGCGAGCATATCGGCTTTATATTTCAAGCCTATGAGCTGCTGCCGAACTTGACGGTGCGTGAAAATATCGAGATGCCGCTTGTCTTTCATTCAACCCGTCCCTCGGTTCGCAAGCAGAAGGCGCTTCAGCTGCTCGAGCAGGTCGGTATCCCGGACAAGGCCGAGCTGTTTCCGTCCCAGCTGTCGGGCGGACAGCAGCAGCGGGTCAGCATCGCCCGGTCGCTGATTACCGAGCCTTCGGTCATCTTCGCCGACGAGCCGACCGGGAACCTGGATACGAAAACGGAGGAAGAAATATTGGCGATCCTCAAGCGGCTTAACAAGTCGATGAACACCACCTTTATTATTGTCACGCATGAGCGCGAGGTGGCGCAGCAAACGCAGAAGATCATTACGCTGCGGGACGGACAACTCGAGACGACCCAGCCGGCTGTCGAGCCGCAAGCGGAAGCAGAGGAGGTACAAGCTTGAGAATCAGCGACCTTACAAGGCTGTCTTGGGATCAGGTGCGACGGCGCAAGGTCGTGACCATGCTGTGCGCAGCCGGTTTGTCCATCGGCTGTGCCGCAATTATATTGGCGATGAGCATCGGAGAATCGACGCAGCAGATTGTCGAATCTGAGCTGAACAGCTTTCTGAAAATGGATGAGATTACGGTCATGCCTAATTCTGGCGCCATACCGGGCCAGAGCGAGTCCGACCAGGTCAGCGATGAGACGAAAAACCGCGGGCTGCTGACGGATCAGAAGCTCGAGATTATGCGCAATATGAAGCATGTCACGGCTGTTGCACCCTATCAGACATTTGATTATTTGGAAATGACGACAGCGGACGGCAAAGAGGGCTTCGCCGAAGTGGTCGCTACCGATCTGGCCCGGCTGGAGAACTTCGGCGAGAGCTTCGCGCAAGGCAAGGCCGACGGCTCCGATATCCATTCCGTTGTGCTCAGCTACGGGGCCACGATGGGCTTGATGGACGAGGAGACTAGAAACAAGCTTTATGAAGCGATGGAACGTTCAGCAAATGATCGAAGCGCGCAGGAGCAATACCGCAATATGATGGTCATACCGACGGCGCTATACCAGACCCAGATTCAACTGATGAAGTATGACGAAAATGGAAAACTGCTTACGAGCGCTCCCTTGCAGGTAATTGGCGTGTTGAAGAAGCCCAAGGGCCGCAGCGATATTTCCATCGCCCAGGATCGCAAGGTTTACATCTCGATCGAAACGGCCGAGCAGCTGCGCAAGGAGCTGATACCAGCCTCGGTACATAACAGCACAACTACGTATAACTCGGTTAAAGTGAAGGTGGACGCGGAGCAAAACGTAAAGCAGGTCGAGGAGCAACTGCAGCGGCTTACCGTGTCGACGCAATCGAATCTGCTGCAGAAGGAGCAGTTGGAGGAGCAATTTGCCGTGTTCAAGGCGATTGCGATCGGTGCGGGCGTCTTTATTTTGATCATCGCCTCGATCTCCATAATTGTCGCCATGACGATGTCGACTTATCAGCGCCGCCGGCAGATCGGCATTATGAAGGTGCTGGGGGCCAATCTGTCCCAGATCCGCAATATGTTCATTGTTGAGGCAGCCTTGCTCGGTTTGCTGGGAGGGCTGCTGGGGATTATGTTTTCCTACTGGATTGTATGGGCAATTAACGCGCTTATTTTGTCATTGAATAACGGGGAGTCGGAAATAGCGATTTTTATTCCTTACACAGCGATTCCGGTCGGACTAGCCTTTGCGATCATGACAGGCATTATATCGGGCATCTATCCGGCGGTCAGCGCTTCGCGGACCGATGCTTTAACCGCGATCAAGCGGGATTAGAGATATCGATATCCATTTCGGCAAAGCATAAGACGCCCTGCCGGGACGGCAACTGAGGATACGGGCTGCATTTAGAGGTTACGCAGACTCCGCAACTGCCAATTCAAAGCGGTATGAGAGAAGGAGAGCAGAGAAAGTGAAGAAAAAAATAAAGTGGATCGTTATCGCCATCATTCTTGCCGGGATCAGCTACGTGTTGTATTCCATGTCGAAGCCCGCCCGGGTCGCGGATCCGGGGGTGGAATCCCAAGCCATCACATTCCAGGTCACGAAAGAGACACTGGTTCACACGATAAGGGTCAAGGGAAAATCGCTGTATGAGCAGGAAACGCCGATCTATGCTCCGTTCAGCTCCAAGGTAACGGAATGGAAGATCGAGGACGGCCAGCAGCTTAACAAAGGCGATGTGCTGTTCAGGCTGGACCAGACCGATCTGCAGAACCAGATTGCACTTGAAGAAGCGGAGCTTCGCAAAACCGAACTGGAAGCCCAACTTCAGTCTTTTATTATGGAGCTCGACACCGAAGCGGTTGCAGGCGAAATAACCGAGGAGAGCCGCAGGAAACTGCTTGCCAACCGGGAGATTTCGCGACTGACGAAGGAACTGGAGGACGTGCGCAAATCGATTCGGCGTCAGGAGCTGCAGCAGAAAAAACTGAAGCTGCAGAATTCCGAATTCCGCGCTTCGACCGCAGGCATCTTCCTGTTCGATTCGGCAGCGAAGAAGCCGCAAGCGCTTAGCGATAATCAATATATTGGCAAAATTGTCGATCTAGACAAGCTGCAGTTTACCGCCCTCGTCGGGGAGCAGGATGTATTCCGGATTAAGCCGGAAATGAATGTGAAGGTGACAATGAGCGCGATGAAGGATGTGCCGCTGACCGGAACCGTAAAGCATGTCTCCAAATTTGCCAAGACGGGAACCGACCAGGACAGCCTGAATCAAGCGGCGCAGTTTGAGGTCATTATCTCCCTTGAGCCAAACGAGTATCTGATCGCCGGGCTTTCGCTGACCGGCGATATCGAGACCAGCCGCAAGGAAAATGTATTGGCGCTGCCGTCGATAGCCATCATGCGCGATGAGAACTCTGCCTATGTCATGCTGGACAACGGACTGGGCCAATACGAGCGCAGAGATATTCAGACAGGCCTGGAAACGACGGATAAAACCGAGGTGCTGGAGGGCTTGAAGGAAGGCGATACGGTCTCTCTGCAATAAGTGCCGGATGGCGTTCCATCTAAAAACAGACGAACCTGACAACAAGCTGTCAGGTTCGTCTGTTTTATGCTGCTGTGTGGGAGTAGCCGATTCCGGTCGGAGACTGCACCGCGCAATCGTTGGGTCAATCCGCTCTCCCGCTTAGGGAGCGACAAGGCCGGAAAGTTACGGTGCATATCGCCCAGGTCGTTTCAAACCACGCTCCCGTATGGGGGGGGGCGACACCCGTCAGCAGGCGCAGAGGGTCATTCTAATTAAGTTTCAATCCACGCTCCCGTATGGGGAGCGACGTCCCCGTCGTACAGCTCGCCGGAATAACCGCGCGTTTCAATCCACGCTCCCGTATGGGGAGCGACGGGTACTTTTTAGCGCCGCCCAGTACGTCAAACTCGTTTCAATCCACGCTCCCGTATGGGGAGCGACGAGGGTTACGTCGTAAACTGGCCCAGAAAAAAAGTTTCAATCCACGCTCCCGTATGGGGAGCGACGTTCTTAAAGCTAAAACTGCGTTGGCGACTGCGGGTTTCAATCCACGCTCCCGTATGGGGAGCGACCAGCGGCTTCGACGGCACCTTGACCGGGATGCGGGGTTTCAATCCACGCTCCCGTATGGGGAGCGACCAAGGAAGAGTGGGAACGCGCGCCACAACGTTTTGTTTCAATCCACGCTCCCGTATGGGGAGCGACTCTTGCCCCGGCGCAAGCCGAAGCGGTTTTTCTTGTTTCAATCCACGCTCCCGTATGGGGAGCGACGGCGGTTGTTCCCGCATTTAAGCAAACAATGGACGTTTCAATCCACGCTCCCGTATGGGGAGCGACGGTCGGCGGTGTATTGGGTCAAGGAGATGCAGGAGGTTTCAATCCACGCTCCCGTATGGGGAGCGACTTTTATCATATGACAAACTTGGGTATAATTATAAGTTTCAATCCACGCTCCCGTATGGGGAGCGACCCAATCTCAGGTAAGATTGTTATAGACCAAAGAGTTTCAATCCACGCTCCCGTATGGGGAGCGACACGTGTAGCGTCTCGACCGTTGTAGTTGTCTGGAAGTTTCAATCCACGCTCCCGTATGGGGAGCGACCCGCCCCCACTACCTTGTCCGAGGGGTAGAATAGTTTCAATCCACGCTCCCGTATGGGGAGCGACATAATGCGAACGTAGGTTCTTATCAAGGCTAAAAGTTTCAATCCACGCTCCCGTATGGGGAGCGACCACGAATACCGAGGGAAGATTGTTGGGCTGGTTGTTTCAATCCACGCTCCCGTATGGGGAGCGACCCCCGCGAGCTGCATTGAGGGATGCGGCCCCGAAGCGTTTCAATCCACGCTCCCGTATGGGGAGCGACGCTTTTCCGGGGTCGGCTTCGGTTTAGGCTTCGGTTTCAATCCACGCTCCCGTATGGGGAGCGACGCCGAGATAAAACTAACAAAAGTTCAAAACGGCGTGTTTCAATCCACGCTCCCGTATGGGGAGCGACGATAAACGCCTAGGCGACGAGCTGCCCACTTAAGTTTCAATCCACGCTCCCGTATGGGGAGCGACGTCGCTGGTCCAGCGTATCCGCGTAAACGATCTGTTTCAATCCACGCTCCCGTATGGGGAGCGACGTCGCTGGTCCAGCGTATCCGCGTAAACGATCTGTTTCAATCCACGCTCCCGTATGGGGAGCGACCCGACCTTCTGCGAAAGAAGGAATTTATTAAAAAGTTTCAATCCACGCTCCCGTATGGGGAGCGACGGGGCGGTGTGTCATATATCGCCGACTTCTTCAAAGTTTCAATCCACGCTCCCGTATGGGGAGCGACTGGCGCGGACTCTATTGATCGGCTATACGCCCGGTTTCAATCCACGCTCCCGTATGGGGAGCGACGAGGCGGAACGCCGCGGATGGCGGCCGCCGAATGTTTCAATCCACGCTCCCGTATGGGGAGCGACACCATATGCCCTAGAAGCTTTTCCTCCACATAGGCGTTTCAATCCACGGGGAGCGACAGATCATTACAGGGCAACAAAGTATTATCCAGAAGTTTCAATCCACGCTCCCGTATGGGGAGCGACCGCTTATGACTTGGCCGTCGACTGCCGTCGCTGTGTTTCAATCCACGCTCCCGTATGGGGAGCGACTCGTGTTTTAGGATGTATTCAGCGGCGGCGATCCGGTTTCAATCCACGCTCCCGTATGGGGAGCGACTGGTGAATACGGCCCGTCTGTTTCATAGGAGGGGTTTCAATCCACGCTCCCGTATGGGCAGCGACGATGACGTCCGCTAACATCTCATTCGCCAAATGGTTTCAATCCACGCTCCCGTATGGGGAGCGACCGGACGATCTGCAGCACCCGGTCGAATACATCAAGTTTCAATCCACGCTCCCGTATGGGGAGCGACATGATGCCTAAGATCAAGCCAGTGATAAACTGCGGTTTCAATCCACGCTCCCGTATGGGGAGCGACCTGCGCTTGGGCCTTGAGCGTTTCCGCGTTGATGTTTCAATCCACGCTCCCGTATGGGGAGCGACCTGGCGCTTACGCACAATTCGGTGCGTATTAGCTGGTTTCAATCCACGCTCCCGTATGGGGAGCGACCGACAGCATCAAAAAGCTCGGTTGCCGCACACCTGTTTCAATCCACGCTCCCGTATGGGGAGCGACCCATAATCGCTCCAGCGACGGGTACGGCAAGAGGTTTCAATCCACGCTCCCGTATGGGGAGAGACTGATAATAAAGTTAAGGGTCACGAACTTACAAAAGTTTCAATCCACGCTCCCGTATGGGGAGCGACGCGCCAAAGAGGATCGTGCAATGAGTGTCCGGGCGGTTTCAATCCACGCTCCCGTATGGGGAGCGACCTGATCATACAACATCAAGCCTATCTAAGGGAAGTTTCAATCCACGCTCCCGTATGGGGAGCGACAACCAAACCAAGACGGCGACGTTGGATCGTAAGTGTTTCAATCCACGCTCCCGTATGGGGAGCGACCTGATCATACAACATCAAGCCTATCTAAGGGAAGTTTCAATCCACGCTCCCGTATGGGGAGCGACAACCAAACCAAGACGGCGACGTTGGATCGTAAGTGTTTCAATCCACGCTCCCGTATGGGGAGCGACCCTTTAATAAGGCAATGGGAGATACAGCCGAGGGTTTCAATCCACGCTCCCGTATGGGGAGCGACAACCTTCGACCGATACAGCCGAGTTCGCGTCAAGGTTTCAATCCACGCTCCCGTATGGGGAGCGACCCGAGCGGAAGATCGAATACGAGATGATCGAAACCGTTTCAATCCACGCTCCCGTATGGGGAGCGACCGGGACGCGGTGGAGGACTTGTGGCGACGGCCGAGTTTCAATCCACGCTCCCGTATGGGGAGCGACTCTCTATTATACCACATCTAAGAGGATAATAGAGGTTTCAATCCACGCTCCCGTATGGGGAGCGACTTGCCCGAAAGATCACATTCAGATTACCCATATGTTTCAATCCACGCTCCCGTATGGGGAGCGACCCCCTTCGCACCTCCTTCGCACCCTTCGCACCTAGTTTCAATCCACGCTCCCGTATGGGGAGCGACATAATAGATGTCCGATCAACTCAAGATCGATATTGTTTCAATCCACGCTCCCGTATGGGGAGCGACTCAAGGCGGTTGCAGAGGCTTCGCAAATCAACGAGTTTCAATCCACGCTCCCGTATGGGGAGCGACCCTTCTCAACCAGCGTGCGCCCGTGCATACCGAGGTTTCAATCCACGCTCCCGTATGGGGAGCGACAACCGCATCGTAGACCGATTTAGTCCGGTGTGGGTTTCAATCCACGCTCCCGTATGGGGAGCGACGCCACCGATCAGACCGATGATCTGCTTGATAAAGTTTCAATCCACGCTCCCGTATGGGGAGCGACGTGCTGGACGGTCGTACTTCGGAGGGTTATATGTTTCAATCCACGCTCCCGTATGGGGAGCGACCGCCAGGCATTACGAGAAACTTTTTAACTCAGTGTTTCAATCCACGCTCCCGTATGGGGAGCGACATATTGAAGAGGTGGAAAGGGACAGGACATAACGTTTCAATCCACGCTCCCGTATGGGGAGCGACTTCCAGCCGATCCACTGGTTGCCAATGTAGTAATGTTTCAATCCACGCTCCCGTATGGGGAGCGACTGGAGAATATCCAAACCTTGAAAAAGCTTTCGTTTCAATCCACGCTCCCGTATGGGGAGCGACGCGCGGCCGCCCTTGAGGACTCGATATCGCTTCTTAGTTTCAATCCACGCTCCCGTATGGGGAGCGACATGTCTAAGGGTAGTTTTATTAAGAAAACAGGAAGTTTCAATCCACGCTCCCGTATGGGGAGCGACCTGGCCGAAGATGGCGATTGACCCTAGACGCGTGGCGTTTCAATCCACGCTCCCGTATGGGGAGCGACAGCGCCCCATTTGAGACCTTGCGGGGCAAGGGATTTGGGGCTCAAAAGTGCGAATCGGCATTTTGGGGCGAGAAAACAGGCTCAAAAATGCTCCGAAAACCCGAGAGCCCTTGTGCAGCAAGAGGTGCGAATCCCCCAGGAAAATCATGTGAGCTTGGGATTCGCACCAAGTCTTTTATGAAGTTGACTCTATTATAAGCTTTTCTTAGGGAAATAAGGAAGTGAGGTGGTATTTTCACCGACGCTTATTTTGGTTCTTGAAAACTCCTGTTATTCTCAAAAAGGTTGTACTGATGTTCCAGAGGCTCTGAGAATATTGCTGGAGCTGTTGCCTACTGAAAATGACAAGCGGGTCGAGATGGAGGTGTGGTTCACGTTCAATGCCCACTACAGAAGAAGAGACGCTTCCTACGACATTCAACATGACGACATACTGGCTCTTTTCGAACGCATGCTTCGAAGCATGAAGGTATCTGGAGCGCTGCGGCCGGAACTGGTTGGGGATCGAACGGTTGTACGCTCAAGTTGACGGCATAGCTCTGCACGCATTTCTGGATACTAAGCGGGAGGATTACGGACAAATCTTTTTTTGTCCCTTCCTCGCTTCAAGGAAATCCAAGAACTTATGCTTGTCGAGTTTCTAACAGCCGGATCAAATATAGTAGCACCGATAAGCATAATGATGTCTCTACGCTGGAACAGAAATTTGCTCATACAAGCCATCTGGGCAATGCTCCATCAAGTCAATTATTTGAGAAGATTGATATTCATCGTTCGGATAATAACACGGTCGCAAGGTCGTATAAAAACTATAGAGCAATTTTTGACGAAGCTATGCCGGACGGTGTGACATTGCATAAAATTGTTGATTCATTTGAGTAGGACGAGGATAATTTCTGAATAATTGGCGGAAAACCGCCAGTCAGCGCCAGAAAATAACCCGCGGCGTCCAGCCTAGGCGGGTTATTTTCTTTTGTTCGTATAAGTGGGTATCGAGAGCGAAGGAGGTTTCCGTTGTGATAAACGTTATAGGCTTAATTCACTCTCTTATACAAATAGGGACTTTATTTTCTTTCAAAGTAGTTCGTCGTCTTTTCGCTAGCGATCGCCTCCTTGCTCGAATTATGAAATCACCGTCGAACGTCTTGATAAACAATTAAGAATCACTTATAGTTAAGTTAACTTAATTGTTTAGAGAGGAGATTTCGAATGGAGGATGCGGTGCGCCTCATTCAGGAAATCAATCAAATCGAATACGAAATTAACGCCAGGCTGCGGTTCGAATTCGATCAGCTGATCGACGACACGTTGACGGACAAGCAATTGATCGTGCTGGAGCTCATACGCTCCAACCCGTCCATTCATGCCGGAGAGATCGCTCAACGGCTGCGGATTACGCCCAGCGCGGTGAGCCAAATCTTGAACGCGCTCGAGAAGAAAAAACGGCTGACACGCACCATCAATCCGGATAATCGGCGGGAGATTCGCCTGGAGCTGACGCCGGAGGCGGAGAACGATTTCGAAAAAATGGAAACCGTTGAGAGGGCCATCATTCAGAAGTATTATTCTCAGCTTGCACCGGAGGAGCTTCTCCAACTGAAGTCGATTCTGACGAAGCTGAATGAAATCGTTCAGCGATCGGACGAAGAGGAGAAGGAGGGAGAGGGGACATGAGTTCGCTCGAGGAACAAGTGCGCGGCATTGCGGAGTCTTACGTGCGGACAAAAAAAGACGCGCTTCTGACCATCGGGATAATCCATAAAGAACAGCAGCATATTTTTGCCTATGGCGATAATCCTCTTCGGAAGGACGTCGATCCTCGGGAGATCGTCTATGAGATCGGTTCGATCTCCAAAGTATTCACGACCAGCATTTTGGCCCACTTGCTGCAAGCCGGGGCGATGGCGCTTGGACATTCGATTTCCCGCTATTGGCCGGAGATCGGGGAAGGGCACCCTATAACTATCGAGCAGTTGGCTGCCCATACGTCCGGATTGCCCTCCTACAGCATCCTAAGAGGCGCTAGACTGATCTTTGCCCCCAAAGCCGAAAGAGATCCTTACTGCCAATATACGGTCAAAGAGCTCGAAAAGCGGATAAAGGCTCAAGTCTCCCGGTGTCGGAGCAAATTTCGCTATTCGAATGTCGGCATGGGGATGCTCGGCTTGCTGATGGCTCGGCACGAAAAGACGACCTTCGAGCAGCTGCTCCGGCGATGGATCACGGAGCCGCTAGGCATGTCCGATACCTTTATCTCTATCTCGCCTTCTCGGCGAGACAGAATACTCCCGGGCCATTCGGTTCAGGGGGAGCCGGTTCCGCCGCTGGTGATGAACGATTTTCAGGGAGCCGGAGCGATTCGCTCCACCGCGGCGGACATGCTGCGTTTCTTGCAAGCGCATATGATCGCAGAAGACGGCTCGGCGCTGGCCTTGACGCACATCGCTCGGGCAAGAATGAACGGGCGTCTCAAGGTCGGCCTGGGCTGGATACTGGATCAGGAGTGGATCATGCACAATGGAGCCACGAACGGATTTTCCAGCTATATGGGATTCAAAGGGAGAACAGGAGTCGTCGTGCTATCCAACTATCGCAACCGGCTCATACAAGATTCCCCCGACCGGATAGGCTACGATCTGTTGAAGCTGCTGACGGATTAGGGCGGAGTAGCGACGGCGCCGGGTACGATGCTGTCCTCAACTTGGAATGCAGCGTTCGGCCAGCGCGCGAATTTCCATGCTCATTCTTGGATTGACAGGAGAAATGTGCTCCAGATAGTCGAGAAGGTTCAAGGCGGATTCTGGGGTTTTGTCGTAGCCTTGAAGCATGCCGCCTAATCGGCCCGAGAATCGGGGATAGCGCTGCTCCAATCGTCTCTCGTTACCGAACGAGTCGGGAAAATACTCGACTTCCGGCTCCACCAGATGCAGGATAGACAGCAGCCTGTCGATCGGATATCGTTGTACAAACAGGAATGCGGATAGCTTTTCGCCTCGAAGGTATCGGTTCAATCCGACATACAGATTCGTCAATGCTTCGCCTACGGCATGGTCGATGGAGGATTCGCGAATGGACGGGATAGGGGATGTTCCTTGTCCGATATCATTGTTCGCAAACGCGGCGCGCTTCCACACCGTCCGTCCGCCCCTATAGGCTGCGCTTTTCAATTCGATAGGATCAAACACGGCAAACTCCCCGTAAATCCCGTCTTCGAACAGAAACTTATGGCCAAGCTCGCTATTCTTGAAGCGATAGGCTAGCGGACACACTTCATCGAGCCAGCCCAAATCTTCGATAAACGATCGCTTTCTTCCCGGCTCCGCAATGACAAAAAAATCGAGATCGGAAAATTCGTCGATTCTAGCGGTCTCGATTCCGACGGACCCCAGCCCGATTAAGGCTAACGATCCGTCTCGTTTCTCCAGCGATCGACCGATCTCGTCCAACCTTTGCAGCAATTCGAATTTCTTGTCCATTGCTTCTCCTCGTTTCCTCGTAAAATAAACCTGCAAACGAAAAAGGATCCAACCGGGCGCGCATCGCGAGGTTGAACCCTTAAGGTTTCATTGCCTTTATTTTGAAACGAGCATAGCATAGCGTACTTCCGGCGTCAATATTCCCGCTAGAAGATCCCCCCATTTTAAATTCGACTCCTGCAACTTCCGGCTCGCCCCCATCGTTGTAACCTATAGACATAAGCGCAATACTGGGAGGTTATCGCATTGACCAAAAACCATCGAGCAAAGATAGCGGCGTCCATACTGGTATTATCCCTTGCTCTTGCCGCATGCGGGTCGAAGAACAACGGGCCCGACGCGCCGCCATCCACCCCGTCTCCGACCTCGTCTCCTGCGGATACGGCGCCGGAACCGACCGAATCGGCTTCGGCCACTCCGTCTCCGGGTTCGGATGAGCTGATTGCCGAGCATTATCGGCAGATGACGCTGGCGGGAGCCCCCGCGCAGGAAGTGTATGGCGAGCTGAAGAAGTCGATCGAACAGGTGCAGCCGGCCCAAGCGGACGAACTGATCCGGACGCTGAAGCAGTATTACGAGGAAGACCTGCCGAAAACCCAAAAAGCGTTCGAAGTGTCCGAAGTCCAGCAGGCGCTGTACGAGCTCGACTGGCCGATCACCGAGAAGGAAGTCGCGAAGCTGGCCGACGAAGACGTTCGCGAGCTCGTAGAGGATACGATTGCCGGAGGCTACAAGGTCGAGACGGCGGAAGGACAGTATTTTCCGGTGGTCGATTACGGCAGGCTGCTGGCCTACGGCGATCAGGTCACAATCGCGATGAAGGCCTACCTCGACTTGATGGCCCGGGAATCCGACGTTCCTGCGGCCAAGGATGCCGCTCTGGTCATCTCCTGGGATGAGCTGGCTTCCCGAGTGCTTGCCGCCGAGAGCTATATCGTGACGTTCCCGGATACGCCGGAGAGGGAGCAGGTCGAAATTAGCTTCCTGCGGTATCTGAGCATCTATTTTATGGGCATGAGCAATACGCCGAATTTCGATGACGAGACGTTCGCCATCCTTCCGGAGCTGAAAACCCAATATGAGCAAATGGCTTCTTCCCACGGAGGAACGATTGCCGGACAACTCGCGCAAGAGTTTCTGTCCATCCTGGAAGAGTCGAACGGGCAGCTGTTCGTTCAAGGAGAGAACGGGGAGCAGAAGGATGTTCCAGCCGTACGACAATTTCTCGACAAGCTGCAGGACGAAGCGCTGGCCAAGCTGCCCGCCGCAAAAAACAACTAAAGACACGCCAAAATCGCATACAGGAATTCCGCATCCCTTCGACGAATCCATGGATAGAAACCGTTTTCCATCCAAACTCGCGGAGGGATGATTTGTGGCTAAAATAGATTTTCCGAAGGATTTCGTCTGGGGAACGGCAACCGCCTCCTACCAGATCGAAGGCGCTTATCAGGAGGACGGCCGGGGGCTGTCGATCTGGGACACGTTCTCCCATACGCCGGGCAAGGTGTATAACAACGATAACGGCGACGTGGCATGCGACAGCTATCATCGGTATGAGGAAGACGTGGCCCTGTTGAAAAAGTTGGGGGTGAAGGCGTACCGTTTCTCGATCGCCTGGCCCCGCATTTTCCCGCAAGGGACGGGAGACGTGAACGAGAAGGGGCTGGATTATTACCGGAACGTCGTGGACGCTTTGCTGGACGCCGGCATTCAGCCCTGCGTGACGCTGTATCATTGGGATCTGCCCCAGGCTCTTCAAGACAGGGGCGGCTGGAACAATCGCGAGACGATCGACGCGTTCGTGAAGTATGCGGAAGTCGTGTTCAAGGCGTTCGACGGCAAGATCAACCAGTGGATTACGTTTAACGAGACGTGGTGCGTCTCGTTCCTGTCCAACTACATCGGGGCTCACGCTCCGGGCAACACCGACCTGCAGCTGGCGATCAACGTCGCCCATCACTGCATGGTCGCGCACGGCGAAGCGGTCAAGAAATTCCGCGAGCTTGGCATTCGGGGAGAGATCGGCACAACGCACAATCTGTACTGGTTCGAGCCGTATACGACTTCTCCGGAAGACGTCGAGGCGGCACGACGCAATCGGGCGTTCAACAACGAATGGTTCATGGACCCGACGTTCAAGGGAAGCTACCCCCAGTTCATGGTCGATTGGTTTAAGGAGAAGGGGGCGACGGTGCCGATCATGCCGGGCGACATGGAGACGATCGCGCAGAAGATCGACTTCATCGGAGTCAACTATTACAGCGGCGGCTTCGGACGCTATAAGAAGGGCGAGGGACTGTTCGACTGCGAGGAGGTGCAGATCGGCTTCGACAAGACGTACATGGATTGGAACGTCTACGCGGACGGACTGTACAAGGTGCTGAGCTGGGTGCATCAGGAGTACGGCGACACGCCGATCTATATTACCGAGAACGGGGCTTGCTACGACGACGAGCTAACCGAGGGCAACCGCGTTCACGATGACCTTCGTACCGAATACTATAGGAAGCATTTTATCCAGTGCCACCGTCTGATCGGGTCGGGCGTGCCGCTGAAGGGCTACTTCGCCTGGTCGCTGCTCGACAACTTCGAGTGGGCGGAAGGCTACCGCAAGCGCTTCGGCATCGTCTATACGAATTACGAGACGCTGGAGCGGCATCCGAAGGACAGCTACTATTTTATCCGGGACGTTATTGCGAACGGCGGGTTCGAGGTTTAAGCGCAGCGGCTTTTTAATAGAAGGGGGCTTTTCCGACGGTTCATACCGGCTTCGGGAAAGCCCTCATTCCGGTCCCGCAGACCGCTCACCGTCGTCCAACGTCCGAATCCGATCGAATAACGGTCTCGCAGACCGCTAGCCCCCGTCCACCTCCGAGCGGAAGCTTGATGGAACAAGCCGTCCATGCAAAAGCATTTTCCTCCGCGCCCGTTATCCGTTACAATAAGGAAAAGCCTTATGCCGAAAGAGGATTCCGCCCATGAAAGTCGTCTTAGCGACGCTGAACGCCAAATACATCCACACCTCGCTCGCCCTGAGGTGCCTGAAAGCCTACGCCCAGGACGAGTTCGACATCGACATCGCCGAATATACGATTAAAGATCCGGCCATGGGCATCGCCGCCGACCTGTTCTCCAAGAAGCCCGACGTGATCGGGTTTTCGTGTTATATCTGGAACATTGAAGAGACGATCGTCGTCATCGACATGCTTCGCAAGGTGCTGCCCGAGGCGCGCATCGTTCTTGGAGGGCCCGAGGTGTCCTACGACACGGACGATTGGATGAACCGGCTTTCTTCCGTCGACTTTATCGTGATGGGGGAAGGCGAGGAGACGTTCCGCGACCTGCTGCGCCAGATCGCCGGGGAGCGCAAGTATCACTTCGTCTTCGGACTGGCCTATCGCAAGGACGGTCAGGTCGTTGTCACGCCGGGGCGGCCGAAGCTGGATCTGAACTCCATTCCTTCTCCGCACAGGTTCAAGGAGGACGTTCCGTCGCTGCGCAATCGCGTCGTCTACTTCGAGACGAGCCGGGGCTGTCCGTTCAGCTGCCAGTTTTGCTTGTCCAGCATCGAGGTAGGCGTGCGCTATTTCGATATAGAGCGGGTTAAGGCGGATTTGACCTATCTGATCGACAGCGGCGCCAAGCTGATCAAGTTTGTCGACCGGACGTTTAACATCAAGCGCGACTACGCGATGGAAATTTTCCGTTTCCTCATCGACAATCACCGGGGCTGCGTGTTCCAGTTCGAGATTACCGCCGACATCATGCGTCCGGAGGTGCTCGACTTTCTGGCCGAGCACGCGCCTCCGGGCATTTTCCGCTTCGAGATCGGCGTCCAGTCGACGAACGATCCGACGAATCTGGCGGTTCAGCGTCGGCAGAACTTCGCCAAGCTGACGCGCACCGTCGTCAAGGTGAAGGAGAGCGGCAAGATCGACCAGCATCTGGATCTGATCGCCGGGCTTCCGCACGAGGATTACAATACGTTCCGCAAGACGTTTAACGACGTATTCGCTCTGCGTCCGGAGGAGCTTCAGCTCGGCTTCCTGAAAATGCTGCGGGGAACGGGACTGCGCATCAACGCGGACAAGTACGGCTACGTCTACTCGGACCGCGCCCCTTACGAGATGCTCGGCAACGATCTGATGCCGTTCGGCGACATCGTCCGGATCAAGCGGGTGGAGGATGTGCTGGAGAAATTCTGGAACGCGCACCGGATGGACCGGACGATCGAATATTTGATCGGCAGCGCCTACCCGTCGCCGTTCGACTTCTTTCAGGCGTTCGGGGATTACTGGGAGGAGCGGGGCTGGAGCCGGATCGGCCACCAGCTCGAGGACCTGTTCGCGCGGCTGCGGGACTTCCTCGAGCATGACGCCCGGCCGGAGCTGGACCGGGACGTCGCCTTCGGCCTGCTCCGCATCGATTACTATTTGCAGCATAAGTACAAGCCCCGCAAGCTTTGGTGGGAGGACCGCCTGGACAAGGGGCTGTGGTCGGACGGGCTGAAGTACGCGGCGCAGAAGCTCGGCATGGACGAGCGCGAGCTGCAGAAGAAGAGCGCGCTGGACCGGCTGCCGTTCGATTACGGCGCTTGGTTGCAGGAAGGCCGCGTCGATCGCTCCCGTCCGTCGCTGCTCGTCTTTCTCTATTCGGGGGAGCAGGCGGGGCCGCAGCTGCTCGCTCTACCGCTGCCCGAAGGGCTTGCGGCCGTCAACTAACTTATTCGAGAGGTGGAAACGACTCATGGTTTATCTGGCCAGCAAGGATCGTTATGCATCGATGAAGTACAATCGCGTAGGCCGCTCGGGATTGAAAATTCCGGCGGTGTCGCTCGGACTGTGGCACAATTTCGGGGGAATCGACTCCTTCGAGAACGGTCGCGCCCTGATCAGGAGGGCTTTCGACCTCGGCATCACCCATTTTGACCTGGCGAACAACTATGGGCCGCCTCCGGGATCGGCGGAGGAGATGTTCGGACGTCTGCTGGCGTCCGATCTGAAGCCGTACCGGGACGAGCTGGTCGTCTCGACGAAAGCCGGCTTTTACATGTGGGAAGGTCCTTACGGGGAATGGGGCTCCCGCAAATATCTGCTTTCCAGTCTCGATCAGAGTCTGAGAAGGATGGGGCTGGATTACGTCGATATTTTCTACCACCACCGTCCGGACCCCGAGACGCCGCTGGAGGAGACGATGTCGGCGCTCGACTACGCCGTCCGTTCGGGCAAGGCGCTCTACGTCGGCATATCCAACTACAAGGCGCCGCAGGCGAGAGAGGCGATTCGCATTCTGAAGGAGCTTGGCACGCCGCTGGTTATCCATCAGCCCCGCTACAGCATGTTCGACCGTTGGATCGAGGAGGAGCTGCTGGACGTGCTCGAGGAGGGGGGCGTCGGCTCCATCGTCTACTCTCCGCTGGAGCAGGGGCTGCTGACCAACCGTTATTTGAACGGCATTCCTCAGGACTCGAGGGTGGCCGGAGCGTCCGTCTTCCTGAACGAAGGGAATATTACGCAGGACAAGCTGGACAAGGTGCGCAAGCTGAACGATATCGCATCGGATCGCGGACAGTCGCTGGCGCAGATGGCCCTTGCGTGGGTGCTGCGAGGCGAGCGGGTCACGAGCGTGCTGATCGGGGCGAGCAAGGTGTCCCAGATCGACGACAACGTCGCGGCGTTGAAGAAGCTGGACTTCTCCGAGGAAGAGCTGGCGCGGATCGAAACGATATTACGAGCCTGAAGGAGCCGGTGATCGATGAGCCATGCGGTAGCCAGACGAATAGAAGAATTGGAGCGATGGGCTCCTCCGCTGACGGCGCAGCCTGATCTGGAGGAATATTGGGAGACGGAGCTGAAGCGTTACGCCGCCAAACCGCTGAACGCGGTCCGGACGCCGGCGGAGACGCCGATGGCGTTCATGGAGGCGTACGACGTAACCTACGAGGGCTTCGACGAGACGCCGATCCGCGGCTGGTACTTGCTGCCTCGCTTCCCGCGGGCAGACGGAGGCCGGCTGCCCTGCGTCGTGCTTTATCACGGGTACTCGGGCAGCCGAGGATACCCGGAGGATTACGCCTCGTATCTGCTGATGGGCTTGGCGGTGTTCGCCATCGACGTTCGCGGCCAGGCCGGAGAGACGGGCAATCTGCTGCCGCAGCATTACGGCATGACGAAAGGCTGGCTGACGCAGGGCATTCTGGATCGGGATACGTGCTATTACAAAGCGATCACGATCGATGCGCTGAAGGCGCTGGATTGGGTCGCCGAGCAGCCGGAGATCGACCGGGGCCGCATCTGCGCGATGGGCGCCAGCCAGGGAGGCGGGCTGGCGATGATCGCCGCGGCGCTGTCCGACAAGCCCGCGATCGCCGTCCCGCATCTTCCGAATATGTGCCATATGGACTTCGGCATTTTGAATTCGACGAGCTCTCTGACGGAAGCCGCCGCCTTCGTGGAGCGGTTCCCCGAGCATCTGGAGGCGGTGCTCCGCACGCTCAGCTACTTTGACAACATGAACCTGGCGCACCGGATTCGCATTCCGATCTTCGTCACCGTCGGCCTGAAGGATCCGGTCACGATGCCGGAGACGATCTATGCGGCGTTTAATCGCGTCCAAAGCGACAAAAGAATTGAGGCGTTCCCGTTTACCGGTCATTCGGTAAGCGGAGGGATGCAGCGTCAGGCGCTGCGCTATATCGCGTCGAGGCTATTGCAATAATTCCTCGATAATCCGCATTCTTCCGCTTGTCGACCAGCTCATGCCGACCCAGTTGGGAGTCTGGCGCACGCAATCGTTCGCAACGGCCCGGATGGCTTGCCATCTCGGGCTTTTCTGCATGCCGGCGAAGATCGTCTCGTCCTCGGGATAAAAAAACAAGGTCTGCACGAAGAGATGGTCGGTGTCCATATCGGGATAATTATCGGGGGAAAATTCCACGTTCATCGCGTTGGACGGCACGCAGAAGCCCGGCTTCAGTCCCAGATCGCGGTAGATCAGCTCGTTGATCGGATGGTTGGACAACCCTTGAATTCGGATCAGCTTGTGGATCACCCTCATGATCGTCACCGACCCGTTGCCGTAGCGTTCCCGGAGCGGCGCTCGGGCTTCCTCAACTCTGCGCTCGAGCTGCTTGAAGTTGCGCTCGGCTTCCGCTTCCCTGCCGATGATCTCGGCAATTCGCCGGTTGTTGACCCGCCAGTCCATGCTCAGGCTGATGACGACGGTAGGCGCGATCTGCTTCAGCTGCTCGAGGAACGGTCTGTGGTAATCGTCGCATAGAATCAGATCCGGGGCGGCTTGCCGCATCTCGGCGATTTTGCCGGCGACGATCGTCTGGTGGGTGGCCCGGTCCATCGTCTTGCTCTTGTGACAGTTGGCCGAATACACGGGGGACGCGCCGAGAGAGTCCAGCATGTCCTGGAATCGCAGCGTCGAAGCTACGGCAATGCGGAGATCGGTTCTTTTTACGTAATGGGACGGCGAGATGCCGACATGCCGCTTGAACATTCTGCTGAAATAAAATTCGTTGCCGAATCCGCTGGCGGCAGACACGTCCTTGATCGACCGGTTGCGCTCGGCGAGCATCTGCTTCGCCTGTTCGATCCGGTAGCGGTTCAAGTAATCGATCGGAGACAGTCCGTAACATTTTTTGAACTCTCTCGAATAGGAAGTCGGGGTGAACCCGGAAATGTCGCTCAGAGTCTCCAGCTTGATCTTCTCGCGGTAGCGGCTGTGCATGTAGTCTACGCTTAGTCCGATGCTGCCGTCGACCTCCTTGCTCTCGCCGCCAAGCGGCCGCTGCGCGGCCAGCTCGTGAACGAGCCCTTGAAACAGGAGCTGGAGCTTGACGGGGTCGCGCGGCTGATCGCGTCGGCAGCGGTGCATCTCCTCGAAGCGCTTGAGCGCGGACTCGGGGTCTTCGGCCGGCGCCCGGCCGGGGGGCAGCAGCCGTTCGATCTTCTCGTTCGACGGGACGGATGTCTCCCATACACCCTTGCGCTTGACCAGACACCGCGCGTCGATCAGCAGCACATAAAGCTCCGTAAAGCCGCCGCGGCCGATCCATTCGACGGAAGCTCCCGGGGGCAGATGATACAGCGCGCCGGACGCGACGGGATACTGCTTTTCCTCGATCCATACGGTTCCGGCGCCGCCGGTCACATAGACGAGCATGCGCGCGGGAGACCTGAACTGCCGGACGCTGGCCGGGTCGCGAAGACGCCGGCGATAGATCGAAGAAAGCAGCAGCAGCGGAAAAGGTTCAGGCCGGACAATAACGGAATGCATAAGTCGCCTCCTTGGCGAGTCGGAGATAAAATCGGTCATCGAATCTGGATAGGATCGGACATGTACAAGGGAGCCCCCTCTCATTATAATTGATAAAGATTCTCATTATCATCATATATTTTAAAGGGGAGCTTGCAGTCATGCTGTTCAAATCCAGAAAACTATCGGTTATCGTTGCTATGATAAGCTTGCTGATCGTCGCGCTCGCCGCGTCCGCGTGCGGAAAGAGCGGCGATTCGGGCGCCTCGTCGCCGTCGTCCTCGCCGGCTTCGGCTTCCGTATCTGCTTCGCCGTCGGCATCTCCGGATCCCGCCGGGAGCGCCGGAGAGGAGACCCGAATCGTACGGGATGCCTTCGGAGAGGTGGAGGTTCCGGCGCATCCCAAGCGGGTTGTCGTCCTGGCCTCGTCCGGTCTGGACAATCTGCTGGCCGTAGGCGTCAAGCCGATCGGCGCGCCGTACAGCGTCTCGGTCAACGCGAATTTCTTCGCCCATCTGGCGGATCAGACCGACGGAATCGAGAACACCGGTACGACGGATCAACCGAATCTCGAGTCGATCGCCAAGCTGAATCCCGATCTGATTATCGGGCAGAGGGATACGCACGAGGCTGTACGCGAGGATCTGAGCCGGATCGCGCCGGTCGTAATGACCGAGAGGGTGACCGGCGATTGGAAGGGGCTGCTGCGGGATCAGGCGGACGCTGTCAACAAGCTGGAGGAAGCGAACAAGCTCATCGGCGAATTCGAGGCGCGCATCGCGCAGTTCAAAACGGATGTGGCGGATAAGAGGACGGGAGAGACGGTCAGTCTCATTCGTCCCCGCGAAGACCACGTTCGCATCTACACCGAGAACTCCTATTCCGGAGCGATCGTCCAGGAGGCCGGACTTGCTCGTCCTGCCAACCAGCAGGGCGTCTCCGGCCAGCATATCGCGATTACCGAGGAACAGATCGGCGATATGGATGCGGATGTCATTATTTCGTTCGGAAGAGAGAGCGAAGCGGCGTATTTTAACGAGAAAATTCAGACGAATCCGCTGTGGGGAACGCTGTCCGCGGTTCAGAACGACCGGGTCTACATGGTGAACTGGGAAACCTGGCTCAGCGGTCAGGGCATCCAGGCGTCGAACTTGATTCTGGACGACCTCTATCGTTTCTTCGGTGAGCAATAGGAGGCACGGCATGGCGATGCGTCTGGGGGGAATTGCGCTCGGCCTGCTTCTGGTCGGCCTCTGCTTGTGCGCCAGCATCGCGCTGGGCAAACAGGCCATCTCCTTGCCCGAGGTCTATCGGTCCATCGCGGATTTCGACGGGTCGAGGGAGCATCTGATCGTTCGGACGGTTCGCGTGCCGAGAGCGCTGATCGCGATGTTCGTAGGGGCTTGCCTGGCCATGGCCGGAGCGATTATGCAGGCGGTCACCCGCAACGCGCTGGCCGGACCGGAGCTGTTCGGCGTCAATCAGGGAGCCGCTTTCCTGATCGTCATCCATCTCTACTTGCTGGGCGGCGTGTCGGGCATAGATGCGATCGTCTACGCTTTCGTCGGGGCCGGGGCAGCCGGCCTGACCGTCTATTTGCTCGGCACGATGGGCTCGGCCGGATTAACTCCGCTGAAGCTCATTTTGGCCGGAGCGACGATCAATCTGCTCCTGGGAGCGTTGACGCAGGGCATTCTCGTATTCGACGAGCGATCTCTCGATACGATGAGGTTCTGGCTGGCCGGCTCGCTCACCGGCAGAAGCACGTCGCTGTTCTTCGAGGTCGTCCCCTACATGCTGGCCGGCATGGCTGTGGCGCTGATCATGGGGAGGCAGATGAATCTGCTCAGTCTCGGCGAGGAGACGGCCCAGGGGCTCGGGCTGCGCGCCGTCTGGGTTAAGGCGCTGGCGCTGGCGGCAGTGGTTCTGCTGGCCGGCTCTTCCGTGGCCATCGCGGGGCCGATCGGCTTCGTAGGGCTCGCCGTGCCGCATATCGTCCGCTATGTCGTCGGGCAGGACTACCGCTGGATTCTGCCCTACTCGGCGCTTGCGGGCGCGACGCTGCTCCTTCTGGCGGACATCGCGGCCAGGTTTATCGTGCCGTCCCAGGAAGTGTCGGCCGGCGTCGTGACGGCCGTATTGGGAGCGCCCTTCCTGATCTATCTGGCGCAGAGGAGGGCGTGAAGGCAATGATGACCATAACGGGCAAGAGAACGCTGCTTCTTGTATGGCTCGGTCTGGGCGCGCTTAACGTGCTCGCGCTGCTTCTTCAGATCGTGCTGGGAGATTTTCCGATTCCCGCAGGCGAAGCGCTGGGGGCGGTCTTCGGCGCGGGAAGCGAGCGGTTCGAGCTGGTCGTTAACCGGTTCCGGTTTCCCCGCGCCCTGGTCGCGTTCCTCGCGGGCGCAGGACTGGCGCTCTCCGGTTCGATTCTGCAAGGCGTTACGCGCAATCCGCTCGCCTCTCCCGGCGTTCTCGGGCTGAACTCGGGCGCGGCGCTGTTCGCGGTAGGCTGCATGGTTCTTGTTCCCGATTTTCCGGTGGCGCTGCTGCCCTTCGCGGCATTCGCCGGAGCGCTCCTGGCGGCGCTGCTGTCTTATATGCTGGCGTGGCGGCGTGGACTGTCGCCGGTCCGGCTCGTACTCGTCGGCGTCGGGATCTCCGCTTCGGCGGGAGCGGTTGTCAGCTTCCTGCTCACCTTCACCGACCTGGCGCAGGCGAAGCAGGCGGTGATCTGGATGTCCGGAAGCGTCTACGGCCGAAGCTGGGAGCACTTCTGGCCGCTGCTGCCGTGGCTGGCGGTCGGCGTTCCGGCCGCTCTGCTGCTGTCGCGAGGGCTTGATGCGCTGCAGTTGGGCGATTCGATCGCGACCGGGCTCGGAACGCGCCTGGAGCGCATTCGGGCGCTGCTCCTGCTTCTGGCCGTCGCTTCTGCGGGGGCTGCCGTCGCGATGGCCGGTACGATCGGCTTCGTCGGCTTGATGGCGCCGCATCTGGCCAGATTTATCGTCGGCTCGATGTCGCGAAGGCTGATTCCCGTCGCCGTGCTGACGGGCGGCCTGCTCGTCAACGTCGCCGATCTGCTCGGAAGGACCGTGGCGGCTCCGCTGGAAATTCCGTGCGGCATCCTGATCGCTTTGATCGGCGCTCCATACATGATTTACCTGTTGTTCAGGAAGCGGAATTCTTAGCCGGCGAAAGGAGCGGGAACGATGAGCGAACAATATCCTGTCGCGGACGTCTTGCGGAAGCGGAGGACGATCCGGCAGTTCAAGCCCGATCCGGTTCCGTACCCCCTGCTGCTGGAGCTGCTCGACATCGCCAACTGGGCGCCCAATCATGGGCTCCGGGAGCCGTGGAGGTATATTTTGTACCAGGGGAAAGCGCGCTCCGAATTTACGGAGGCGGTCATTGGCTCCATGTCCGCCGAAGAGAAGGCGAAGTATGCGGAACAGAGAATCGGGGAATACGCAGTCATTCCCTGCCATCTTATCGTCGCCATGAAGGAGGATCCGAGACAGAAGCAGCGGGAAGAGGATTTCGGGGCGGCATGCGCCTGGATTCAGAGCTTTCAACTGGCGGCGTGGGAGCGGGGGCTGGGCGTCGTATGGAAAACGAACACCTATATCTACTCGCCCTATTTCCGCCGTGCCGTCGGCGTCGCGGATGGGGAGAAGGTCGTCGGCGTGCTGCACGTCGGGTATCCGGCTGCCATCCCGGACCCCCGGCCGCGGTCGCCTGCCGAGAGCAAACTGACGGTGCGCGGGTCGCCGGACAGCCCGCCGCGAGCTCCAACGGAAGACTGACGGCAGCACGGGCGGCTAAGTCGCCGCAAGGCGCGAACGGATGGCAATCGGCGTCCGGTTATCGATCCTTGTACAGCTCACGCATCACATGGCCGAGCTCGGGCACGATCAGGCGCGTCATCGCCAGGCGCACGGCGCCGGTCGAGCCCGGCATCGAGAAGACGGCGGTCGAACCGATCGTGCCGGCAATGGCGCGGGAAAGAATAGCTGCTGAGCCGATATCCTCGGCGAAGCTGAGATAGCGGAAAAGTTCCCCGAAGCCCGGCATTTCCTTGTGCAGCTGATCGCGAACGGCCTCGAACGTCGTATCCCTGCCCGCGATGCCGGTCCCGCCGTTAAGCAGGACGGCCTCCACGCGCGCGTCGTCGGCCGCTTGCCGAAGCAGCGCGGAGATGCCGTCGTAGTCGTCCTTCACGATCGCGTAGTTCGCCATCGTGTGGCCGGCCGCTTCCAGCAGCTCTCGAATGAGCTGCCCGCTCTTGTCCGTCTCCGGCGTACGAGTGTCGGAGACGGTCAGGATGGAGCAAGCGACGCTGGAGGGAGCTTCCCGGCGGTGCTGCTCGGTCGAATTCGATGTCATGGCTACAGGCTCCTTCACTAATCGGTTTCCTAGAAAATATCAAATCTTCGGCATCGAGACAAGCCGTCGCGACGGACCCCGAACGGCTTGCCCGCTTTACCGAGGCGATCGCCCGGCTCCTATTCATAGCCGGAAGAAGCTCGCTCTCGCCTCCAAAAAGAGGCTTCCCGGCCGTCCGGCGACGGCGAGGGAAGCCTCTTCGAGTTTCGGTCACTGCGGTTCCTGCCGGGAGCGCTCCTCTTCCGGTTCGGCTGCCTCAAGGGCGGATCCGGAGCCGTCGAGGCTCTCTGCAGGCTGCGAAGGCTCTCTCACGAGCCGATCCACGACGGCCGGCACGACCAGCGTCAGAGCGTAGGCGAACGTCATCCATACCGCATAGGCGTGATGCTGCCCTTCCGTGAACGAAGAGAACACCGAGCTCCGATGCCAGACGACGAACGCGTTCAGCAGCAGGCCGATCACCGCTGCCGCATAGCCGAACCTGGCAGCGGAGCCGCGCTCCCGAATCAGCCTCAGCCTGACGACCAAGGCCAGGCCGACCAGCAGGAGGAGCGACAGCGTTTCAAGCAAGAACAACGACGTTCCGAAATAAGCCTCCCCCACCTCGAGCAGCACCCAATCCCCGAACAATAGGAAGAACAGGGTAGGCGCGGCCCATACCGCCAATCCCAGTCCCGCAATGATCAGTCCCTGCCGCATCGTCATCTCTCCCTACCTAATTGCATGATCTGGCTCCGTGCCTTTATTCGACAACACCGGGCCAGTTCCCTTCCTGTCCGGCAGGCTGGCTGACTGACTCGCAGGCAGGCGACTTCCGGACAGCATGGCGAATCCGCTCCTGCTTAAGGCACCAGACTGCGAAGCACGGTCATCGAGCCGTCCAGCGTATAGCCGCCCAGGTTGGCCGGCAGCAGGAAGCAGTCTCCGGCCTTGGCGTCGACCAGGCCGCTCTCCCAGCCGATCGTGCCGCTTCCTTCGCAGACGATGACGATGACGAAGCTGTCCGGCGTCGTGGACAGCGACCACGGCCCGCGCACGATGCCCTTGTCCGTCTTGAAATACGGGGATTTCGCCAGCGTCAGCCACTCTCCCGGGACGGCGGCGGACGTGTCCATCCGCTCGGCTCCCGCCCCTTCGTAGGCGGTGACGTTTAACGAGTCCTCGATGTGCAGCTCGCGCGGCTTTCCGTCCAGTCCCGGCCGGTTATAATCGTACAGCCGGTAAGTCGTATCCGAGTTCTGCTGAATTTCCGCCACGACAACGCCCGCGCATAGGGCGTGCACCGTTCCGGCCGGAATGTAGAACGCGTCTCCCGCCCTGACCGGGACTTCCTGCAAGCAGTCCATAATCCGGTTTTCCGCGATCGCCTTGGCCATCGCTTCCCGGCTCACCCCGGGCTGGAGGCCGTAGATGATTTTCGCGTCCGGCTTGGCGTCCAGCACGTACCACATTTCGGTCTTGCCCAGCTCGCCTTGCGGCAGCCCCGCATAGGTGTCGTTCGGGTGCACTTGAATGGACAGGTCGTCGTTGCAGTCGAGCAGCTTCACCAGCAAGGGGAAGCGGCCGTTGCCCGAAGCGCCGCCCTTCGTCCCGAACCATGCCTCTCCGACCGTCTCGCGGATTTCGTCCAGCCCTTTGCCCGCGAACGGTCCGTTCGTCACGTGCGATACGCCGTTCGGGTGATCGGCGATCATCCAGCCTTCGCCGATCGCGCCGGCGGGCACGTCGAAGCCGAATTTCTCCAGCGCGCGGCCGCCCCAGACTCTTTCTTTGAACTCCGGTTTAAAATGCAGCGGATAAGGTTGTACGTTCATCGCATGATAACCTCCTAATAGATGATGGGATTTCTTAGTGATTCAGAAAGGATCAAATTCGCTATCCTTATCTGAATCACCTCCGACATAAACGTTATCTCGCCGGTTCCAAGGACGGCGTAAGCCGTTTATGCTTGATGATTCAGAAAGGATCAAATTCGCTATCCTTATCTGAATCACCTCCGACATAAACGTTATCTCGCCGGTCCCAAGGACGGCGTAAGCCGTTTATACTTGTTCAACGCAATCAAATAAGGCGAAGCCGGCTTCTGGGGAAATCGGTAGACGACCGTCTGGGCGAGCGTCTGCGGAAGTCCCGCCGCCCAGGCCTCGACCGCTTCGGCCTCTTCCTTGCCCCCCTCGTGGCCGGGGTAGGCGACAACGGTCAACGCTCCGCCAACGCGAAGCAGCCTGACGGCACTCTCCAGCGCGGCGATCGTCGTCTCGGGCCGCGTGATCAACGTCGAGGACGCGCCGGGCAAGTACCCAAGGTTGAACATGACGGCGGCGACTCGGCCCCGAAGCTCGGCGGGAAGCGCGGCTTCCATCGTTTCGTGGCCGGCCAGCACGAGCTCCGCCGGAGCCAGAGCCGCGCCGCCGTCCGGCTCGCTCTCCAGCCTGCGGCGCGTATTCTCCAGCGCCGCAGGCTGGACGTCGAAGGCGTACACGCGCCCACGCGGGCCGACCGTCCGGGCCAGAAACAGCGTATCCGAACCGTTGCCGGCCGTCGCGTCCACCGCCAGATCGCCTGGCCCCGTCCGGCTTTTCACCCATTGCTGCGCCTGGCTGAGCACGGAGAGAAAGCCCATGCGCTATTCTCCTTTCCAGGCTTGGCCCTGCCAGCTGTTCCGGCGGGCAAGCTCGTCGTCGATGGCGTTCAGAACCTCCCACTTGCGAAGGCTCCACATCGGCCCGATCAGCAGCTCCCTCGGCGCATCGCCGGTCAGCCGGTGGACGACCATCTCCGGAGGCAGCAGCTCGAGCGAATCGACGACGAGGGAGACGTACTCGTCCCTATCGAGGAAACGCAGCAAGCCCGCCTTCCATTGACGAACCATCGGCGTCTTGCGCATGAGGTGGAGCAGATGGATTTTGATGCCCTGCACGTCCATGCCGGCTACGGCCCGCACCGTGTCGAGCATCATCTCCCGCGTCTCTCCCGGCAGCCCGTGGATGATGTGGGCGCACACGCGAATGCCTCGCTCCCTCAGCCGTCTCACGGCATCGACGAAGCATTCCGTATCGTGGGCGCGATTAATGAGCTGCGAGGTCGACTCGTGAATCGTCTGCAGTCCCATCTCGATCCACAGATACGTGCGTTCGTTCAGCTCGGCCAAATAGTCGACGACCTCGTCCGGCAGGCAGTCCGGCCGCGTCGCGATCGACAGGCCGACGACGCCCGGCTGCTCGAGAATGACCTCGTAATATTCCCGCAGCGTCTCTACCGGGGCATAAGTGTTCGTATATGCCTGGAAGTAGCCGATATATTTCGCCTGCGGCCACTTCAGGTGCTGGCGGGCGCGAATCTGATTGAACTGGGACACGAGGTCGTCTCGCCGGCTGCCCGCGAAATCCCCGGAGCCTCTCGCGCTGCAGAACGTGCAGCCGCCCGCGGCAATAGTTCCGTCCCGGTTCGGGCAAGTAAAGCCGGCATCGAGCATTACCTTGAAGATTTTCGTTCCGAACGTCTCGCGCATCTCGTAATTCCACGTATGGAATCTCTTGTCCGTCCAGAGCCGGGGAGCCTTTGGTTCGGTTCCGGTTGTGGTCATCGCAGCATCCGTCCTTTGCAGAAGTCGGTATTAATTGTAGCGAAAATCGCGTGAAATTGCGAGAGCGGCGCCTAGTCGATGCGACTATTCATCCCGGAATCGGATGGATCGTTGGCGGTTTCATTCCGAACGAACATCGATAATCGGGCGGAAACCGGCGTCTTTAAACTTGCAATACCTAACATGGTGTGTTATATTAAAAGTGCGACAAATCAACAAAAAAACCTGACATCATATCCTTTTCGCAGCTCCATTCATGTTGTTTTCCTATCTCGGGCAAGCTACAAGCAAACTCATTCAGAATTGGAGAGGTGAATGCAATGAACACAGGCTTTCGGATTCCTCAAGGGGACGATACGGTGAAAGTCGAGCTGACGGTGAAAGAAGTGCTGGCGCTGGCAGGCGCTAAATTTCCCAATAACCCTAACATCGAGATCTCGGCCAGGAAGAAGCTGAATCACGTCATCCAGGACCGCTATCTGGAGGAAAGCAAGCGGACGCACTGAACGTCAAGAATGCGCAACCATAGGGCGAATTCCCGTTAATTGGGAATTCGCCCTTTTTTAGATATCCTGACTGAACCGCCTCCGACATGAACGTTGTATCCCGCCGATCCCAAGGACGGCGGCTTGCTGCTCGGAGTATCGAAAGAAACGGTTGACATCTCGCTTATTCAGTCATATAGTTAATTACATGAGTAACTAACCGATGAAGTGGTGGTGAAAACATGTCATTTGCAATGGACGACAGCCGCCCTATCTTCGTACAAATCGCCGAACGGGTCGAGAACGACATTCTGGAGGGGAGACTGCCCGAAGAATCTCAAGTGCCTTCGACCAATCAGTTCGCGGCCTTCTTTCAGATTAATCCGGCGACGGTGCTGAAAGGGATCAATCTGTTAGTGGATCAAGGAATCCTGTACAAAAAGCGAGGGATCGGCATGTTCGTGGCTAGCGGAGTCAGGGAGATCATTATTAGCAAACGCAAGGAACAATTTTACGAGCAGTTCGTCGTGTCCATGATCAAGGAAGCGGAGAAGCTGGGCATCACGACGGAGCAGTTGACGGACATGATTAAGAGGGGAGCGAAGGAGCAATGACGACGATCGTTGAGGTCAGGGGACTGTCCAAGCATTACGGCCAGGTGAAGGCGGTGGATAACGTCAGCTTTAAGCTGGAGGAAGGTAAAATTTACGGTCTGCTCGGCCGAAACGGCGCGGGCAAGACAACGATCATGCATATTCTGACCGCGCAGATTTTCCGGACTTCCGGAGAGCTGAAGGTGTTCGGGGAGGAGCCTTACGAGAACGTCAACGTGCTGAACCGGATCTGCTTCATTAAGGAAAGCCAGAAATACCCCGATACGTTCCGGGTGAAGGACGTGATGAACGTGTGCCCGCAGTTTTTTCCCCATTGGGACGGCGAATTCGCGCATGCGCTCCTTCAGGATTTTCAGCTTCCGCTTAACCGCCGAGTCAAGAAGCTGTCCAGGGGCATGCTCTCCGCCGTCGGCATCGTCGTCGGCCTGGCCAGCAGGGCGCCGCTGACGATCTTCGACGAGCCTTATCTCGGCTTGGACGCAGTCTCGAGAAATCTGTTCTATGAGAAGCTTCTGGAGGATTACGCCGAACATCCGCGCACGATTGTCCTGTCCACGCACTTGATCGACGAAGTCAGCCAGCTGCTGGAGCATGTGCTGGTCATCGACGGAGGCAAGCTGCTTCTCGACGAGGAGGCTGAAGCGCTTCGGGGCCAGGCGTCGACCGTCGTCGGACCGGTGGCGAAGGTGGAATCGTTCCTTGCCGGCAAGAGGATCATTCATCGCGCCCCGTTCGGCGGTCTGCTGTCCGCCACGGTGCTCGGCCGCCTATCCTCGCAGGAAAGAGAGCAAGCGGCGGAGCAGGGCTTGGAGATCGGGCCGGTCTCCCTGCAGCAGATGATCGTTCATATGACCGGCGGTTCCGGCAAAAGAGAGGAGGCAGCGCAATGAACCGAGTAAAAGGAATCGTAAAGGCTCACTTGACCGACTTATGGTCCTGGACGATGCTGCCTTGGTTGATTCTGGGCTTCAGCTTTGCGGTCAACCTGGTGATCGGCAGTCTGGTCGAAGAGGTGATCATCACGGGAGGATTGACCTCTATTTATATCTACATGATGGTGTTGGGCATTGTCAGCCTCGGTCAGACGTTTCCGTTCCTGATCGGCTTCGGGGCCCGCAGAAAAGACTACTTCCTCGGGACGGCCGCGACGATCTCGCTCATCAGCGCCGCATCGGCGGTCGTGCTGATGCTGCTCGGGTATGTGGAACGGGCGACGAGCTACTGGGGGATCGATCTGCGCTTCTTTAACGTTCCCTATGTGACCGACGGGCCGCTGGCCGAGCAGTTCGAGCAGTTCTGGATTTTCTTTAATGCGATGCTGCATCTGTTCTTCCTTGGCTTCGCGATCGCCGCCGTCTATCGCAAATTCGGGCGCAACGGCTTGTTCGCCGTATTTATCGTGCTGGGACTGGCGCTTACCGTCGCGTTCTACGCGATCACCCATTATGATCGGTGGGGATCGCTCCTAAGCTGGGCGCAGGGGATTTCCGTACTGGAGCTGGCGAACGGTATGCTCGTTCTAACCTTGCTCTACGTTGTTTTATCCTACGCGCTTCTGCGCAAGGCGACCACTTAGCCGAAGCGGGGCCATCCGGACTCATCGTCCGGATGGCCCCGTTCCTGTTGCTGATGACCAGACGATGCGAGCCGTTCGTCTTCCCCTTCGTTTTCGGGCCGACTTGTGATAACATACGACATACGCGAAGCTTAATTTCAGAAGGGGCATGCTTGTGAAGGAAAAAGAGACAGAGAAGTTTTATCGCAGGGCGTATTCGTGGGCTTCGTTGGCCGTCATTTTATTTATCGTCGTCAGTTGGCTTGTTTCGAGCGAGAGGACAGCGGCGTTCGACTCCCGCATGATCGGGTTCATCCAGGGGCTGGAGACGCCCGCATGGACGCGGGCGGCCGAGTTCGCCAGCCTGATCGGCTCGACCGCAGGCGTCATCCTCCTGCTCGTCGTCTTCGGGGCGGGACTGGCCGCAGGGCTGGGACACCGCAAGGAGCTGCTTCTGCTCGTCTTCTCGGTGGGCGGAGCCGCCGGGCTCAATTCGCTGCTTAAAAACGCCTTTCAAAGGGAAAGGCCCGCCTTGCATCGCCTGGCGGAGGAGACCGGATACAGCTTCCCGAGCGGGCATTCGATGGCCGCGTTCGCGCTGTACGGCGCGATGGCTTACCTGCTGTGGAGGCATATCGCAAGCAGGGCGGGGAGAACGGCGCTGATTGCGGCGGCCGCGGTGCTCGTCCTGTCAATCGGACTTAGCCGAATCTATCTCGGCGTCCATTATCCGAGCGACGTGTTGGCCGGCTACTTGGCCAGCCTGGTCTGGCTGGGCCTTGGGATCGAGCTGTTCCGCGGCTGGCTCCGCAAGGAGCGGAGATAGAAGAAGGAATGCGCAGGCCGAGGAGGCCGCGCATTCCTTCTTCTCTATTCGACGATGATGAAGCCGGTCATCGCATCGTGTCCTTGCCCGCACTGGATCGAGCAGTGGAATTCGTAGCTGCCGGGCTGGTCAAGCTTCAGTTCCTTCGTTTCGTTGTTCTTGATCTTTACGTTCAAGTCGCTGATTTCGATGCCGTGAGCGCCCTGCGTGTTGTGCAGCGTGAGCTTAAGCGTATCCCCGGCTCTAACGCGGATTTCCGCCGGCTCGAATTTCCAGTTGGTGGCCTCAATCGTCACCTCATTGGCCCCTCCGGCTCCTGCGCCGGTCCCGCCTCCCTCTGCCGGCGCCGTCGGACTGACGGTCGGGGACGGAGAGGCGGCGTTGTTGCCGTTATTGCCGTTGTTGGCGTTGTTGCCCCCGCACGCTCCGAGCGCGAATAGAGCCGCAAGCCCGATAAGGGCGATCAACCGTCGGGTCTTGTTCATTGAAATCGCTTGGCCTCCTTCATGAATCCTTTTTCGTTAATATGCCCCGTTTGATCCCTTTACAACCGGAGGCGGTTTGGTCACAATAGAATTCATTGAACGCTAAGCGGCCGCGGGCCGCAGGAGGAAACGGATCAGATGAGACTTCGCGGCAGAAAAAGCATGAGGGAAGATTTGGAGCGTCAGACGGATTTGATCGTATTCGAGCCACAGAAGCTGAAGGGACGGTGGGGCGAGTTTTTCGGCAACGACCGTCCGATCCATATCGAGTGCGGGATGGGCAAAGGCCAATTCATCAGCCGGTGGAGCGTGAACAACCCGAACGTTAACTATATCGGCATGGACATGTACGACGAGCTGCTCAGCCGAGCGAGCGAAAAGGCGCGGGCGCTGTGGAAAAACGAAAGAAATTCCGAGACGGTGCCGAATTTGGCGCTCGTGAGAGGAAATGTCGAGTTTCTGGAGGACATGTTCGAGGCAGGAGAGCTGGAGCGAATCTATCTGAACTTCAGCGATCCGTGGCCGAAGTCGAAGCACGGCAAGCGTCGGCTGACTCATCCCCGCTTCCTGATGAAGTACAAGCGCGTGCTGAACGACGTCGGAGAGATTCACTTCAAGACGGATTCGCTCAGCCTGTTCGAGTTTTCCTTGAACAGCTTCTCGGACGCCGAGCTGCAGATGCGCCATATTTCTCTTGATCTTCATCGCGGCGGCGTCCGGGAAGACTTGGTGCTGACGGAGTACGAGGCCAAATTCATCGGACAAGGAAAGCCGATCTACCGGCTCGAAGCGGTCGTTGGCGACCAGGTTCGGCACGAGCATCGCCGACGCGTGGCCGACGAGTTGGAGAAGCAGCTCAGCCGGGGAACGATGAAGAATCCGGATGCGGCGAGCGAATAAGCGCCAGCCGGACGAACAGGAAAAGTCCCGAGACGATCGGTCTCGGGACTTTCTCTATGTTTAAATCCAGATGGACAGGAGCAGGGCGGTCGAGGCGCCCAGCAGCGCGCCGGCCGCCGTATCGCTCGGGAAATGCAGGCCGAAGTATACGCGGGAAATTGCTACGCCGAGCCCGATTGGAAGCAGCGTCGGAATCAGCATCGGCTGGACCATCATCCATGGGGTCAGCATGGCGAACGCCGCCGTCGTATGTCCCGACGGGAAGGAAGGATCCTTCAACGGCCGCCGGTTCGTATTCGCTTGGGGAAACACCTGGTAGGGACGAAGCCGGGGAGCGCTTCTCTTGGCGATAGCGACGGGAATATGGCTAAGGGTGACGGAAGCGAGTGCGAGCCATCCGGCATCGCTCCAAGGCGCCGGAGCGAACAGCGCGGCCAGCAGAGAGAAGCTTAGGCTGAAGGTGGCGCCCGCGATCAGCGACAGCGTATAGAACAACCAGTTCAGCGCGGCCCGGTTCCAGCGTGTATTGACGTATAGAAACAAAGGACGTTCAACTTCCTGGAGCATGCGGTAGAGCCGGCTCATGGACTCCATCTCCTTCGATGCGCGGAATGTCTTCTCCTGTTTCATCATACCATGTGATTGTCACGGCAGTATTAACTTTTTTTCGTTTTACAATCGGGCCCGTTGGGTAAACTTTCAATGGAGAGAAACGCCAAGACGTCGAAAATTGTTCTATTTTGGCAGCAACCTTTCCGTTTCCCCGATCGTTAGCTTTTTATGCCGGAGGAGTAGGTCTTCGGATAGAAAAGAAGAGCAATCCGGCGAAAAGCGGAGCTGGGGCGAAGCAAATGCTATTGCGGACGGGGCTCGTTCGTCGCCATTGCGGCTTCTTGGGCGTAGTCCGCCAAAACGGCCGACTTCCCGTTTTGACAAAAGGAAGCAAAGGCCAGACAATCAAGATTGCCTCTATGGAGGAAAGATCAGGAGGACAGGAGGAGCGGGCTCAACAAAGCGTTCACTGAAAACCTACACACACAAACAAAGAGAAAAAAAGAGAAAAAGAAAAAAGGGATCTAGGGGGTACAACCGAATATGTTCAACAACGTTCTGCTGGTGATTCAGGCGATTGCCGCAGCCATTGGCGTGTATCAGATTGTTCTGTCTTTTTTCGGCTGGTACCGGAGGAAGGAGCGGATTACGCACAAGCCGACCAAAACGTTCGCGCTGATCGTCGCCGCTCATAACGAGGAAACCGTCGTCGGGGCGCTGATCGAAAATTTGCTGAAAATGGACTATCCGCGCGAGCTGTTCGATATTTTCGTCATCTGCGACAACTGCACGGACGGCACGGCGGACATCGTTCGCGGCTACGAAGGCGTATACGCCTGCGAAAGAACGAATCCGAACGAACGGGGCAAAGGCTTCGCCATCGAGTGGATGCTGAAGGAGCTGTGGAAAAATCCCCGCCAATACGATGCGATCGTCATGTTCGACGCCGACAATCTGGTCGCCACGAACTTTCTGCAATATATGAATGAGGATCTGTGCAACGGACACCGCGTGATCCAGGGCTACCTGGATACGAAAAATCCGCACGATTCCTGGATTAGCGCCGCCAACGGCATTACCTACTGGTTCTGCAACCGGCTCTGGCAGCTGCCTCGCTTTAACCTGAAGCTGTCCAACTTCCTGGGCGGCACGGGCATGTGCTTCGAGACGAAGCTGCTGCGAGAGATGGGCTGGGGGGCGACGAGTCTCGTCGAAGACTTGGAGTTTACGGTGCGCTGCATCCAGCGGGGCATCTACCCGAAATTCAACTACGACGCGCGGGTGTACGACGAGAAGCCGATTACGTTCCGGGCGTCTGCCCGCCAGCGCCTGCGCTGGATGCAAGGACACTTCGACGTGTCGCGCCGCTACATGCTGCCGCTGCTGTGGCAGGGCATTCGCACGGGCAGCATCGTCAAGATCGACGCCGCGCTTTACATTTTTAACGCGTTTATTTACTTGATCGGGTTTCTCGTGACGCTGGCTCTATGGTTCGATATGATGCTTCCGGGAGATCCGAATCTGACCTCGATCTACTCGAAAATGCCGCTCGGGCTGTCGTTGACAATTGTGCTCTACGGCTATCTGCAATGTCCGATCGCCATGCTGATGGAGAAGGTCAACTGGAGAATGTACCTGAAGCTGCTGCTCTTCCCGGTCTTTTTCCTGTCCTGGTGGCCGATCGCGTTTTACGCGTTCTTCACGCAGAACAACAAGACATGGAGCCATACGAAGCATACGCGCGTCATCCGTCTGGAAGAGGTGCAAGGCAAGCAGATGTAGCGAGCCGCTGGCGAAGGGCCGGCGGGAATCGGCTTTCGGCCGGAGCGCGATTACGGGTTGACACTCCGCGCAAGGCGTGATAGAGTAGTCATTGTGACTGTTTACGAAAACTAATCAGCACGCGCAAGCAGAAGCGCCCGCTTCTCACCTGATCGGCTATGGCTGACGGGTCAGCGTAGCCGACGACGAACGGGAAGTGCAGCGAAGGCTTCGGCTTTCGACCACGGCCGTTAACGTTAGGATCGGAATGCGGGCCGAATGCGGCTCGCATTTTTTGTTTGTGCAACCCTTAGTTCGGCAGACTATTTCGGAGGTGGAACGTTATTAGCAAGGATCATCAAATCAATGAGGAAATCCGGGCGAAAGAAGTCAGACTGGTCGGCCCCGAGGGCGAGCAGATCGGGATTAAGCCTTTTCGTGAAGCGATGCAGATGGCCATTGACGCGAATTTAGACCTGGTCAACGTGGCGCCGCAGGCGAAGCCGCCGGTGTGCCGCATTATGGACTACGGCAAATTCCGTTACGAGCAGCAGAAGAAGGAAAAGGAAGCTCGGAAGAATCAGAAAATCGTCGACCTCAAAGAAGTCTGGTTTCGTGCGAACATCGAGGAACACGACTATCAGACGAAGTTTCGCAACGTTGTGAAATTTTTGAAAGACGGCGACAAGGTGAAATGTTCCGTGCGGTTCCGCGGTCGCGAAATTACGCATGCCAGGCTCGGCCAGAAGATCCTGGAGCGAGTGGCCAGCGAAGTCGCCGACATCTGTGTTGTAGAACGCATGCCTAAGCTGGAAGGCCGCAGTATGATTATGATTCTGGCGCCGAAACCCCACTGACAGGAGGATATAAATCCATGCCTAAGATGAAAACGCACAGCAGCTTGAAAGACCGTTTCAAAGTGACCGGAACGGGCAAAGTCAAACGCTTCAAAGCTTACAAAAACCATTTGCTGTCTCACAAGTCGGGACGCCAGAAGCGCGTTCTGTCCAATCAGCCGCTGGTCGCTCCGGGCGACGTGCGCCGTATGCAGCAGCAAATCGCTAACCTGAAATAATATTAAGATTGGACGGTCTCGTTCAATCTAAGATCAAAAGTTCGTTTTCAGCCGGGCTGAATTCAAGATTCGACGTCGAATCCGCTTCGGGGATCGGGCATCGCGATCAAAATCGGACTTTTGACCCTCATATCGAACACTTCCGGGAGGTAATGAATCATGGCAAGAGTCAAAGGCGGATTCGTCACGCGCCGTCGTCGCAATAAAATGTTGAAGTTGGCGAAAGGTTACTGGGGCGCGAAACATCGCCTGTTCAAGAAGGCGAAAGAGCAAGTCATGAAATCCTTGATGTACGCATACCGCGACCGTCGCCAGACGAAGCGGAACTTCCGCAAACTGTGGATCGTGCGCATCAACGCCGCAGCTCGCCAGAACGGACTGAGCTACAGCAAGCTGATGCACGGCCTGAAGCTGGCCGGCATCGAAGTAAACCGCAAAATGCTTGCCGATCTGGCCGTGAACGACATCAACGCGTTCAACTCGCTGGCCGGCACTGCCAAAGAGAAAATCAACGCGTAATCGCGCGTACGTTAACAAGCCCCGGCTGCCCGGGGCTTGTTTTGGTGTAAGCTCGCCTTAAGACAGCTTCCAGACGCGGTACAGAATGACGGCCGCTTCGGCCCGCGTCAGCGGATCGTTCGGGGCGATTTTGCCGTTCTTGCCGTTAATGATGCCGGCCTTTACAAGCGCTGCCGCGCTGTCTCTGACGCCGCCTGGAACGCTCTCGGCATCGGAGAAGGCGTCCAGCGTCCCGCCCGTCTCGAGAGGCTTGCCCGCCGCCGCGAGGGCGCTGCTCGTCAGCGTCAGCATCTGTTGGCGGGAGAGGCCGCCGTCAGCCGGCGCCAGCCCGTCGTCGAAGCCGTCCGTGTCGGGCAGCTCCAGCACCTTCGCCAGAAGCGCGACGAATTCCGCTCTGGAGATCGGGGCGCCGGGAGAGAAACGGCCGTCTTCGGCGGCTTGAAGGACGCCACGCGAGGCCATGACGTCGATCGCCGGCTTGGCCCACGGCACGTTCCCCGCATCCTCGAAGGTGGAGAGGGCGAACCCGACTGCGAAGGCGCTGAAATGAGCCGTATCGAACTCGATCGCACCGCCGGCCGCGTTATAGCGGCTGTTCGATATCGGGGTCGCGGAGCCGTCTTCTCCGATGTGCCATACGACGAGATGCTCCGGACGGCGGAGCTCCTCCGCCGTCGGCTTATAGGGAATGGATACCGAGACGGGCGCATCGGGCGCGTTCCATGCGACGAGGCTGCCGTCGGCCTCCAGATGAAGCTCGATAACCGGACGGTCGCCGATCCGGCCGCGAACGCCGTCGTCCAGCGCTTCTCCGGAGCTGGCGACGATTCGGACGGAGAGCTGCTCCGCGCCGCCCGCCGATCGGGCCAGCAAGCTGCCGGGAATCCGGAGCGTCGCGTAAGGCGTGATGATCGTAAGCCGGAAGCTCTCGGTGTCTTCCAGCACTCGGGCAGGCAGCCGAATCTCGTATTCGTCCACCTCCTCCTGAGCGGCCACCTCGACGACGATCTGCTTCCGCCCGTCCGCATCGGAGGCCGCTTGCTCAAGCGCCTTCGTCCAGTCGTCGTTAGAGATCTCTCCGATCGCGCGTCCGTCTTCCGTCTTGACTCCGGGCTTAATCGCGCCGTCCTCGACGGCTGCGGACGGGTCGTCAGCGCTGCTTCCGCCGTTTCCTCCGCTTCCGCTGCTTCCCCCGCCGCCGCCCTTGCCGAGAAGCGTCAGCACGCCGAAGACGGATGGGTCCATATATCCGGTGCCGGTCGTGTCGTTCCATGCGGCCACGCTTTGACGGGCGCCGCCTCGGGCGTCGTTGATCTGGGCGTCAAAGCCGATCGTCCGGCCGTTGGCCGGCGCGATCGCGCGGAACGGAATTTTCATCTCGACCGTATAGTTCGTCCCGCTCACCCGAACCGCCGACTCGAAGCCGTCGGCAAGCGCCGGCGGATTAAACGAAGCTTCGTTGTCGAAATTGACTCTGAACTGCCCGTCGTCGCTCTGATAGAACGTCGTTTTGCCGTTGTCCTCGTCCAGGAACACTTCGACGGAATCCTGCTCCCACGCGTTCGGGCTCGATTTGTCGAGCTCCTCGTCGCTGACCTGGATCAGAACGTACAGATTCCGGTCGTCCCAGAGCGCCTTGGCCGTTCCGGCCGCTCCATGCCAGGCGGTCTGGTACCGTTCGACCGGCATGGCGGGCGTTCGGCTCCAGATTCCTTCCGCCGTTCCGTCGATCGAGGGCGTGCCGAACATGGCGTTCGACCGGTTCGCTTCCGTCGTTTCGGGCTCATGCTCGGCCATGAATTTGTCCGGGTCGATGACGCCGTAGTAGGCCGGCTTGGCCTGCAGATTCTTGTCGAACAGCAGCGGGTTGGAGGAAGCGCGCCAGCTCGTGTTGTCGTCCAGACCCCAGAACGTGACCCGCTCGATCTGGGCGGCGTAGGTTCTGAACAGATCGAAAAGCCGCGCGTACAAGTAGCCTTGGGCGTTGGCCAGCCGCTCGGGCAGCTCGTAGTTGCTTCCCGCCTGAATGTCCAGCTCGGTGATGCTGATCTCTACGCCCAGCGAAATAAACTTCTCCAGACTCAGCTTTACGTTTTCCGGATTCGTGTTGACGTTGTAATGCCCCTGCATGCCGATGCCGTCGATCAGCCGCTTCCCGGGGTGCGCCAGCGCATACCGGTCGTTGATGTCCTTCACCATATGGTAGATCGCCTGGGCCTTATTCTGATTGTCCTCGTTGTAATCGTTGTAATACAGCTTGACGTCCCACTCCGGATGTTCGTCCAGCACCTCTCTGGCGGCCAGGAACGCCTGCTCCACATAGTCCGGTCCGATGGCGCGATGCCAGGGCGTCTGCCGGAGAGACGCCTGCCAGTCGGACGGATCGGGCGGGTTGTCGTTGATCGCTTCGTTAACGACGTCCCAGGAGATGACTCTGTCTCCGAAATGCTCCAGAACGGTCCGGATATGGGTCCGCATATTGTCGAGCGCCTCGTCTCGCCCCAAGGGACTGCCGTCCGCGGTGTTCATCCACGGAGGCGATTGCTGGTGCCAGACGAGCACATGCCCGTGCATCTGCATGCCCTCGGCCAATACGCGGTCGACCATCGCGTCCGCAGCGGCGAAGGTGAAGCTGCCTTTCTCGGGCTGCAGAGCGTCCGGCTTCATGGCGGCCGTGGCGACGCCGTGATGCAGGCTCAGAAGCTTCAGCCGCACGCCCTCGAGATCCTCCGCGGATATCGCGTTGCCGATCAGGAAGTCGTTCCGGTAAGCGTCCTTAATCGGCACGAGATCCTCCTGGATGACGACCGGGCCGGAGCCGGTCCGCTCGAAGCGGATGTCGTCGATATAGAGGGAGGCGTTGGCGTTGCTCGAGCTCTCCACATAAATCGTCAAATATTCGCTGCTGACGTTATTGTAACGGTAGGAGCCCTGGAATTGAACCCAGCCGTCGTCGGCGCTTATCGTCTTGGCCGACAGCTGCACGTAATTGGCGCTGCTGCCTTCGCCGACCTGTGTGGACAGCTGAATCTGGGAGCTGGCGGGCTCGATCAGCTTGACCCAAGCCGTTACGTTGTACTCGTAGCCCTTGTCCACGTACTTCTCCACGCGCAGCGACGGGCCGTGCCAAGCGGCGCTCCTGTTTTCCACCTTCAGCGCGTAAGAGCCGCCCTCGGTATGATTGGCTTCGTCGGTGACGGTCAGCGTCTCCGTCCCCGCACGGCCCGTAAATCCGCCCGCCGTCTGGTCTTCGAAGGTGATGGGGGCGAAATTCAGAGCGGGCGGCCTTGGCTCCTCGCCAGGGGCCGTCTCACCGGCAATCCAAATCTCTCCGATGTAAAAAGGGACCGCGGCTCCGGTATCGTTCGACTGAACGCGCAGCGCCCTGTCCTTGTCCGTATCCACAGTGAGTTCTCCGGTTAGCGTGAAGGGCTCTCCGGCGACCAGATCCGCCCCGGCCAGCCAGCCGTAGCTGTCTACGGTCTGCAGATAGGCTTGAGCGCCGGCGGGCACGCTTTCGTCTTCGTCGACGTATCCCCGGACGGTTACCGTATAGGTCTGGCCGTTCACGAGGCCGATCGCCCCGAACCCGAAATCGGCCGCGTCCCAGTTATTCGCTCTGCTGCTCACATAGAGAGCCGCGCCGTCTTCGTTGCCTTCGAACGCCTTGTCTGTTACCTGCGTCAGGCTGGCGCCGCCGGACGGCGCGGCCAGACCCGTCCCGCTTGCGAACGTTTCACGGTAGATCGTCGCCTCCTCCGCTTCGGCGGCGTCCGCGGCGGGACCGGCCCCGAGCGACGGAGCAAGCAGCGCGAAAGCCAGCGCCAGGGAGGCGATTCGCTTGAATTTTCCGGGCATGAATGACATTCCCCCTTCAAATATGAATGCGGCAAATCGGTGAAGCGCTTACACGAAAAACGAAAAAACCTCCTTTCCTAAGGCTGATTATATCGGGGATCGGAAGCGGGCATTACCCGGCGAACTTAACAACTTACTGTAATTTTTAAAGAAGCCCACGGCGCGAAGGAAAGAGAAAGCGGTATGCTGCGGAAATGGTTAAGTGCGGATGGAGAATGTGGATAGAGAGTGCTGAGGAGAATGCGGTTGGGGTGCGGATAGAGATGGCGGGTGAAGAGTGTAGATGGAGAGTGCGGTTGGGGGCGGATAGAAAGTGCGGTGGAGAGTGAAGATGGATCGTACGGATGGAAAGTGCGGTGGAGAGTGGCAGATGGAGAATGCGGTGAAGAGTGAAGATTGAGAGTGCGGTGAAGAGTGCAGATGGAGAGTGCGATGGGGAATGCGATGGAAAGTGCAGATGGAGAATGCAGATAGAGAGTGCAAATTGAGGGAGAGGGGCGCGATGCGCGAATGGCGGGAAGAGCTAGGAGGCCAAAGCTTCGTTCGTGATTCGCTCGATGTCGATCGGCGACCGCGAGCCTTCGCTGACCAGATCGGGCAATATGTTTCTCAGAAAATAATCGACGCAATGCAGCTGGATTTGCTTGATTTTAATCAAGGCGTTCCGGTACATCGTAACGAACTCCTTTTCCGTATTGCCTCGCTGCAGCTCCGCGAACGCCTCGTAAATCTGATCCATTTTGTCGGCGACCTCGAGAATCTGCCCCTCCACCGAATCGTCCTTGCCCTCCCGCAGCTGCCGTCGAAAGATCGACCGAAACTCTGGGGGAATATGCTCGTCGATAAAGTGGGCGATCATCCCTTCCTCCACCTGCTGCAGCATAGCCCGCAGCTCGAGCGAGGAATGCTTGACGGGCGTCTTGATGTCTCCGATGAAGATTTCGCCGTAGTCGTGACTGCTCGTAATCTCGTACAGCTTTTTCCAATCGATGGCGACTCCGTTGCTTTCCTCGATGTCGGCCAGCGTTTTCGCATACTGCACAACTTTCCAGGAATGAGCCGACACGCTGTGCTCCTGAAACTTGAATTTTCCCGGACATCGAATGATCCGCTCCAGGTCGGTCAACGACTGAAAATACGTATGAATTCCCATAGGCTTTGTCCTTCCCAGGTGAAATTGAGTTGCTTAACATTCAGTATACGGTCGGTATGTTATCGGGATGTGAACGGAAGGTTAACTGAAAGTTGCTCGGCCGATAGAAATGTCGCGCGGCGCGGAACGCTATCGGCCTGATCCCGGGCGGGAAGGCAATGCGGGGGGACCATCTGCTCGGTGACTTACGAAGACAAGAGGCGGGGGCTATAGGCGATACGGGCGGAGTCCTGACGGTCATCGCGAACAAAGGCCCACTCTCGCTAACTTGCGCCACCCCACCAACCCACGCTAGCAGCCCACCAACCTACGCTCAATCCACCAACCTACGCCAGTCCACCACCCCCCGACAGCCCACCAACCTACGCCAATCCGCTAACCTACGCCAACCCGCTAACGTAACGGTTGCCAGAGCCGCTAATTGTGCCATTTTCGCAGTACGGAGATTGTAACGGTTGCAGCAGCGGCTATTTCAGCTGAACACGCGCCGTTTCGCTCGATAACCTCAAAATAAGCGTGGTGGCAACCGTTAGCTTTTTCTTTTTCGGGAAAACGATCGATTAAGCGCCACTGTAACCGTTAGACGTTGCCGAGCAGGATGCACACCACAGATGCCTACCACCGATCGCACGCCACCGATCGCGGAGCCGCAAGCCCTCTCCGTGGAGGCGTCTCCCGGCGCTTGCTTTTGGATCCGGGCGAACCTAGACGGCTCTGCCGCGGGGAGCCCCGTTTTTGCCGGACGCGGACAGAGGTACAAGCGCGACAAGCCTTCCGATCATATGCTGCAGGATGACGGACAACCGCAGCTCGCATTCTCGCCGTCTTGGCGCGCCGGCGAGCGGCTCCATCGTCCGAGCATAGAAGGGAGAGGATTCGAGATGGCGCACGTTACCCGTTCGCAAGCGCAGAAGCTGGTTGGCAAGCAGGTTTATGCGGTTCGCCGGGACGGCTCGATCGCGACGGGCAAGCTGATCCGGGTTGCCGGAAACCAGCTGTTTCTGCAGCAGCCTCGAGGTCGGAAGGCGAGAACAAGCGCGATCCTTCCGCTGGTTCTGTTCGACGTTCTGGCGCTGGGCACGGTGGCCGGCGGCTTCGGCTGGGGAGGCTTCGGAGGCTTCGGCGGCTTCGGGGGCGGCTGGTGGTAAGCTGCCGCTGCTGAAGCTTAATTCAACGGTTTGACCAGCTCGACGGCTTTCAGCGCGGAGATGACGCCCAGCGTATCGTAGCCTAATCTGCGATAGAAATGCAGGGCGCGGTCATTGCCGACGTCGACGAATACGCGGGATTCGGTGCAGCCCCGGCTCCGTCCGCAGTTCTCGGCCCGATGCATCAGCTGCGTTCCCAGCCTTCTGCCCTGATGCCGAGAATCGACGGCCAGCAGATCGATGAACAGCTTCGGATGCCGGAACTCCATGTGCAGAAAGCCGAGCGGCGGACTTCTGAGCGTGCTGGAGGCGACCAGCGTCGCTCCTCTGCGCAGACGCCGGACGATATCGGTGTGCAGCCTGCCGTCTCCGGGGTGCTGCCAGGGGGAGATCGGCACGAGCTGAGTGCGGACGAGCTCGACGATCGTTTTGTCGTCGCGGGCTCTTCTCCATCGGATCACTTCGGTTCCTCCTCGATCGATCGAAGTTCGATATGGACGCAAGGGCAGCGGGCACAAGGTTTTATAACGTATGAACAAGTCGTTCCGAACGGAACGGCGAAGAATGTGTATTGACGAATGTCCAGCCGGAGAATATAATTAAGGCTAAATCGACATTCAATAGCTGTGATGAGGAAAAAGCAATAGGGCTCTTATGCTCAGAGAGCGTCGGATTAGCTGAGACCGGTGCCTTAATCCCTGTTTGCGAAGTCTCCTCGGAGCTGTTCCCCTGAACCGCCGCAAGGCTCATTAGGGAGAATCGGATTGGCGCTCGTTATTGCGCTTGAAGTATGACAGGCGGCACAGGACTGCCTCGTACTTTATAAGGCCGTCATCGCGAGGTGACCGGCAAACTCGGGTGGTACCGCGGAAGCTATTAGCCTTTCGTCCCTAGACGTCGTATTGACGTCGGGACGAAGGGCTTTTTTGGTGATTCAGGAAGAATAAAGTTCGTATTCTGATCTGAGTCACCTCTGACATAAATAGGTTCCCGCCGATCCCAAGGACGACGTGAGCCGTTTATGCTTGGTGATTCAGAAAGGATCAAATTCGCTATCCTGATCTGAATCACCTCCGACAAAAACGCGATTCCGCGTCTAGAGGACGCCGAAGGGGTTTTTGCTTGATTCGTTGAAAGGAGGAAAAAAGATGAGCGCACAGGGAACTACCATCAAGTCCAAGGAAGAATTGATCGCAAAATGGAGCAAGCCGGAAGTGATCTCCGGCTCGGAAATGCTGCTTCGCAGTCTGTTATTGGAGGGTGCGGAGTGCGTCTTCGGCTATCCGGGCGGCGCGGTGCTCTACATCTACGACGCCATGCACGGCTTTGACGATTTCCACCATCTGCTGACGAGACACGAGCAAGGGGCCATTCATGCGGCGGACGGCTACGCCCGCTCGACCGGCAAAGTCGGCGTCTGCATCGCGACTTCGGGGCCGGGAGCGACGAATCTGGTCACGGGAATCGCGACCGCTTATATGGATTCGGTGCCGCTGGTCGTCATTACGGGCAACGTCGCGACGCATCTGATCGGGACGGACGCTTTCCAGGAGGCCGATATCGTCGGCATCACGATGCCGATTACGAAGCACAGCTATCTGGTGCGCAAGGCGGAGGATCTGCCGCGCATCATTCACGAAGCTTTCCATATCGCTAATAGCGGGCGCAAAGGCCCGGTGCTCATCGACATTCCGAAGGACGTCTCGGCGCAGAAGACGCTGTTCCAGCCGGTATCGGGCGTTCAGCTTCGCGGCTACAATCCGACGGTCCAGCCGAACAAAAACCAGCTGGACAAAATGCTTCGAGCGATCGAGAACGCAGAGAAGCCGGTCATTCTTGCGGGCGGCGGAGTCGTCTACTCCGGGGCGCACGAGGAGCTGTACGAGTTCGTTACGAAGACGGGCATTCCGACGACGACGACGCTGCTCGGTCTCGGCGGCTTCCCGAGCGGGAACGAGCTGCACATGGGCATGCCGGGCATGCACGGCACCTGGACGGCGAACACGGCGATCCAGTCGGCGGATCTGCTGATCAACATCGGCGCCCGCTTCGACGACCGCGTCACGGGCAAGCTTTCCGGCTTTGCGCCGAACGCGAAGATCGTCCACATCGACATCGACCCGGCGGAGATCGGCAAGAACGTGCCGACCGACATTCCGATCGTCGGCGACGTCAAGGCGGTGCTGCAGCAGGCGAACGCCCTTGCCAAACCCGCGCCTAAGGCGGACGCATGGCGCAAGCAGATTCAGGAATGGAAGGCGGAGAAGCCTTATTCCTACGTCGATTCCGATACGGAATTGAAGCCGCAATGGGTCATCTCGATGATTCACGAGACGACGCGCGGCGACGCGATCGTCACGACGGACGTCGGCCAGCATCAGATGTGGGCGGCGCAGTATTATCCGTTCAACAAGCCTCGCTCCTGGGTGACCTCGGGCGGTCTCGGAACGATGGGCTTCGGCTTCCCGTCCGCGATCGGCGCGCAGATGGGCAACCCGGACCGGACGGTCGTCTCGATCAACGGAGACGGCGGCATGCAGATGTGCGCCCAAGAGCTGGCGATCTGCGCGATCAACAACATTCCGGTCAAGGTCGTCATTATCAACAACCAGGTGCTCGGCATGGTTCGCCAGTGGCAGGAGTTGGTTCACGAGAACCGTTTCAGCCATATCGACCTGGCCGGCAGCCCGGATTTCGTCAAGCTGGCCGAAGCGTACGGTGTGAAAGGCTATCGGGCCGCCAGCAAGGACGACGCCCTTCGCGTATGGAAGGAAGCGCTCGAGCATCCGGGTCCGGCGGTCGTGGAGTTCGTCGTTCGCAGGAACGAAAACGTCTATCCGATGGTTACCCAAGGGAGTACGATCGACCAGATGATCATGGGGGATGCCGAATGAACCGTAAATATACGATAGCGATACTCGTTAACGACCAGCCCGGCGTGCTGCAGCGGGTTTCCGGCCTGTTCGGCCGCCGGGGCTTCAATATCGAAAGCATTACCGTCGGAGCTTCCGAAGAACCGGGACTGTCCCGCATGGTCATCGTCACGACGGGCGACGACCATACGCTGGAGCAGATTCAGAAGCAATTGTACAAGCTGATCGACGTGATTAAGGTCGTCGACGTCAGCGGCAACCCGATGGTCGGGCGCGAGCTCGCGCTGATCAAGATCGGCGCCGAGCCGTCGATGCGCCCCGAAATTCTCGGCATCGTGGAGACGTTCCGCGCGGCGGTCGTCGACATCGGCCCGTCGACCCTGATCGTTCAGGTCGTCGGCGATTCCGACAAGATCGACGCGATGATCGAGCTGCTGAAGCCGTACGGCATCCGCGAGCTGTCGCGGACGGGCGTAACGGCGATGAACCGGGGCGCCCGATAAGGAGCCCTTCGGCCCGGACAAGCTTATCGTACCCGCGGAGCGGGTATTCGAGGAGAGAATCCCGGCGCTCGCAACCGGGCCGCCGGAGCCGTCTCTCTTGGAACGCCCGCTTCGAGGGTCGACAAATATTGACTTATTTTAAGGAGGAACACAGTTCAATGGCAGTTAACTTGTATCACGAAAAAGACGCCGATCTCGGCGCCCTTAAAGGCAAAACGGTCGCAGTCATCGGTTACGGAAGCCAAGGCCACGCGCAAGCGCAAAACCTGCGCGACAGCGGCGTGAGCGTCATTATCGGCCTTCGCGAAGGCAAATCCGCGGAGAGCGCGCGCAACGACGGCTTCGAGGTTCTGTCCGTCGCAGACGCTACGCGCAAAGCGGACGTCGTGCAAATTCTGATGCCGGACGAAACGCAAGCAAGCGTATATAAGAACGAAATCGAGCCGAACTTGAAAAAGGGCGCAGCTCTTATGTTCTCCCACGGCTTTAACGTACACTTCGGCCAGATCGTCGCTCCGGCGGACGCCGACGTTCTGCTCGTCGCTCCGAAGTCGCCGGGCCACATGGTCCGCCGCACCTACGTCGAAGGCTTCGGCGTTCCCGGACTGATCGCTATTCATCAGAACGGCACGGGCAAAGCGTTCGAGATCGGCATGGCGTATGCCAAGGGCATCGGCTGTACCCGCGCGGGGGTCATCGAGACGACGTTCAAGGAAGAGACCGAGACCGATCTGTTCGGCGAACAAGCCGTTCTGTGCGGCGGCGCTTCCGCGCTCGTCAAAGCCGGCTTCGAGACGCTTGTCGAAGCGGGCTACGCGCCTGAGATGGCTTACTTCGAGTGCCTGCACGAGCTGAAGCTGATCGTCGACCTGATGTACGAAGGCGGCCTGGCCTCCATGCGCCACTCGATCTCCAACACGGCGGAGTACGGCGACTACGTTACCGGCCCTCGCATCGTGACGGAGGAGACGAAGAAGGAAATGAAGCGCGTGCTGGCCGACATCCAGCAAGGCAAGTTCGCTCGCGACTTCATCCTCGAGAATCAGTCCGGACGCGCGTTCCTGACGGCTACCCGCCGCAACGAAGCCGAGCATCCGATCGAAGTCGTCGGCTCGCAGCTGCGCGGCCTGATGCACTGGATCCAAAAATAATAGCCGCCACTCGCGGATACGAAACCCCGGCATAGCGCTGCCGGGGTTTTTGTTAAACATCGACAATCGGTGTGCTATAATTTGAAGATAGCCAAGATTTGCATCAGGAGGTGCGGGTAACCCCCCGACATGAGAAAAATTTATATTTTCGACACGACGCTTCGCGACGGAGAGCAATCGCCGGGCGTTAACTTGAACACCCAGGAGAAGGTCGAGATCGCCCTGCAGCTGGAGAAGCTGGGCGTGGACCGCATCGAGGCCGGTTTTCCGGCGGCTTCCCCGGGAGACCTGGCGGCGGTTAACGCCGTGGCCAAGGCGGTCAAGAACGCAACCGTCATCGGCCTGGCCCGTTCCCGGGAGCAGGACATCGACGCGGTGAAGGAAGCGCTTAAAGGCGCGGAGGACCCCGGCATTCATCTGTTTCTTGCGACTTCGCCGATTCATCGCCAGCACAAGCTGCGGATGGATAAGGACCAGGTGCTGGAGACGGCGGACCGGGCGATCCGCTACGCCAAGCAGTATTTCGACAAAATCGAGTTTTCCCCCGAGGACGCGGGCCGAACCGAGCTGGACTACCTGTGCCAGGTGACGGAGATGGCGATCAATGCCGGAGCGACTGTCGTGAACATTCCGGATACGGTCGGCTACATGACGCCCCAGGAGTTCGGCAACATTTTTAAGGTGCTGAAGGAGAAGGTGCCGGGAATCGAGCGCATCCAGCTGTCCGCCCACTGCCATGACGATCTCGGCATGGCGACGGCGAACGCGCTGGCGGCGATTCTGAACGGAGCCGACCAGGTGGAAGGCACGATTAACGGCATCGGCGAACGCGCCGGCAATACCGCGTTGGAGGAAGTGGCGCTGACGCTGGCGACGCGGGCGGAGTTCTTCCAGGCGACGACGACGCTGAACCTGAAGGAGATCGCGCGCACGAGCCGTCTCGTCAGCAAGCTGACCGGCATGGTCGTCCCGGGCAACAAGGCGATCGTTGGCGCGAACGCCTTCGCGCACGAATCCGGCATTCACCAGGACGGCGTGCTGAAGGAGAAGACGACGTACGAGATCATCTCCCCGGAGACGATCGGCCTGCGGGACAGCAAGCTCGTGCTGGGCAAGCACTCCGGACGCCACGCGTTCCGCGAGAAGCTGATCGATCTCGGCTACGAACAGCTGACGGAGGATCAAGTGAATGCCGCGTTCGGCAAGTTCAAGGACCTGGCCGACCGCAAGAAAAACGTCAGCGACGAGGACATTCGCGCGCTGCTGGAGGAGAAGCTGGTCGAGACGCCGGAGGTGTTCGCCCTGGAGAAGCTGGTCGTGTCGTTCGACAGCCACGCCACTCCGACGGCGGTGGTTACGCTGAAGACGCAGCAGGGCATCGCGAAGAAGGAGTCCGAGGGCAACGGTTCCGTCGACGCGATCTACCAGGCGATCAACGCGCTGACTGGCGAGGCAGTAGAGCTGGACGACTACACGATCAAGTCGGTGACGGACGGCGCGGACGCTCTGGGCGAAGTTCACGTCGTTCTGAAGCAAGGGGATAATTCGGCGCAAGGCCGAGGGGTCAGCACGGACATCCTGGAGGCGAGCGCCCGGGCGTACGTGGACGCGCTGAACCGGCTGGTCGACAAGCGCAACGCGCCAGCGCGCAACAAGCGCGACAACGTCACTCTGATCTAACAGAAATGGGGAGCTTCGGATGAACTATCGGTATTCCAAAAGGCTGGACTCCTTTTCCTCGTCGGCGGTTCGCGAGATTCTGAAGCTGACGCAGAGAAAATCGATTATCTCCTTCGCGGGCGGTTTGCCTGCGGAGGAGCACTTTCCGGTGGCGGCCATCGGGGAGGCGTTCGATCGGGTGCTGGCCGCGGGCAACAAGGCGCTGCAATACGGCTTGACAGAGGGCTTCCTTCCGCTTCGCGAGAGCATCTGCAAGTGGATGGCCCCTAAAGGCGTGACGATTACCCCGGACGATCTGCTCGTCACGACCGGCTCCCAGCAGGCGATCGATCTGCTGACGCGCATCTACATCGACCCGGGAGACGTCATCCTGGTCGAGAAGCCGACTTATCTGTCGGCGCTGCAGGTATTCCGCTCCTATGGAGCGACGCTCGTATCCGTCGAAGCCGACGAGGACGGCATGGTGCTGGACGATCTGGCGGCCAAGCTAAAGCTGCATCGGCCCAAGCTCGTCTACGTCATCCCGACGTTCTCCAATCCGACCGGCAAGGCATGGAGCCTGGAGAGGCGCAAGGGCGTGCTGGAGCTGTGCCGGGCGAGCGATGCGCTGATCCTGGAGGACGATCCGTACGGCGAGCTGAAGTTCGGCGACTCATCGGTCGCTTATCCTTCTTTATTTTCTCTGGATCAACATCCGCAAGGCTCCTGCGTCGTCTATACGAGCACGTTCTCGAAGACGGTCGCTCCGGCGCTGCGCACCGGCTGGGTCATGGCCGATCCAGAGGTGATCCGCCACCTGGCCCGCGCCAAGCAGGCTGCGGATCTGCACTCGAGCTCGCTTGATCAGCAGGCGCTCCATCAACTGATCGAGCACTTTGATCTGGCGGGGCACATTGAATTCGTACGGAAGGAATACGAGGCCCGCATGCGCCAGATGGCCGAGCTGCTGTCGCAGCAGATGTGGCCGGGCGTGACGTGGAACGAGCCGAAGGGCGGCATGTTCTTCTGGCTGACTCTTCCGGAGTCGGTGGACACCGCCGAGCTGCTGAAGACGGCCGTAGATCTGGGCGTGGCGTTCGTGCCGGGCGTTTCCTTCTTCGCGGACGGCTCGGGCACCAACACGATGCGGCTTAACTTCACGCACAACGATGCCGAAGGCACCGTCATCGGCATGCAGCGTCTGAACCAGGCGATGGAGAGCGTTCTGGTGAAATAAGGCAGGCCGTGCATGAGCGTACTGGGGAGAAAAGGCAGACGGTGCATGAGCGTTCTGGTGAAATAAGGCAGACGGTGCATGAGGCTTTCTGGTGAGAAAAGGTGCCGGTGCCTGAGCGTTCTGGCGAAATAAGGCGGGCGGCGAAGAGCGTACGGAGGGGGTTGAGCAAGGAGGTAACCTTGCTCAACCCTTTGTGCGTGATTCAGCAAGTATAAAATGCGCTATCCTTTTCTGAATCCCTCCGACAAAAACGCGATTCTGCGTCTAGAGAACGCCGAAGGCGTTGTTGCTTGGGTTTAACTCTTCTCCCGATATCCCGTCCGCTCAGTTGAGCGCGAAGGCCAATAGGGTGCCACAGTGCGCATCGATGGGGCGTTGGCGAGAGAGCGAAGGCCAAGAAGATGCCTAGGAGCGGCTTCTACGGGGGTTGGCGAAGGGGCATAGGCGTTGCCTATAGAAACGATAGTTATTATATATTTTCAATCAGAAGCAAACTAGGCTACAATTGAGAGAAAGTCTCATTGGACAACTATAACCTACAGGTGGAGTGGATACGGAACATGTCAGAAGTCAAGAAAATCGCCGTCATCGCCGGCGACGGAATTGGTCCGGAAGTCGTTGCGGAAGCGATTAAAGTCATGAAGAAGACGGAAGAGCTGTTCGGCTACAAGTTCGAGTTCGAGCATGGGCTGTTCGGCGGAATCGCGATCGACGAGAAGGGGACGCCTCTTCCGCAAGAGACGCTGGACATTTGCCAAAATTCCGACGCCGTGCTGCTCGGCGCGGTCGGCGGTCCGAAGTGGGACAACAATCCGAAGGAGCTGCGCCCGGAGACGGGATTGCTCGGCATTCGCAAGGCGCTCGGCCTGTTCTCCAACATTCGTCCGGCGGTCGTGTTCGACTGCCTGAAGGACGCGTCGACGCTGAAGCCGGAAGTGCTGGAAGGCACCGACCTGATCGTCGTTCGCGAGCTGACCGGCGGCATCTACTTCGGCGAGAAATTCCGCCGCGACGGCGCGCAAGGCCAGGAAGCCGTCGACACTTGCGTATACAACGTGACGGAGATCGGGCGTATCGTACGCCAGGCTTTCGAAGTGGCGCGCAAGCGCAGCAAGCGTCTCGCCTCCGTCGATAAAGCGAACGTGCTGGAGACGTCCCGCCTGTGGAGAGAGACGGTGAACCGCATCGCGCCGGAATATCCGGATGTCGAGCTGGAGCACGTGCTCGTCGACAACTGCGCGATGCAGCTGCTGCGCCGTCCGTCGAGCTTCGACGTGATCGTGACGGAGAACATGTTCGGAGATATTCTGAGCGACGAGGCGGCGATGCTGACCGGCTCGATCGGCATGCTCTCCTCGGCTTCGCTGGGCGAAGGCAGCTTCGGCCTGTACGAGCCGGTGCACGGCTCTGCGCCCGACATCGCCGGACAAGGCATCGCGAATCCGATCGCGACGATTCTGTCGGTCGCGCTTATGTTCCGTCTGACGTTCGGCTACGAAGACGCGGCGAACGCGATCGAGACGGCCGTTAAGAACGTGCTTGACGCCGGTCACCGCACAGGCGACATCGCCGTCGACAAGAGCAAGGCGATCGGCACGAGCGCGATGGGCGATCTGATTGTCGCAGCCTTGGCTCGTTAATCGCCTGCATGCCATGCCCTACCCTGCTCCCCGGAAGCAAGCTCCGGGGAGTTTTTCGTCCACGATTCAGAAAATGCAAAATTCGCTATCCTTAAATACCGATCTCCGGCAATGACGGCGTGTCGCCTGAGGCTCCGTACCCCGGAGAAAGCCGAAGACGTTTTTGCCGGGTAGTTGCCCGGCCGGCAGGAATTGTGTTCATGCGCAGAGAATATAGTGAGAAGAATAAAGGAACCGATTTCGCGATTCAGGGAGGGAAGACGATGAGCTTTTGCTGCGGAGCCAGCATGATCGGCACGAAAGGGACGCTAAAACATTACCGGACTAGAATTCACAATGTACCGATTCTGTTTTGTCCCGTGTGCCATCGGGTTGAAGTCCATTATATGGTAGAGAACGAATATGAGATTCTGGCCGAATATGCGCACGGCGACGGAGCATCTGAAGTCGACTTCCAGGACTACGTCGACGAATCGGACAAAGCGCTCCACGAGAATTGCGTGAATAACGAAGAGGAAGATCCGATGGCCATCGTGCAGAGTCAGATCGACATGTCTTTGGATCTGCTCACCTTCGCCAAGGAGATCGGGGACGCGGAATGGCAGCAGCAGCTGAAGAAGCGGCTGATCGTCCTCAGCCAAAGACGTCACAAGCTGAAGCTGAAGCGGGCTCCGGGAGGAGCGGTCTGATGCGAGCCATCTCATGACAGGAAACGAATGCAGGGGCTGTCCGAACAGGTTTTACGAACTTGGCCGGACCGCCCCTTTTTTTAAGCGAGTTCGACAAGAATCGTGCGATTGGACGAATTGTGGTTTTCGTCACAGGTCGACAACTTCTTCGGTTGACACCGGCGATCGTTAATGGATATGATTTGGTTAATTTGAAGCGGGTAGGGTTCTGAGACTGCTCTGGCAATGGAGGATTCTCGTATGAACGGCTGGAAAGCGCGTTATTTTCCGATTCTTGCTGAGTTTGTCCAGTGCGGCAAACATGTCGTTCTTTCGGAAGTCGAGGAGCTAAGGGAAAAGTTGAGCGGACTGCCGGCATCCGTTATTCTAAGACATCATGAAGAAAGCGTAAAGTTTCTGCTCTCTTGCGCGGAGCCTGAGGACCGGATGACGATTGTCCACCGGTCCCTTTTGTTTATTACCGAACTGCTCGTTTCCTTGCGAATGTCGGAGGCGGCCGCCGCCGAGGAGGAGTACGATCCGGACCAGTTTCTATACGATGCGGGCAAAATTCATTCGGAGCAGATGCAGCAAACGAACGCCAACAAATTTGAAACCGTTCTCCAACATATGGACAGCGGTATCGCGTTATTCGATGCCGCGGGGAATCTTCGGTTCGTGAACGTGCAGATGTCGAGATTGCTGAAGGCTTCCCGGAGAGCGCTGATCGGAAGCACGCTGCACCGGCTTTTTTTTCATGGAAATTTGAGCTTGACCGTCCGCAGGCATATTTTCAGAATTTATCGGGGGTGGGTGAGATATCGCCGCTGCCACGACGAGTTCCAGGATGCCAGCGGCCGTCATCTGCTGGTGAGCCTCTCGCAGCCCGAGGAGCTGGACGGGGATTACCTGGTCAGCGTGAAGGACGTGTCGGAGTATAAGCTGATCGAGCAGGCGGCCTTCCAGAACGACAAGCTGGCGATGCTCGGCAAGATCGCGGCGGCGATCGCCCACGAGATCCGCAATCCGCTGACCTCCATCAGAGGCTTCATTCAGCTGTTGAATCCCTATTTGCAGGAGATCGGCAAGCAGGAGTACGGAAGAATTATTTTGTCGGAGATCGACCGGGCGAACGATATTATTTACGAGTTTCTGAATTCGTCCAAGCCGTCCGCTCCGATGAAGCAGAAGGTGCTGGTGGATCTGCTGCTCCGGGAGACGATTCTGCTGTCGGAGAGCGAAGCCCATATGAAAAACTGCGAAATCCATTACGAGAACTTCGATCCCGCCATGACGGTCTCCGTGGACGTCAAGCAGATCAAGCAGGTGCTGCTGAACATGATCAGAAACGCGATGGAAGCGATTCAGGACGTGATCGGAGAGAGGAAGGGCCGCATCGATATTGCCGCCCGAACGGACGGCCCGTTCGCCGTCATCTCGATCAGGGACAACGGCAAGGGGATGGAGAGAGCGACGCTGAACCGGCTGTTCGATCCCTTCTTCACGACGAAGGAAGCGGGTACGGGACTGGGATTGTCGGTCAGCTACCGGATTATTACGAACCATGGAGGGACCATCCAGGTCGACAGCCAAATACACGAAGGAACCGAGTTTATTATTTATTTGCCATACGTGGATTAAAAGGAGTAGAATGCGAGTAAAAGCATAGATTCGGCACAGCATGGGGGAGCATCGATGAGCGGTTGGCTCAGGGGGATGAAGCGAGCGTTCGCGATTCGCAGAAGCGAGTCCGAGAATCGCAAAGGTTTACGAATTTCGATAATCGAAGGCATACCCGCGAATATTGTGGGCAACCTGCTCGGCGGTCCGCTGCAGACCGTTTATTTGACCTATCTCGGGTTTTCGGCGTTTCATATCGGGCTCGTTCTGGCCATTCCGCCCTTTGCCCTGCTCATTCAGGTGCTGATCGCGTTCGCGATGCAGAGCTGGCATAATCGCCGGTTTTTCGTCGCGCTGTTCGGCATCGTCCATCGGACGATGTGGGTCGCGACCGGGCTGATTCCGCTCGTATTCCCCGAGAACAGCTGGATACCCGTCTACCTGGCCATATGGCTCGTCTGTATGACTGCCGGCCAGGCCGGGGGCGTCATCTGGACCTCTCTGATGGCGGACGTCGTTCCTCCGAGCGTCAGAGGCAAATATTTCGGCATTCGCAACACGGTGCACTGGGCCGTCGTCTGTATGACGCTGCTGCTTGGCGGGCAGATTATGGAATGGCTGCCGGGGACGTGGGGATTCGTCGTGCTGTTCGGAATCAGCGCCGCCTGCGTCGTCTGGAACGGCTGGGCGCTGACGCGATACCCGAATCCGCCCTTTCAGCCTTCGGAGAGTGGGAGATCGCTCCGCATGTTCGTTCGTCCGTTCAGGGATCGCCGGTTTCTGGCGGCGACGCTGTTCATTGCTTTGTTCATTTTGCTGCAGAATGTCGCCATCCCGCTGTTCTCGTACGTGATGCTCGAAGTGATGCTGCTCAGCGCGAGCCAGGTCACCTTGATCATCATGCTGCAGAACCTGGTTATGATGATCAGCTATTATTATTGGGGGCTGCTGAACAGCCGGTACTCGACGAACGCGCTTCTGTTCTGGACCTTCCCGATCATCGCAGGCTCGTGCGCGATCTGGGCGGGCATGGTCCTCCTGCCGGCGCTGCTGATTCTGATCGCCGTGCATGTGCTGTTGGGCTTCGGTCTGGCCGGCTACAATCTGCTCGTCTTTAATTTTCTGATCGGAGACTCTCCGAAATCGGAGAGGCCGATGTATGTCGCCGTTTTCTCGGCCCTAACCGGCATCGCCGGCTTCATCGGGCCGATCGCGGGCGGCTGGCTGTACGACCAGGCGGCCGGGGGGCCGATATGGCTGCAGACGTACGGCATCGCCGCCTTCACCGGTTCGGCCTTGATGGCGCTGGCGCTGACGGTCGCTCCGTTCGTGTTCCGAAGCCGATCGGCGTCTGGCCGGGCCGATGCCCATACCTCGGTTCGCCGAAATGCATAAAGTATACAAAAGAAGTCGGCAGCGCGGCTGCGAAGCCGTCGACCGACGGATTGACATTTTTAACTGTAATACTTATAATTACAGTACAACGGATGACGAAATAGACGGCGAGCAGGCAGCATGCGGATCGCCGATTTTTTTCTCCGAAGTGTAAATGATGTTATTACAGTTTGATATTCCATTACAGAAGCGGCGGTGAGCAACATGAAATTCGCAATCGGCGACTGGGTGCAAGCCAAGACGAGAAACGGAGAGTTCATTCACGGATTTATCGAAACGATAGATCACGTAAAAGGGTTGGCGAAGGTGTACGTCGTCCGCTCCGACAACGAGGAGTCGATCGGCAAATCGGCCTCCGTGCTGGAGCATTGGCTTCGCGAGCTTCCGTCCTACGCCTTGGAGGAGGAGAGCTCTCTGTACAATCTGATCGATCTGGCGCTGGCGACTCATGACGAGCCGTGGTTCATGGAGTTGACCCGCTCGTTGGGCGCTCGCTCCGGAACCGGACGCCCTTCCGGCGAAGCTTCCTTCCCAAGCCTCCCACCCGCCAATCGGCTCGGATATTCGGCAAGGTTTTGAACGATCGTTGTTGGAGTGGGCCGGATCCCCTGTGATCCGGCTCATTTCTTTATCGGACGGTTGGATGTAGAATGAAAAGGTACCCATAACGGAAAAATGAGGTGTTGGATATGGAACTGATCGTTACGCCTTCCGCGCTGTCATGCTTCAAAGGGGAATGGGGAATCGCCGACGGGGAAACGGTAAGAGTGTTCGTGCGTTATGTCAGCGGAGGGGAGCTTCCTTTTGCCTTCGGCATCACGAGAGATACGCCGATCGACGCCGCGGTGACGACGGTCGCCGACAAGGTGATCTTCTACATGGAGAGCAAGGACGTCTGGTTTCTGGAGGGCAGAAGCCTGCGCATCGACTGCCATGGCGAAGACATCGTGTTCCAATTCTCCTGAAGCCGATCGATTAAAGGTAGCAAACCCGCGCGGTTTGATGTAAACTAATAATCATTATATTTAGACACAGGTAACCGCGGGCCGAGAAAAGGAGAATTCAGAATCATGACGGTACATAGCAAGACGAATCACTGCAAGATCGTGGACTGCACCGTCCGCGACGGAGGGCTGGTCAACAACTGGGATTTCAGCGTGGAGTTCGTGCAGGATCTGTACGAGTCGTTAAATGCCGCCGGCGTGGAGTATATGGAGATCGGCTACAAAAATTCCCCCAAGCTGCTGAAGAGCGAAGGGAAGGAAGGGCCGTGGAGATTTCTGGACGACGATTTTCTACGCAAGGTGATCGGAGAGAAGAAACGTACGAAGCTGTCCGCGCTTGTCGACGTCGGTCGCGTGGACGAGAACGACGTGCTCGAGCGCAGCGAGTCGATGCTCGATCTGATTCGCGTCGCCTGCTACGCCCGAGACACCGCGAAGGCGATCGAGCTCGGCACGCTTTTCCATAAGCGCGGCTACGAGACGACGATCAACATTATGGCGCTGTCCGGCGTTATGGACAACGAGTTAAACGAGTCGCTGGCGATGATCAACGACAGCCCGATCGACGTCGTCTACATCGTCGATTCCTACGGCAGCCTGGATCCCGACGACATCCGCTACCTGGTGGAGAAGTTCAGCCGTTCGCTGAAGAACAAACGTCTGGGCGTTCATACGCACAACAATTTGCAGCTGGCGTTCGCCAACACGCTGACTGCAGCGCAGCTCGGCGTCGAGCTGCTCGACGCCTCCGTCTTCGGCATGGGCCGCGCCGCCGGCAATACGCCGACCGAGCTGCTGCTCGCCAAGCTTACCCGTCCGGAGTACAATCTTCGCCCGGTGCTCGGCATGATCGAGAAGCATATGATCAAGCTGCGCGAGAAGGAAGAATGGGGCTACCTGATCCCCGACATGATTACCGGCACGCTGGACGAGCACCCGAGATCCGCTATGGGCTGGAGAGCTTCGGACAAGCGCGACCTGTTCACGGAGTTTTACGACAAGATGACGACTCCGGAAGTGTACCAAGGCAAATAACTCGACAGCATTTTCAAATCCTCCGCATCGCGGGCCCCCAAGGCTCGAGATGCGGATTTTTTTGACAAAAATCGTTAAATGCGCTATTGTCTTGTCAAAAGATGGCAAGGATGGAGGGCGATTACGATGGGAACGACGGAGCACCGCCGCGATGCGGCGGAAGCGGACGAGTCCGCTCAGACGATTCGCCTCGCGAACGTCATTCGCAGACTGGGCACCCGCAGCCGGCTGCCTGCGCTTATGCCGGACGGCGGCGCATGGCACCCCGGTATCGACGAGGAGCTGGGGCGAGTGTCGCTGGAATGGCTGTCCGGAGGCCGGACGGACGCCGTACCGGAGGCCGCCGCGTATTTGGCCGCCTTGCATCTGTGGAACGACAGCTTAACGAGGGCGCACGATCTGGTCGAGCGGCTTGGGACGCCGACGGCGATGCTGCTGCACGGCATCATCCATCGGCGGGAGGGGGATTTCGACAACGCCAACTACTGGTTTCGCCGGACGGGCAGCCATCCCGCCTACCATGGGCTGCAGGCGCGGGCGGCGGCGTACCTCGGGCGGCATCCGATCGCGAACGGCCCGACGCGCGAAGCTGCAGGGAAGATCGCGACCCAGGGGAGCTGGAATCCTTATTTATTCGTAACGGCCGCGGCCATGCAAGCGTACCGCATCGGGGACGACGAGGCCCGCGAAAGACTGGAATACGTGCAGCAGCTGGAGCTTGAAGCGGTCATGCGTTTTCTGGAGGGCCATCTCGGCGCGCTGCGCGACGACTAAGCTCGCCCGGGAGCGTGCGGATTACCGTCTGCGCGGTCTGGAGGAGAGCAGATGAATCATGGCGGGCACGATCAGGCCCATGAACAGCGTCGCGTACAGCAGCAGGCCGATCAGGGCGCCGGCCCCGATCTGGACTAGCGTATCCAGACCGGAGAAAGCCAGCGCGCCGAACGTGCCCGCCATAATGGCCGAGGCCGACCGAATGATGCCTCCGGTCTTCGACAAGGCCGCGCTCATCGCCTCCGCAGAGCTCCCGCGTGCGGATTCCTCCTTGTACCTGGCCATCAGGAAGATGCTGTAGTCGACGCCCAGCGCCACGATGATGACGAAGACGAAGAAGGATACGTTCCACGACAGTCCGGCATAGCCGAGCCCCTTCACGAACAGAAATTCCAGAATCCCCATCGTCGCCAAGTAATTCAAGCCCAGAGAGATCAGAATGCACAGCGGCTGAAGCGCCGAGCGCAGCAGCAGCGCCAGCACGACGGCGATCCCGGCAAGCACGAGCAGTCCGGTGCGGGCGAAGTCCCGCCAGGAGATGTCGCGCAGCTCCCCGTATTTGGCCGACACTCCGGTGACGAACGCTTGCGGCTCCTCCAGCCAGGTCGCGTCCATGCTGGCGCGGACGAATCCGGAGAGCTCGGGAATCGCGTCCATCGCTTCGTCGGAGTAGGGATGCGGCGAGAGCAGCAGCTCGAACTTCGCCGTTCGTCCGTCCGGCGCGATATAGTAATCCAGCGCCAGCTCGGCCGATTCGCTATTCGCGAAGGCTCCCCCGATCGAAGCCGACTTCGTCAGCCGGTTCCAGCTTCCGAGCTGGGACGTCAGCAGCTGGCCGAGTCCGTCCTGCACCTGACGAACGGAGGACAGAATGCCGAGCATGCCCTGGCTGAGCGGAGCGGAATGAAGCGCGATCTGGCGGAGACCGGCCATCATCGTCTGCTGATCGCCGATCAGCGACTGGAGGACGGTCCCGACGTCGGGACCGCGCAGCTGGCCGGCGACCGTCAGCTCCCCCGGCTTCCGCCCGAGCGGACGAACGGCGCTGCGCACTTCGCTTACGTAGGGCAGCCGGGCCAGCTCCGCGCTGACCTGCTCCAGAGCAGCCAGGCCGGACGTCGTCCGCATCGACTGCTTGGCCGTGACCGCGATCGTGACCGGGAACACCTCTCCGGCGCTGAACGCTTTTTCCGCTTGGCGGAAACCGGCGACCGAATCCAGCTTCGGGTCGATCTCGGACAGGTCGTCGAACGTCCGCTGACCGTGGAACAGCAGAGCGATCGGCGCGAGGCAGACGACCGAGACGATCAGCACGAGCGCCGATCGTCTGGCGGAAAGCTCGGCCAGCTTGCTCCAGAGCCGGGACGGACGGCCGGCAGCAGCGCGGCGAGCAGGCCAGAACGCCGCCGGGCCGAAGATCAGCAGCAGAGCGGGTGCCAGCGACAAGGCGGCCGCGACGGTGATCAGCATGCCCAGCGCTACGCCGACGGCGGAGCGGTACAGGCCGAATTCGGACAGACCGATCAGCAGAAAGGCGGCGAATACGGTGCTGGCGGCGTAGACGATCGTAGGGGCCACGCCCCTCATCGCGCGCTCGAGCGCTTCGACGCGGCCGCCGTCCCCGGAAAGCAGCTCCTCCCGAAAGCGCTGAATCAGCAAAATGCAATAGTCCGTTCCTGCGCCGAATAACACCGCGATCAGGAACGATTCGGTGAAATGGGACACCGGAATGCCCCACTGAGCGAACGCTCCCAGCAGCCCCTCTGCAGCGACGAAGCTGATGCCGATCGTGATAAGCGGAACAATCGGCGTCACCGGGGAGCGGAACAGCAGCAGAAGTATGGCCAGGACGAGTCCGATCGTTAACCACTCGGTTCGCCGCAGTCCTTGCTCGGCCGAGCTTTGAAAGTCCTGGGACAGCGGAGCGCTGCCGGTCAAGGCGGCTTGCGCGCCGTCCGGTGCGGAGCCGAGCATGCGCTTCAGCTGGCCGAGCGTCTCCCGCGTACGGTCCTCGAAGTCGGCGCTCGGCAGGCTGATCAGCGCCAGCCGGGTCGTTCCGTCCGCGCTGATCAGCCGATCGGAGAGCTCGGGCCGGCTGAGGGAAGACACGACGCCGGCGACGCCGAGCTCGGTCTTGCGGCTGTCGAGCTCCAGGAGCATCCGATCCATCCAGTCGTTGTCGGACGGCCGCAGGCCTTCTTCCCTGGAGAAGACGAGGACGGCACTGGAGAGGGAGCGATGATCCGGATCGATCAGCTGCAGCAGGCGCGCAGCCTGCACGGAGTCGGCGTCGTCCGGAAGGAAGCGCTGCTCGGAATGTCTTAATATCGTCTGCAGATCCGGCAGCGCCAGCCAGGAAAGCAGCGCGCCCGCAAGCCAGGCCGCCAGCACGGCCCATCGGAGCTTGGCGATCGTTCGGACCCACTTTTCCAACGTCATCTTCCTCCTTCTTCGGCAGGTTGGGGCAGCGGCTGCAGCGGCCGCGTTCCGGCTTGCGCGGCCGCACGCGGCGGCACGAGAAAGGCTGATTCCCGTCGGCAGAGGACGAAGATCAGCCTTTTCGCTTCATGACACGACTGCAGCGGCCTAAGGCGCTCCGTAGCCGATCAGGGGCCCGTCCCCCCGTATGGCGGCTGCGAGGCGGCGCGGGTTCGGATGGAAGAAGCCGCTGCCGGACAGCTTCTTGCCGCCGACAGTCGTCGCGGTCATCTGAACTTCGATGGAGTCCGAATCGGCGAACCGTTGAAGCAGTTCCCCGTCGGCCATGCCGTCGATGTCGACGTACCAGAGGCGGGTGCCGTGATCGGACACGACCATCAGCCTGGCGCGCGAGAAGACGAGGTTCCATCTATGGGCGTGCTGAGAGACGGCCAGCTCCGCCAGGTCGTACGATTCCATAGCCAGTCAATCCTCCTTGCCAATAGGGTAATTGTACCGTGAGATCGGAAAGCGTTGCAAATAAAAGTTGGTCCCAGCTCTTGAGCGCCCCGCGAAGGCCGAAATTGTCGAAATCATGTCGAAAAAAGGCTCCGGCGGCAGGAAAAAAATGCGAGCGCGTGGAAAAATAAAAGGCAGGATGGAGTTAGAGCCATTGGCCATTCGTCGGAGGCGGTGTATGTCGATTAATCGCACGGAAATGAAAACGGTGTGTACGGTTGTTCTGGCGGTCGCGGCGTTCGCCGGCATTCAATGGAGCGACGGCTGGCTGCAAGCGTCCTTCGAATCGCTGGACCGGTATGCCGTTCATCTCATTCTGGAGTCTCTAGCCTTCGCGATCTGCTTTGCTCTGCTCATTCTCGGCTGGATGGTGTTCGTCCCCACCTTGTGCAGACATAGGCTGATGACCGCCGCGCTGTTCTCGGCCGTCGGTCTGCTGGGCCTGCTTCACGCCGTCAGCGCGCCGAGCATGCCCTTGTACGACGGCGCCGTCGGCGATATGCCCAGCATCGTGCTGGAATGGATCGCGGAGGGGATGGGAGCGCTTGGCCTGCTCGTCATCTTCTCGCTGCGCAATCCGATCGTCAAGCCGTTCACCCGGGCGGTGGCGATTATTCCTTTGACGGCGGCGCTGGCGGTCGCTTCGATCTTCGTATTCCGCGCGGAGAGCTGGAACGCTTCGACGATCGCGGCGGTCGAGCCGTATCAGCAGGCGCTGACGCTGCTCTGCTACGCGGCGGCGATCGGCGTTCTTCTCTACCGCCATCGGCTGGAGCGCCCCGAATCGGTGCTGACGATCGTCCAGGCGCTCCTCTGGCTGCTGCTCGCCAAGCTGGAGAAAACGCTGGGAGCCGGAATCGGCTCGCCGCAGGATCTGCTGGGCGAAGGCTTTAAGCTGATCGGCTACTATTTTCTGCTGAAGGGAATCTACTTCGTCCTGATCGAGGAACCCTACAAGCGGCAGAAAAAGACGGAAGCCCGCATCCAGTACATGGCGTTCCACGACGAGCTGACCTCGTTGCCCAACCGGAGACTGTTCTCCGAGCGGGTGAAGGCCGAAATGTCGAGGGCGCTTCACGGAGGCGGCCGATTCGCCCTGCTTTGGCTGGATATCGATCGGTTTAAGACGATTAACGATTCGATGGGTCATGCGTTCGGCGACCGGCTGCTCGTTGCGATCTCCAAGCGGCTGACGGAATATGCGGATAAGCCGGAGAACGTCTTCCGGCTCGGCGGAGACGAATTCACCGTGCTGCTGAGCGATATTCGCGAAGCGGGAGAAGCGGAGGACGCGGCGCAGCGCCTCGTCGATCTGTTCGATACGCCGATTCGCGTGGGGCCGTCCGCCTTCCACATTACAGGAAGCGTCGGGGTGGCGGTCTATCCGGAAGACGGGAGAACGCTTGATCTGCTGCTGCAGAATGCCGACACGGCGATGTACGGCGCGAAGGAAGCCCGCAACGGCTGGAGAAGGTACGAAACCCGGATGAATCTGAAGGCGAAGGAGAGGCTGCTGCTAGAGAACGATCTGCGCATCGCGCTGGAGCTTGGCCAGTTTCACCTCGCGTACCAGCCGCTCGTCGATCTCGAGCGCGAGCATCTCGTCGGGGTGGAGGCGCTGCTCAGATGGCGGCATCCGCAGAAGGGAGAGATACCTCCTTCGGAATTCATTCCGCTCTGCGAGGAGAACGGTTTTATCCTGCCGCTGGGAGAATGGGTGCTGCGCAGCGCCTGCGAGCAGATGAAGCGCTGGCACGACAGGGGACTGCCGCCGATCGCGCTTTCCGTCAATCTGTCCATCCGTCAATTTCGCCAGCACGATCTCTGCTCGCGCATCGAGAAGGTGCTGGCCGATACCGGACTCGCTCCGCAATGGCTGGAGCTTGAGATTACCGAGAGCATTATGGCCGACGTTGCCTATGCCACCGAGATGCTGAAGCAGCTCAAGTCGCTGGGGGTACGGATCAGCATCGACGATTTCGGAACCGGCTACAGCTCGCTCTACTACTTGAAGCGGTTCCCGATCGACAAGCTGAAGATCGACCGGGCGTTCGTGGGCGACGTGCTGACGGACCGCAATGACGCGGCGATCGTATCCGGCATCTCGGAGATGGCGCGCAATCTGGAGCTGACGGTGACGGCCGAAGGGGTGGAGAGCGAAGGGCAGGCCGCCTTCCTGAAGCGATTGAAATGCCAGGAGGCGCAGGGCTATTACTTCTCTAAGCCGGTGCCGCCCGAGCAGTTTCAGGCGCTGTACGAGCTGGATATGGAAAAAAGGCGGTCGGCGGGCTAATGCATGGAGCGCAGCAAGGAGGCAGCAAATGAAGACGGTCCGGGTGTTCGTGTACGGCTCGCTGCTTCCGGGCCAATGCCATCACGACGTCGTCAAGCCCTATCTGCATTCGGTCGCGCCCGGCGCGGTTCGCGGCCGGCTCGTCGATGCGGGGCCTTATCCGGCGCTGCTGCCGGACGGCTCGGACAGGATCGTGCGGGGCGCGTGGCTGGAGATCTCCCGGGAAGGGCTGACGGCGCTGGACGAGCTGGAGGATTTCCGCGGCATCGAGGAGCTTAACGATTACGAGCGGGTGTGGCTGACGGACGCGCATCGTCCGTCGCTGGCCGGCTGGGGGTATATCTGGCCGGAGGCGAGAGGCTTCCCCTTCGCGGAAGCGGAGGAGTGGCCGGACGTCCTGCGCCGCCGGAAGATCGAATAATATCGAGAGAGGCCTCCCTGGTCGCGCTGCGATGACCAAGGGAGAGCCTCTCTTCTATGTGACGGGGTTGATCGCCGGGGGCCCGATCCGGGCTCTGCTGAATCGCGGCCAAAACCTCCGCCCCCATTTTATGGCGAATAAGGGACAATCGCGGCGAACGATCCGTTCTCCGGGGCTTTGCCGGTTGAAGCGGCAGAACGGTTCGGGTACGATAGAGGTGCCTAACGGAACCGTTTTTCGTTGATGGCGACGCGACTTGACTGATTTATTGGAGGTTTCATAGATGTCTTTTTTACAGAGGATAACCAGAGGGAGATCGTCCCGAATCGCTTACGCGCCTATTCTGCTTGCGGCCGGACTTGTTCTGTTCGCCGTCCTCGGCATGGCCGGCCGGGCGCAAGCCCACGCCTCGCTGGAGAAGGCGAGTCCGCAGGCGGATTCGAAAATGGAGGTCGGCCCTGAGGCGGTCGAGCTCATCTTTAACGAGCGGCTGGACAGCGGCGGCGCGAAGCTGCTCGTGCTCGGCGAGTCTTCTCGCAACGTCGCGAAGGGCGAGGTCGAGCGGATCGAGGAAGGCAAAGGCATCCGGGTCGGCCTGCCGAGCCTCGGGGAAGGGCATTATACCGTATCTTATTCGGTCATCTCGGCGGACGGCCACCCGGTCTCCGGCGCTTACGTGTTTACGGTCGGCAATCCGGCTCCGCTCGACGCCAGCAAGCTGAATCCGCATCAGCAGGTCGGTCACGCTCACGATCACGGAGGATCGGGGCTGGGAGCGAACGCCTTCCTGCTCTATGCGGCGAGAATGATGTACTACGCCGGCCTGATGGCAGCCGCCGGGCTGGCGCTCTGGAGCTTGCTGCGCAGCATGTCCGCCGTCGTCCGGGACAGCCATTCCCGCGCGCTCGGCCTGGCGGGCAAATTCGCGATGATCGCCACGCTGGCTTACGTCTTCTTCAGCCTGCGCGATCTGGCTCAAGGAGAGCCGCTGGCGGAATGGGGACGGATTCTGACCGAGACGACGATCGGCAAACTCTACATCGCCGAGCTGCTGCTGGCGTTCGCCGCACCGCTGCTGCCTGCGCTAGGTGCCGTGCCGCGAGCGGCATGGGCGGCGATCGCTCTGTTCGTCGAAGCCTGGTCGGGACACGCTGCGGCGTTCGATCCGATCGCCTATACGGTAGGTCTGGACTACGCGCATCTTCTGGCGGCGGCGTTATGGAGCGGCGGATTGCTGCTGCTGCTGGCCGTCTGGCTGAAGGAACGGCCGGAGGCGGGCAGATTCGCGCTCGTCTTCTCCAAGTGGGCGCTGATCTCCTTCCTCGCGCTCTGGGTGACGGGAACGTTGTCGACGCTGAAATATTTGCCGTCTCTGGACTATTTGCAATATACCGCCTGGGGCAAATGGCTGATCGCCAAGGCGGGCTTGTCTTTGCTCGTAGCGGTCACGGCGTTCTTGATCCGGCTGCGGCTGAAGAAGGGAGATCTTCCCCGGGGAAGCCTGCTGAAGGCGGACGTCGGACTGCTGGCCGGCATCGTGCTGTGCGTCGGCGTTCTGACCTATCAGACGCCGCTGCCGGTCAATGAACCGCTCAATTATCACAAGATGGGCACGGATCTGCACGTGACGCTGCGGATCTCTCCCAATTCTCCGGGCGACAACCGGTTTACGGTCAAAATATGGCTGCCCGAATGGGTCGGCCAAGGCGAACCGAAGAACGTTCAGCTTCGTCTGCTTCCGCTCGGCCAGGAGGGAGTAGGTCCCATCGACGTTCCGCTCCAGCCTTACGAGGACGAAGAGCTGGACGCCTTCCCGGATTTCAAGAAATCGACGTATACGGCGAAGGGACCTTATCTGCCGTTCGCCGGGGAATGGAAAGCCCAGGTTCGCGTGACCGATTCGGAAGATACGGAGAGGGTCGTCGAAACGACTTATCGGATGTACTAGATGGGAAGCCGGCATCGCCGTCGGCTGATTAACGGGAAAGGCGCGTGCGTGCCGTTGGACAACCGGAGCAAGGACAGAAGGCTGAAATGGTTGATTCTGCTCATTCCGACGCTGACGATCGGCCTGTGGGAATATGTGCGGCACGCCTTCCTTCTGCCGTACATATCGATGGAACTGGGCAATCTGCTGGCGCCGTTTATCGTGCTTGCCGTAACGCTAACGCTTGTCCGCAGCCTGTTCGCGCGTATGGAGCAGTCCCAGACGGCGCTGCAGCGGGAGAAGGAGGCGAAGGCGGCGCTGGAGGAGCGAGAGAGTCTGGCTCGGGAGCTGCACGACGGCATCTCGCAGTCGATGTTTCTGCTGGCCGTCAAGCTGGATCAATTGGACGAGCTGAGCCGGGAAGGGCCGGTTCGGGAGCTGGCCGAAGGGCTTCGGGAGACGGTGCGGGTCATGCACGAGGACGTGCGCCAGGCGATCGCCAATCTTCGCCAGCCGCCTACGCCGGATTCCGCCGCCTGGGTCGTGCCGCTGCGGGAGATGCTCGGCGAGACGGCGGAACTGACCGGAGCCCGGGCGGAATTCGTCTGGACGATCCCGGACGACAGTCTGACCGACAAGGAGAAGGTCGAGCTGCATGCTTGCGTCCGGGAGGCGCTCGTCAACGTTCGCAAGCACGCGCAAGCTTCGCGCGTATACGTCGTCGGGGAGCCGGACGGCGCGGGCGGCTTCCGCTGCCGGGTCGAGGACGACGGCGTCGGATTCGAAGGCGATCCGCTTCAGGCGCAAGGCCGCTTCGGTCTCCGCATGGTCCGGGACCGGGCCCGTTCGATGGGCTGGTCGTTCCTGGCCGAGCGCCGCAGGGAGCGGACGGTAGTCGAGCTTAGGAAGAGCGGAAGGAAGGCGGATAAGGAATGAGCGGAATCGTTCGTATCATGCTGGCCGACGATCATCGGCACGCCAGAGAGGGCATGAGGACCATCGTGTCCGCGCTCGAGGAATTCGTCGTCGTCGGAGAAGCGGCCAGCGGGGAGGAAGCGCTGCGGATGGCCGGAGAGCTGGCGCCGGATATGATTCTGATGGACATCCATATGCCGGGGATGGGCGGCCTGGAGGCGGTTAAGGCGATCAAGGCGGCTTATCCGGCGGTGAAAATCATTATGGTGACGGTGTCGGACGACGCCTCGCATCTGTTCGAAGCGCTCAAGAAGGGCGCGCAGGGCTATTTGCTGAAAAACTTGAACCCCGCCGCCTGGAGGGATTATTTACGGGCGGTCGCCTTCGACGAGGCCCCGCTCAATCCCGATCTGGCCATGTCCATTCTCCGCGAGTTCGCCGAGCGCAAATCCGCCGCGCCCGCCGACGGACAGAGGGATCGCTCCTCGGACGACGGCGGATTGACGCCGAGGGAGCGGGACATTCTGCTGGAGGTCGCCCGAGGCCGAAAAAATCGCGAGATCGCCCTGTCGCTCGGGCTGTCCGAGCATACGGTCAAAAATCATCTGAAAAACATCCTGCAGAAGCTTCATTTGGATAACCGCGTCCAACTGACCCGTTATGCGTTCGAGCATGGCATCGTCGAACCCGAATAGGGAATCCGTCATTGCAGCAGACTCGCCGCGCGAATTCTGTCCATATGACTCTTTCGGGTCATGCGCCCGTCTTGGAAAAGAGCTATACTGGGAGTATCTCGAACTATTGGAATCAGAAAGGTTGGAAATTGGTGATGAAAAAAAGCGTAACACTGCTGCTCGCGTTCGTCTTGTCGTTCGGCTTCGCCGGCTTGGCCGGCGCCCACGTAACGGTTCAACCGAAGGAGGCGCCGTCGAACTCCTATCAGGTGTTCACCGTTCGCGTGCCGTCCGAGAAGGATGCCTCGACGACAGAGGTGAAGGTGGCCATTCCGGACGGCGTCACGATAAGCCGGTTCGAGCCGAAGCCGGACTGGACGTACGAGGTCGAGAGGGGCGCTGAGGACCGAATCGTCAGCGTCACCTGGAAGGCGGCGGGAAGCGGTCTGGGCGCGATCGAGTTCGGCGAGTTCCGCATGCAGGGCAAGATCGCGGAAGACGCGAAGGAGCTGGTCTGGAAAGCCTATCAGACCTACTCGGACGGGGAAGTCGTGGAATGGATCGGCGCTCCGGACGCCGACAAGCCGGCTTCGGTGACGACCGTCACGGCGGCGACGGGCGACGGGCATGACGACGGACACGGCGTTCCGAGCGAAGCGGCCTCGGGCAGCGATGCCAAGGATGACGGCGGCCGCGACACGCTGACGTTAACGCTGGCGATTGCCGGGCTTGCCGCAGGCGTGCTGGCGCTAATCGTTGCGATCGCCCGCAAGCCCAAACGGGGATAATAGGAATAAACGAGAACAGGGACCTTCGTTCGCCGAGGGTCCCTTGGCGTCTATTTCGGCGTCTTACCGGGACAGATCGCTGAGTCCCGGGCTATGTTCGTTCGGCATCTCCGGGAGCTGCGGCACCGGAAATCCCTTGGGAGGCGGAGTGACCGACAGCTGTCCGCTGCTGCGGCTCGGACTTTCCCCTTGGAAAATTTCCGCGATGCGCGTCTCGTCCAGCCGGAAATTAAATTGGGCGTTATGGTAGCCCAGGTCGACGTACTTCCGGCACTCCGGGTATTTGTGAATATCGTAATTCGGCACGGGGAAGATTTTCGCCCAGTTTACGCCAAGCGTCTCCAGCGCCTTGGCGAAGGCGTTCTGATGCGCGTTGTCACGCACAATCAGGAACCCGAGCGTCTCCCGGAACGTTTGGTTAGAGCTCATCTCATATATTCTCGTTTTTTGAAGCACGCCCGTCGACTCCAGAATGACGTTGTTCAGCATGTCGGCGACCAGGTTGCCGTGGCTGTAAACCCAGGAGCCGTTCCAGGGATTGCCGGCGGCGTCGACGGGAAGGCTGCTCTTGGCGCCCATAATATAGTGATGCGGATTGGCGTGCTTGATCGCTTCGTCGAGCGGAGCCGCGTCGGTTCCGGCGTTTCCCGGCGCCGAGAGACCCGAGTCGTTCAGCAGCTGATTAATGGTATTCTGCACCAGCTCGACGTGCGCGATCTCTTCGAGGAAGACGCCGCGCAGCAGATCGCGGAACGCTTTTCCCGGGCCGCGAAAATTTGAGCTTTGAAAAAAATACTGCATCATCGTCCGCATCTCGCCGAATTGTCCGCCCAGCGTCTCCTGCAAGACCTTGGCGGCCGCAGGGTCGGGCTTGTCCGGCTGAATGATGTTGATCAATTCTTCCTTGTAGTAGTACATGTCGGTTGAACTCCTTAAAGAGGCAGGGGATGGACCATCCGGCTGCCTCTGTAGTGGTTAAGCCATTTTCCTTGATGCCGGACGCGATCCGGCGCGGGATCGGCGCTGCGGCTATTCCGCCGGTGTCTCTATTGCATCGACCTGAAGTTCGAATTCGAACCGGAGGAGGAATAGGGGGCATACTGCTGCTGCGAGAAGGCTTGATTAACCGGCTGGGACGCATTCGACTGGGCGAAGGAAGCGTTGAACTGCGTCTGCGCCATTTGCTCGATCTGCCTGCACAGGTTGGATACCTGATTCAATTGCTGAATCGCGGTTTGGTGCCCCTGCAGCGCGGTTTGAATCGTTTGGGCGGCTCTTTGCTCCCTTTGGGCAATCTCTTCCAGACGCTGCGCGTTTTGCTGCTCCTGCTGAAGAAGCATCTGGTAATTTTGGCTGGCCTGCTGCGTTTGATGGATCAGCTGTTGAATGATCTGCTCGCATTGGTGCAGGGATTGGCTCCATTGCGGATTGGCATAGTTCAAGGCGAAACCCTCCTTTGGATTGGTGAACCGGATTTAGGTTTCCTTAAGCGCAATGAATTATTCAGGCGGGATATGGAATAAACGGAAAGCGGGGGGAACATAATACGAAAAAAAGCGGAGAAGGTGGCAAATTGAAATTTGTGCTGAAATGGTTGCTTAACGGGGTTATCGTCGTGACGTTGCTGATGTATTATGCGGACGTTTCTTTTTTTAGCGCGGCGGTTACGGCCACCGTCCTCACCTTAATCGCCTACTTCGTGGGCGACCAGATGATCTTGCGCGCGACGAATAATACGATTGCCACCCTCTCGGACGCCGTTCTCGCGTTCGTCGTGCTGTGGGGAATCGCCTATTTGATGAACTGGCCTCTTAGCGCAGGCGAAGCGCTCGTCATTACGGCGATTCTGGGCATAGCCGAATGGTTTTTGCATCGGCACCTGTTTCGTCCGAGCTTTGCCGTGCGCACGTAACTCGAAAGAAGGGGAGCTGCCGCGATGGAGACGGAATGGGGCTACGGAAGCGACTATCATCGATTGCCCGTCACTTCCGTGACCAGCGGTTCGGGGATAGAAATGCGGCCGGATCTGTTCGCGCTGACGGTACAGATCGTGAATGTCGTGTTCGTCGGACGGCCCGGACACGGAGATTGGCTGCTGGTCGACGCGGGAATGCCGGGAACGGCCGATACGATCGTATCGGCCGCAGAGGAACGCTTCGGATCGGGTCGCCCGCCGGGAGCGATTCTGCTTACGCACGGTCACTTCGATCATGTCGGCGCGATCATCGAATTGGCTCGTCATTGGAAGGTTCCCGTATACGCCCATCGAGAGGAGCTTCCTTATCTGACGGGAAGGCAGGCGTACCCGCCCCCGGATCCGACGGCCGACCGGGGATGGATAGCCAAGCTGTCGCCCTGGTTTCCGAATGAGCCGATCGATCTCGGCAGTCATGTGAAAAGCCTTCCGGCGGACGGATCGGTGCCTTTAATGCCGGACTGGAGATGGATTCACACTCCGGGACATACGGAGGGCCACGTTTCCTACTATCAGGAAAGCTCCCGCGCCCTGATCGCCGGCGACGCTTTCGTCACCGTCAAGCAGGAGTCCGTGTATAAAGTGCTGCTGCAGGAGCCGGAGATCAGCGGTCCGCCGAAATACTTCACATCGGACTGGAAGCTGGCCAAGCAATCGGTTCTGAAGCTGGAGGCGCTTAAGCCCGAGGCGGCCGTGACGGGCCATGGGCGGCCGATGGAAGGACAGGAGCTGTCCGAGAGCTTGCGCCGGCTGGCAGACGATTTCGATCGGATCGCCTTGCCGGACGAAGAGAAGCCCGTGTAGCTTCATCACGGGCTTCTTCGGCGTTCCAGCGGGGGGATAAGTGGCGACATTTGCGATAATCGGCTTGCTTGCGGCTTCTCGATCCCCTATAATAATCAGTACATGCACAAATGCGACGATGGAGAAAAGTAAGCAGCGCCTTCTTACAGGGAGGGGACGCCGAAGATTGCGAGCGTTCCTAAGAAACCAGGCTGCCGAAGTTCGCTCCGGAGCAGGTCTCTGAACGGTCGGATCGAACCGATAACAGTAGGAGATACCGGCTGCGGCCCGTTACGCCGCGCGAAGCGGGAATGTCCCAGGCGAGCCGTCAGGCGCCGCCGGCTCGGAAGCGGGCAGGACGTTCCAACAAGGGTGGTACCACGGTCTTTTCGTCCCTTACGGGAGAAGAGGCCTTTTTATTTTGTCGCCAAAAGGAGAATAGAGATGAAGGAACGATTGGAAGCTTTGCGGAGCGAAGCGCTGGATAAGCTGCAAGGCGTGGCGGACGCCGCTGCGCTGAACGACCTCCGCGTACATTACTTGGGCAAGAAGGGACAGCTCACTGAAATTTTGCGCGGCATGGGCTCGCTCAGCGCCGAAGAGCGCCCGGCGATCGGGCAGGTCGGCAACGAGGTGCGCGCGGCGATCGAAGCAGTCATCGCGGAGAAGCAGGCCAGCTTCGACCGCGCCGCCACCGAGCACCGGCTCCGGGCGGAGACGATCGACGTGACGCTGCCGGGTCATGCGGCTGCTGCGGGAGCCGTCCACCCGCTGAACAAGGTGGCGCAGGAAATTGAGGATATTTTCGTCGGCATGGGTTACACGATCGCGGAAGGACCGGAGGTCGAGACGGACTTCTTCAATTTCGAAGCGCTGAACTTGCCGAAAAACCACCCGGCCCGCGATATGCAGGACTCCTTCTACATTACGGACGAGATTTTGCTGCGTACGCATACGTCGCCCGTGCAGATCCGCACGATGAGAGCGATGAACGGCAAGACACCCGTCAAGGTCATCTGCCCGGGCAAGGTGTACCGCCGCGACGACGACGACGCGACGCACTCGTTCATGTTCCATCAGATCGAAGGACTCGTCATCGGGCCGAACCTCCGCATGAGCGACCTGAAGGGAACGCTGCTGCAGTTCGTGCGCGAGATGTACGGCTCGCAGATGGAGATTCGTCTGCGCCCTAGCTTCTTCCCGTTTACGGAGCCGAGCGCGGAAGTCGACGTGACGTGCGTCCAATGCGGCGGAAGCGGCTGCCGGATGTGCAAGCATACCGGCTGGATCGAAATTCTCGGCTGCGGCATGGTCCACCCGAAGGTGCTCGAATACGGCGGCTACGATCCGCAGGAAGTGACCGGCTTCGCGTTCGGCATGGGCGTGGAACGGATCGCGCTGCTGAAGTACGGCATCGACGACATCCGCCATTTTTACGCGAACGACACGAAGTTCTTGAGCCAGTTCGCCAAAATGTGACGAATCGCCCGCCGCAACGGCCAGGCCGAGAGGGCCCATCCATACACAATAAAAATGAGGGGAGTTTCCCATGAACGTATCTTATCGGTGGTTATCGGACTATATCGATTTGAGCGGCATTTCCGCCCGGGAGCTGGCGGAGATGATGACTCGGGGAGGCATCGAGATCGATACTGTGCCCTCCCGCAACGAGGGCGTCAGCGGCGTGGTGGTCGGCTACGTCAAGAAGAGAGAAAAGCATCCCGACGCGGATAAGCTGAGCGTCTGCACGGTCGACGCCGGGACGGGCGAAGACTTGCAGATCGTCTGCGGAGCGCCGAACGTCGGCGCGGACATGAAGGTGCCGGTGGCCCTCGTCGGCGCGAAGCTGCCGGGAGGCTTGAACATCAAGCGCGCGAAGCTGCGCGGCGTAGAGTCCCAGGGAATGATCTGCTCGGCGCGCGAGCTTGGCATCAACGACAAGCTGCTTCCGAAGGAGCAGCAGGAGGGCATTCTCGTGCTTCCGCCGGAGACGGACATCGGACGGGACATTCTCGACGTGCTTGCGCTGGACGATCACATCCTCGAGCTCGATCTGACGCCGAACCGTTCCGACTGTTTGAGCATGCTCGGCGTGGCGTACGAGGTGGCGGCGTTGACCGGGCGGCCGCTTCAGCTTCCCGATCCGTCGAAGGACATCTATGCGTCGGCGGAGGTCGTCTCGGATTACGTGCGAGTGACGATCAGCGCTCCCGAGCACTGCTCGCTGTATACCGCCCGTTACATTAAAGGCGTGAAAATCGCTCCGTCTCCGCAATGGATGCAGAATCGTCTGATCGCGGCCGGCGTTCGCCCCATCAACAACATCGTCGATATTACGAACTATGTGATGCTGGAATACGGCCAACCTCTGCACGCATTCGACGCGGGCCGAGTCGCCGGCGGCCGTATTGACGTTCGCCTGGCGCGAAACGGCGAAACGCTGGTTACGCTTGACGACCAGGAGCGCAAGCTGGAGCCGCGAATGCTCGTCATCGCCGATGCGGAGAAGGCGATCGGCTTGGCCGGCGTCATGGGCGGCGCCAACTCGGAGGTGTCCGAGGGCACGACGGACATCATACTGGAATCGGCGAAATTCGACGGCAGCACGATTCGGCGTACGTCGCGCCAGCTCGGCTTGCGCTCGGAAGCGTCTGCTCGATTCGAGAAGGAAGTCGATCCGGCTCGCGTTCGGGCGGCGCTGGACCGGGCGGCGGGGCTGATGGTCCGCTATGCGGAAGGCCATGTCGTCGAAGGGATTGCGGAGGCGGAGGTGTCGTCGCCTCAGCCTGTCGTCATCGACCTGTCGCTGTCCCGCGTGAACGGCATGCTCGGAACGGAGCTGTCCGCCCTGGAGATCAAGACGATCCTCTCCAGGCTGCAGTTCGAAGTGGAAGCAAGCGGAGACGACCTTTGGCGGGTCGCCGTCCCGTCCCGTCGCGGAGATATTGCGCGGGACGTCGATCTGATCGAAGAGATCGCTCGACTGCACGGCTACGATGCGATTCCGACGACGCTGATCGAAGGGCCGACGACGGCCGGCAGCCTGACGAAGCCGCAGGCGATTCGCCGCGAGCTGAGAAAAATTCTGACTGGAGCGGGCTTGCACGAGGCGATCAGCTATTCCGTGACGTCTCTTCCCAGAACGGAGCTGTTCGCCGAGCTGTCTGCAGGCGCCAGGCCAATCGCGCTGGCGATGCCGATGAGCGAAGAGCGCAGCGTTCTGCGCACGACGCTTCTTCCCAGCCTGCTCGAGGCCGCTGTCTATAACGTGAATCGGAAAAATCACGATATCGCGTTGTTCGAAATCGGCAACGTCTATCATACGGACGAAGAGAAGCTGACCAGGCTGCCGAACGAGAAGCCGAGAGCGGCTCTGCTGCTGTCCGGCAACCGCCGCGCAGCCTCCTGGAACCGGAGCGCGGAGTCTGTCGATTTCTACGACGCCAAGGGCATTCTGGAGAAAGCGTTCGACCGCCTCGGCTTGTCCGGCCTCGTCTCCTACGAGGCTGCCCGGCCGGAGGGCTTCCATCCGGGCCGTACCGCAGCGATCGTTATCCGCACGGAGCGCGGCAGCGAGACGATCGGTTACGTCGGCCAGCTGCATCCCGAGACGCAGCGGGAATTCGATCTGCCCGACACGTATGTGGCGGAGTTGGAGCTTCAGCCGGTTTACGAATATGCCGATGCGCGCATCGAATATCGCGTCCTTCCGCGGTATCCGGCGATCGAGCGCGATATCGCGGTCGTCGTCGATCGCGGCGTCGCCGGCGGAGCGTTGACGGAGACGATTGCCGCGTCCGCGGGCGAGCTGCTGGAATCGGTGAAGGTGTTCGACGTCTATACCGGAGAGCGGATCGGCAGCGACAAGAAGAGCGTGGCGTTGGCGCTCGTGTATCGCCATTCGGAACGGACGTTGACGGACGAGGAAGTCGGAGAGGCGCACGCCCGCGTGCTGGCGCAGCTGGAACAATCTTACGGGGCGGAACTTCGGAAATAGGCAGGAAACGATAAGGGAGGCAGCGAATACATCTAGACGCCGGTTGGCAGAGGATGGTTCGCTGCTTTTGTTACGTGATTGAGAAAGTATAAATCCGCTATCTAGATCCGAATCACCTCCGACATAAACGTTATGCCGCTGGTCCCAAGGACGGCGTAAGCCGTTATGCTTGATAAATCAATACGAATGCAATGGGAGGATCACGCCATGAGCAATCAAGATAAGACGCGGGTCACCGTTGACATATATGGAACGCAATATACGATAACGGGACATACCAGCACGGAATATATGAAAAGAGTCGCCGCTCTGGTGAACGATCAGATGAACAAGGTGAACGTCGGTTCGCCCAGGCTCGATCTGCCGAAGCTGGCCGTGCTCTCCGCTGTGAACATCGCCGACGAGCTTCTCCGCTTGCGCAGGGAGAACGAGCAGCTGTTGAAAACAGAGCACGAGCAGCAGCTTCGGATCGACGAACTGGACAAAACCGGGAAGGCGCTGGCCAGCGAGCTCGAGACGTTGAAGGAGCAGGCTTCGGCCGAGCTTCTGGCCGAGAGGACGCAGGCGGCTGCGGAGCTGGAAGCGGTACAGGCTCGTGCGGCCGAGGAGCTGGAAGCGGCACAGGCACGTGCAGCCGAAGAGCTGGAAGCGGCACAGGCACGTGCAGGCGAAGAGCTGGAGTCGGCACAAAGCCGGGCGGCTGCGGAGCTGCAATCATTCCGGGCGCAGGCGGCCGAAGAGCTGGAAGCGGTACGGGCACGTGCAGGCGAAGAGCTGGAGTCGGCACAAAGCCAGGCGGCTGCGGAGCTGCAATCGCTCCGGGCGCAGGCGGCCGAAGAGCTGGGGGCGGTCAAAGCCCAGGCGGCCGCGGAGCTGGAGGAAGTCCAGAACCGGGCAGCTCAACAATTGGAAGCGGTACGGGAGCAAGCCGCAGCCGAGCAGGAAGCGATCAAGGCTCGCTGCTCGTCCGAGCAGGAGATGCTGAGGGAGAGCTATGAGGCGGAGCTGGCCCGCGCGGAAGCGGCTCTCGAGACCGCCAAGAGAGAAGCCGAGGCGGAGCTTGAGGCCGCACGGACCCAAGCGGCCGAGAAGCTGGCGCAGTCGGAGGCGGAGGCGGAGCGGAAGTTGGCGGGCTTAAGGGCGGATTTCGCCGAGCAGTTGGAGCGGCAGAAGCAGCAGAAGCAGCAGGCGGTCTCCGAGCTGGAGGCCGCGCGGAAGCAGGCGGCGGAGGCGTTGGCGGCAGCCCGGCGTCAAGCGGATGCCGATCTGCGGAAGGCGAAGGAGCAAGCCGAAGCCGAACTGGAGGCCGCGAAGCGAGAAGCGGCGTCCGAACGGGAGCAAGCAAAGCAGGCGGCGGAGCTCGAGCTGGAGCAGGCGAAGCTGGAGAAGGCGAACGCGCTCGAGGCTGCCCAGGAGGAAGCGGAGCGCAGGCTGGCGGCCGAACGAGCCGAACTTGAGAAGGCGTTGGCCGCTGAAAGGGCTAGAGCGGCGGAAGAGTTGGCGAAAGCCGCATCCGAGGCGGAGCAGAGGCTGAAGGAGGAGCTCGCGCTTGAGCGGGCAAGACTTGAGGAACGGCTTGCCCAGGAAAAGCGGGAAGCGGAAGCTCGGCTGACTCAGGCGCATGCCGCGGAACTGCAAGAGCTGGAGACGCTCTATTCGGAGGAGCTTGAAGCCGCGAAGAGCAAGCTGGAGACGCTGTCTTCCGAGCAAGCGCAATGGTTAGCCAAAGAGAAGCAGTGGCAGCAAGAGCGCCAGCGGTTGGAGAGCGATGTCGAGCGATGGGCGGCCGATGCGGAGGACCAGAGAAAAACCGTGCTCGAGCAGCAGGAGATGCTGCAGGAAGTCGAGGTTCAGACAGCCGAGCGGCTGCGCTCTCAACAGGAGGCGCTGGAGGAAGCTCGACAGGAGAAGGAGGAGCTGGCCCGGGAGCTGTCCGGTCGAGAGGAATGGGAGCAGAGCTGGAGAGAAAAGATCCGGCAGCTGCAGGATCGTCTTTCCGCCTCCGAGCATGGGCGTCAGACTGCCGACGAACGGATTCGGGAGCTCGAGAAGGAGCGGGAAGAGCTGGATCGTTCTCGTCGCGAGCTGGGCGAGGCTGTCGAGCGCGCGGAGCAGGAGCTGGAGGCGGCGAGGGCAGAAGCGGCCGCTGCTCCTTCCAGCGAAGCGGATCCCGCCGTCTTGGAGCAGCTTCGAGAGCAGGCCGCGTCAGGAGAGAAGCTGCGTGCGGAATTCGAGCAGCTTCGCGCCGAACATGCCAAGCTGTCCGACGAATACAGAAAGCTTCAGGACGAATATAACGAATGGATCGATATGCTGGAGCAGGAATAAACGGCTTGCGACACCCGCAAAAAGGGCGCTTCATCCGGATATGCCCGGAGGAAGCGCCCTGAACCCGTTCTATAGGCTCTAACTAACGACGATCTTCGTGATCATATTCGCATGGCCTTGTCCGCAAATAATGTTGCAGCGGACTTCGTAAGTGCCTGCAGGCAGCGTGACGACTTTGGACTTGTTGCCTCTGATCGTAATATCCTGTCCGACAATCTCGATGCCGTGCGCTCCGCTCAGGTTTTCAAGCGTCAGCTTCACGGGAGTGTCCTTCGGCAAACTGTATTCCTCTTGATCGAAATCCCAGTTGCTCGCTTTGATCACGACTTCCTGGGAGTAGGCTTCTTCGCTTGCCGGTGAACCGCTTGAGGATTTTGTATCGTTTCCTCCGCATGCCGACAACGCCAGCGTTAATGCCGCGAGGGTCAATAAGTAGCCGATTTTTCTTTGCATGGCAATATCCTCCGTACCCGTAATAGGGATAGGCGGTTGATCTCTTTCTATATTCCGCCCCCCGGATATTGTACCATAATCGCCGCCGTCCCTTATCCTTAATCTATGGCGGAGTCATGACATCTTTGCAGCGGAGTCTCCGTCCTTAAACGCGAGCAAGGCCTCTTCGCAGAGAGCAAAGAGGCCTTGAAGCGCTCGTTTTGTCAGCTCTTTTGTCTTCCGGCCTCATATGGGGACGCGATCGGAATAAACAAATCGATAATCCCGATAATCAGAGCCGCAAGCAGTGCGCCGATAACGGTCACCTCGACGTTTCCGACGACGAACTGGGCCAACCAGATGACAAGAGCGCTGCTTAGGAATCCGACAATCCCCCGACCGAACGGGGTCACTTTTTTGCCGAAGATTCCTTCAATAATCCACCCCAGCACGGCGATGACGACCGCCAGCATTAGAGCGCTCCAGAATCCGCCCACGGAAAACTGAGGGACGAGCCAGCCGACGATCATCAACACGATGGCTGCGACGACAAAGCGAACGATCGTACCGATTACATTCATGTTTTCGACCTCCTCTGGATGTAGTTTGTCCCGAGTTGCGATCCCTATGCTTTCGCATGGATGAACGATTCGGCTATAATAAAAGGCGAAGGAGATGACCTTGCCGTGAACGAGAAGGCTTTACATACATTGGAGTATGACAAAATCATTTTCCGGCTGACGGGACTGGCTTCCACTACGCTGGGCAAGGAAGAGGCGGAAAGGCTGACGCCAAGCCGGGAGCTGGAGATCGTCAACCGCCGCTTGGCCGCGACGGACGAAGCGGTCAGAACGGTAACTCTGAAGGGAGCCCCATCCTTCGGAGGGATTACCGATATTCGTTCCTCTCTTCAGCGCGCCAAGCTACAGGGGATGCTGCAGCCTCCCGAACTGATGGAGATCGCGCAGTTCATCATGGGCTCGCGCCGCTTGAGCCGTTATATTGCCGTTGCAGGAGAGGAGACGGCGCTTCCGCTGCTGTCCGATCTGTGCGAGCCGCTGACCGATTTTAAGCCTCTGGAGGACGAGATTCGCAGATGCGTCGACGAGCAGGGGGAAGTGCTCGACTCGGCAAGCCCTGAGCTGGCCGCCGTGCGCAGGGAGATTCGAACCAACGAAGGCAGAGCCAGGGAGAAGCTGGAGAGCCTGATCCGTTCCGGAACGGTTCAGAAGATGCTTCAGGAAACGTTAATTACGATGCGCAACGACCGTTACGTCATTCCGGTGAAGCAGGAGTACCGGGCTCATTTCGGAGGCATCGTGCACGATCAATCGGGCAGCGGCGCAACGCTCTTCATCGAGCCGGAGGCGGTCGTGCAGATGAATAACAAGCTGCGGGAGCTGAAGATCAGGGAGCAGAACGAGATCGAACGCATCCTGCGCAAGCTGACGGCCGAAGTCGGAGAGCGCGCCGATTTGCTGGCCGGAGACGCGGAGATATTGGGGCTGATCGATTTTATTTTCGCCAAGGCGTCCCTGGCGCACGCGCTTTCGGCCACGCTGCCGGCGATGAACGATGAAGGCAGGCTTCATCTCCGCAGGGCGAGGCACCCTCTTCTGGACATGAAGACTGCCGTGCCGATCGATATCGAACTGGGGGAGAGCTACTCGTCGATCATCGTCACCGGTCCGAACACCGGCGGCAAAACCGTCTCGCTCAAAACGATCGGCCTGCTCAGCCTGATGGCGATGTCCGGCTTGTTCGTGCCGGCGGAGGATGGCAGTCAGCTATGCGTGTTCGACGGCATCTTCGCGGACATCGGGGACGAGCAGAGCATCGAACAGAGTCTGAGTACGTTCTCCAGCCATATGACCAACCTGATTTCGATGCTGGGACAGGTGACGAACCGCAGCCTCGTTCTGCTTGACGAGCTTGGCGCCGGTACGGATCCGGCGGAGGGCTCCGCGCTGGCCATTGCGATTTTGGAGCATCTGCAGAAGCTGGGCTGCCGGCTGATCGCCACGACGCATTATAGCGAGCTGAAGGCATACGCATATAATCGGGACGGCATCATTAACGCGAGTATGGAATTCGACGTAGCTACGCTGCGGCCGACTTACCGGCTGCTCGTCGGCGTTCCGGGCCGGAGCAACGCGTTCGCGATCGCCGAGCGGCTCGGACTTCCGAAAAGCATCATCGATCATGCGCGAGGCGAGGTCAGCGAGGACGAGTTGAAAGTCGATTCGATGATTGCTTCTCTGGAGCGGGATCGCCTGCAAGCCGAGTCGGAAAGGCAAACCGCCGAAATGTTGCGACTGGAGACCGAGAAGCTGCGTATAGAAATACAGGAAGAGCGTTTCAAGCTGCAGGAGCAAAGAGCGAAGCTGATGGAAGCGGCCCGGGAGGAAGCGCGCCAGCAAGTGGCCAAAGCCAAGCGCGAAGCCGAGGAGATTATATCCGATCTTCGCCGGCTCGCCTTGGAAGAAGGCGCGTCGGTCAAGGAGCATAAGCTGATCGAAGCCAAAAGGCGGTTGGAGGAGGCCGTTCCGGACCCGGTTGCCAAGCCTGTCCGCCAGAAGGGAGCGAAGCCGGCGAGGATCGAACCGGGGGACGAAGTCAAGGTTCACAGCTTGAACGGACAGAAAGGGCACGTCGTCGAGCTTAGCGGCAGCGGAGAGGCGGTCGTTCAGCTTGGCATTCTGAAGATGAAGGTTGCTCTGGCCGATCTGGAGCCGGTTCGCGCGCCGGCAGCCGGCAAGCCTCAGGCGCAAGCGACGACTGTCAAACGCTCTCGCGACGAAAGCGTCCGAACGGAGCTTGACTTGCGGGGAATGGCGCTGGACGAGGCGCTTATAGAAGTGGACCGTTTCCTGGACGAAGCTTTCCTCGGCAACCTGGGGCAGGTCTACATCATTCACGGCAAAGGCACCGGCGCCTTGCGCAGTGGAGTGCAGGAATTTCTGCGGCGTCATAAGCACGTCAAAAACTACCGGTTAGGCCAATTCGGGGAAGGCGGCGCGGGCGTATCCGTAGCCGAGCTTCATTAACGGGAGGTCTTTCGAATGCAGGAAGTTGTCGATTCCATTATGTCTCAGCCGTTTCTTGCGGTTTTGGCTTATTTTTCCGTAGGAATTTTGTCCTTGATCGTGTTTCTCTCTTGCTTCGAGTTGGTGACGAGGTACGATGGATGGAAGGAGATCGGCAGAGGCAACTTGGCGGCAGCCATGGCGACCGGGGGTAAAATTTTCGGAATATGCAACATCTTTCGTTTTTCGATTGAAGCGAACGATACGATTTATCAGAGCATTTTGTGGTCGGCCGTCGGTTTTTTGCTGCTGCTTGTGGCGTATTTCCTGTTCGAATTTTTTACCCCGGTTTTCAGGGTCGACGAGGAAATCAGCAAGGATAATCGGGCGGTAGGGCTGTTATCTCTCGTGTTGTCTGTCTCTCTATCCTACATTATCGGCGCAGCCGTCATCTAACCCGGAGGGAACAAGAGCTATGAAGTATTTGTGGGGGACTTTGCTGGCCTTGGCGATTTTGTTTATCGCGGTTGGCGTATTCTATTTGATGAAGGAGGCCTGAGGCCTACATGTCGGTCCTGATCTGCCCGTGGTGTCAAAGCGAGATCGTCCAGGAAGAAGGCGAAGAGCCCGAGAAAATATGCCCGGTATGCGAGAACGAGCTCGACGGCTACCGCACTCTGCAGCTCCACATCGGAGACGAGGAGGAAGAGGACGAAGAGGACGAAGAGCGTTCGATCTCCATCGACGACGATGAAGATTTAAGCTGGATGGATGATGAGGATTTGGAATCCAGCGAAGAGCTGCAGCAATTCGAACAAACGTTGGAGGAGCTGTACGATGAGCAGGAGCACGTACCCGAATGTCCGCTTTGCCGCGAATATATGGTAGAAGTCGGAGAACAGTCGATCGCCGCTTCCGGGTTTACGCCTCGTGAGCCAGCTCTTCTAGGAGAGGCTTTGCTGGAGGCGCCCTTCAAGTTGATCACCTATGCGTGCCCGTCCTGCTTTACGGTGCACTCTTTCCTTGGCGAAGCTGAACGCCAACAGCTGGTACGCCGACTAAGTCAGAAGCGATAGGAGAACTTAGGATGACCCGCATTGTCAATTCCGTCATCGAGCTGATCGGCAATACCCCTGCTGTAGAGCTGCAGCGTCTGGTCGGGCCGGAAGACGCTCAAGTATTCGTCAAACTGGAGAAAATGAACCCAAGCGGCAGCGTTAAAGATCGTGCCGCTTCCGGCCTGCTGAAGGACGCCGAAGCTCGGGGTCTGATCGGCCCGGGAAGTCTGATCGTGGAGCCGACGAGCGGCAACACGGGAATCGGGCTGGCCATGTACGCCGCTGCCCGAGGTTATCGGCTTATTCTGGTGATGCCCGACAATATGACGGCAGAGCGCATCTCGCTTCTTCGCGCTTACGGCGCGGAAGTCGTGCTGACGCCGGCAGCCGAGAGAATGCCCGGAGCAATCGAGAAGGCGCGTGAGTTAATTCAGCAGAACCCCGGCAGCTATATGCCGAACCAATTCGAAAACGCCGCCAATCCAGACGTCCATCGTACAACGACTGCTTTGGAGATTCTAGAGCAGACGGAGGGGCGATTGGACGCCTTCGTCGCAACTTCGGGCACGGGAGGAACGATCACCGGAACGGGAGAAGTTCTAAAGGAGAAGCTTCCCGGCCTTCATGTTGCGGTTGTAGAGCCGGCAGGATCTCCCGTCCTGTCCGGCGGCCAACCCGGTCCGCATAAGCTCGTTGGGACAAGCCCCGGATTCGTTCCGCAAATTCTGAATACGTCCGTGTATGACGAGATCATCCAAGTGAAGGACGACGACGCTCTAGAGACGACCAGACGCCTGGCTCGCCTTGAGGGCCTGCTCGTGGGCCCCTCGTCCGGCGCTTCCGTATGGGCTGCGCTGCAAGTCGCTCGGCGACTGGGTCCGGGCAAACGCGTACTCTGCATCGCTCCGGATACGGGCGAGCGCTACATGAGCATGGATCTGTTTTAATCTTTTTTAGTTTATGTTTATCGTTCACGATATGAGGACGCTCGCGGAGACGCGGGCGTTTTTCCGATGGTCTCGTCTTTTCCTCTCCCGGAGCATGCCGTACTCGTTCAGGGTGTAGATCGTGGTGCAAGCGCCAAGAATAAGGCTGCTGAGCGCCTGAACGGGAGCGTGGGCGTTGTTGCATCGGAAGCGGTATTCGTAATAGTAAT
>NZ_JBHSEP010000028.1:0-86548 GCF_042654645.1 Cohnella hongkongensis | reverse complement strand
GAATTTGTTTTATGCGTTTTTATTTGGTCATCTCCATCATTTCAGAGAACGGGGAATACCGCAGACCGAAGTGGTGGAAGAGCTCAAAGAACAAACGCGATGGATGTCTGAGCAACTGCTGACGCCATTGATCTGGGACGACAGCTGAGGCGTATTATCGACAGCTCCTCAGAGCCTGAATATGACAAGTTGCACTAGAGCCATTCCGTTGCTGTAATGCGAAAAAGGGAAGTTCGTATCGATTAATCTGTATATGGATCACAATAGGCTCGATTTCACACGAATAAACGCATAGATGGAATTTCGATGCGTGGAGCCTGTTTCCAGTCGCGCTTCCTTGCCCCAATACCCCCGAACTGATAAAATGTAAAGATATAGCTAGCCCGCGAGAGAGAGGGGTACATTTCGATATGATGGGACTTGTCAAAAAAATATTCGGAGATGCCAATGAACGTGAGGTGAAACGGCTTCTTAAGACCGTCGAGCGGATCAACGGGCTGGAGTCCTCCATTTCCTCGCTGAGCGACGATCAGCTTCGCGCGAAAACGGACGAGTTCCGCGGGCGCATCGCCAAAGGCGAGTCCTTGGACGACCTGTTGCCCGAAGCGTTCGCCGTCGTCAGGGAAGCGTCCAAACGCGTGCTCAACATGCGCCATTTCGATGTGCAGCTCATTGGAGGCATGGTGCTCCACCAGGGCAAGATTGCGGAGATGAGAACCGGCGAAGGGAAGACGCTGGTCGGCACGCTCGCGGTATACTTGAACGCGCTGAAGGGCGAAGGCGTTCACGTCATCACGGTCAACGACTATCTGGCGCAGCGGGACAGCGGGCAGATGGGGCAAATTTATACGTTCCTGGGCATGACGGTCGGCTGCAATCTTCACGGGCTCTCCCATGAAGAGAAGCAGGCGGCTTACGCGAGCGACATCACTTACGGAACGAACAACGAGTTCGGCTTCGATTATTTGCGCGACAACATGGTCCTGTACAAGGAACAAATGGTTCAGCGTCCTCTTCATTATGCGATCATCGACGAAGTCGATTCGATTCTCATCGACGAAGCGCGTACTCCGCTCATTATTTCCGGGCAAGCGCAGAAGTCGACCGAGCTGTACTATGCGGCCGACCGGCTGGTCAGCAGGCTGACGGAAACCGAAGACTATACGGTCGATATCAAGCTGCGCACGATCTCGCTGACCGAGACAGGCGTGACGAAGGTCGAGAAAGCGTTCAACATCGACAATCTGTTCTCGCACGAGCACGTGACGCTGAACCACCACGTGAACCAGGCGCTCCGCGCCCGTTATATTATGAAGCGCGACGTCGATTACGTCGTTCAGGAAGACGAGGTCATCATCGTCGACGAGTTCACCGGCCGGCTGATGGCCGGGCGCCGCTACAGCGAAGGACTCCATCAGGCGATCGAAGCGAAGGAACAGCTCACCGTTCAGAACGAGAGCATGACGCTGGCGACGATTACGTTCCAGAACTACTTCCGGATGTACCAGAAGCTGGCCGGCATGACCGGCACGGCGAAGACCGAGGAGGAAGAGTTCAAGCGCATTTACGGCCTCGAGGTCGTGCAGGTGCCGACGAACCGTCCGATGATCCGCAACGATATGCCGGATGTCGTGTACAAATCCGAGAACGGCAAGTATAAAGCCGTCGTCGAGGAGATCGTCAAGCGTCACGCGACGGGACAGCCGGTGCTCGTCGGCACCGTCTCGATCGAGAATTCCGAGCGCATCTCGGAGATGCTTAAGAAGAAAGGCGTGGCCCACCAGGTTCTGAACGCCAAGTACCACGCCGAGGAAGCGGCCATCATCTCCAATGCGGGCCAGCACGGCACGGTGACGATCGCGACCAACATGGCCGGACGCGGAACCGACATTCTGCTGGGCGACGGCGTCGCCGATAAGGGCGGCCTTCATATTATCGGGACGGAGCGTCACGAGTCCCGCCGGATCGACAACCAGCTGCGCGGGCGCGCCGGTCGCCAAGGCGACCCGGGCTCGTCGCAATTTTACCTGTCGATGCAGGACGAGCTGATGAGAAGGTTCGGAGCCGACAACATCATGGGCATGATGGAGCGGCTCGGCTTCGACGAAGACTCTCCGATCGAGAGCAAGCTGATTACGCGCGCGATCGAATCGGCCCAGAAACGGGTAGAAGGCCATAACTTCGATGCGCGCCGGATCGTCCTGCAGTACGACGACGTCATCAACCTTCAGCGGGAAAAAATCTACGGAGACCGCCGGGCGATTCTGAACTCGGACAACATTCGCGACATCGTCTTCGGCATGATCCGTTCCGTCATTGCCAAGTCGGTCGAGAACCACTGCTCCGACAACGATGTGCCGGAGGATTGGGATTTGGACGGCCTGGTCGCCTATGCGCATTCCCACTACTTGCCGGAGGATCGGCTGACGAAGGACGATCTGTGGGGCAAGGAAAAGGAAGAGATGATCGAAACGCTCGTCGGCTTGGTCGACAAGCATTACGACGAGCGCGAAGAATCGATCGGCGTCGAGACGATGCGCGAATTCGAGAAGGTGGTCGTCCTGCGCGCGGTCGACAGCAAGTGGATGGACCACATCGATTCGATGGATCATCTCCGTCAAGGGATTCATCTGCGCGCCTACGGCGGCAACGATCCGCTCAGGGAGTACCAGTTCGAGGGACATAACATGTTCCTCTCCATGATCGAGCGGATCGAGGAAGAGGTTGCGCTGTACATTACGAAGGCTCAGGTGCAGGCGGCGCCGAAGCGCGAAGCCGTTGCGGAAGGCCAAGCCGTCGACACGAAGGCGGAGGCGGGTCCGAAGAAGCCGAAAACCCGCAGCGCCAATGCCGTCGGACGCAACGATCCGTGCCCCTGCGGCAGCGGGAAGAAATACAAAATGTGCCACGGCCGCATAGAATAACGAAGGCTTCCCCTCTATGCCGAGTCGGCGGAGGGCAGCCCAGCAAGCTCAAGATTTCAATGAGGTGATTCCACAATGTTCGAGGTAGACGTATCCGTAAAGCAAGACCTTCGCGCGAACGCGAAGCGAATTCAGCAACTCAGGGGGTCTCTTTGACTTAGATCTGAAAAAAGAGCAGATCGAAAACTACGAAGTCAAGATGAGCGAACCGAACTTCTGGGACGACAACGAGAAGGCCCAAGCTTTGATCGGCGAGATGAACGCGATTAAATCGGTTGTCGACCAATACGAAAGCTTGGCGGGAGAATGCCGCGATCTGGAGGACATGCTCGAGATTCTCGAGGAGGAGCCGGACGAGGCGCTGGGCGAGGAATGGAGCGAAAGCGTAAGAAAGCTGTCGTCCAAGGTCGACGCTTTCGAGCTGCAGCTTCTTCTTAATCAGCCATACGACAAGCTGGACGCCATTCTCGAGCTTCACCCGGGCGCGGGCGGGACCGAATCTCAGGATTGGGCGCAGATGCTGTACCGCATGTATACGCGTTGGGCGGAGAAGCGCGGCTTCAAGGTGGAGCTGCTCGACTACCTTCCGGGCGACGAGGCGGGCATCAAGAGCGTCACGATCCAGATTCGCGGCCATAACGCCTACGGTTATCTGAAAGCGGAGAAGGGCGTGCACAGGCTCGTCCGAATCTCTCCGTTCGACGCTTCGGGCCGGCGGCACACGTCCTTCGTCTCCTGCGACGTCGTGCCGGAGATTAACGACGAGATCGAGATCGAGATTCGTCCCGACGATCTGCGGGTCGATACGTACCGCTCCAGCGGAGCGGGCGGCCAGCACATCAACAAGACGGATTCGGCGATTCGAATTACCCATTTGCCGACAGGCATCGTCGTTGCCTGCCAGACGCAGCGCTCCCAGATTCAGAACCGGGAGAAGGCGATGCAGATGCTGCGCTCCAAGCTGTACGAGCTGAAGATTCAGGAGCAGCAGAAGGAGCTCGCCGAGGTTCGCGGAGAGCAGATGGAGATCGCTTGGGGCAGTCAGATTCGTTCCTACGTCTTCCACCCGTACAGTATGGTCAAGGATCATCGCACCCAGGTCGAGACCGGCAATGTCGGCGCGGTGATGGACGGAGACCTCGATGCGTTCATCGACGGGTACCTGCGCAGCCAGATCAAGCAGGACGTCCAGCCGTAGGACGGCGATCCGAGCGCTGTGCAGAGGTGCGTCCCCCTGCGGGTTTCATAGTTTGACATTACAGGCTCTACACTTCTTGCGCGCGAACGCCGCGCAGGGAGTTTTTTTTAGTCATTATCCTTTTCTGAATCGCCTCCGACATAACCGGTATCCCGCCGATCTCAGGGATGGCTTGAGCCGTTTATGCTTGATCCTGCTCAGTCCGGATGTAAGGATAACGGCGCTGTGATGACGGATCATGCCAATCCTCCACATAAACGCCAAATGAAGCGAGATGAGGTTCGTCTATGTCCATTGTCGATCGCCCATCGTCAGAAGCGCGCGCGGTGCGAAGGAAAAGAAGAGGGCCGCGATTTTCCAAGAGGACCGGGGCCGTGTTCGGCTATGCGGCGGTGCTCGTCGGCGCGTTTTTCATCGCGGCCAGCTTTAACCTTTTTCTGCTGCCTAACCGGATCGCCTCCGGCGGAGTGTCGGGAATCTCCATCATTCTGAATTCGCTGCTGGGCTTTCCTCCGGCTTATACGCAGTGGGCGCTGAACATCCCGCTCTTCATCGCCGGGATCCTCGTGCTCGGCAAGCGCTTCGGCGTGAAGACGGTCATCGGCTCTGTCGTCCTTCCTTTGTTCGTGCTTCTGACCTCGCATTGGAGCCCGCCCACGAACGATCCGCTCCTGGCGGCCATCTATGGAGGGCTTGGCGTTGGCGTGGGGCTGGGGCTCGTATTTCGCGGGCGGGGCTCGACGGGCGGGCTGGACGCGGCGGCGCAAATTCTCCACCGGGTGCTGGGCCTCCGTCTCGGACTCGCCGTCGCGTTCCTCGACGGTCTCGTCATTTTGTCGGCAGGCTTGTTCATCTCTCTGGAGAACGCGCTCTATGCGCTAATCGGTTTGTTCACGACGAGCAAGACGATCGATCTGATTCAGTCGGGCCTTCAGACGTCCAAAGCCGCCTTCATCATCTCCCGGGATCCGGAACGCGTGTCGGCGGCGATTCTGAACGAGCTGGACCGGGGGCTGACCCGGCTGCAGGGCACCGGAGGGTATACGGGAGACGATCGCCCGGTGCTGCTGGCCGTCGTCGGACAGAACGAGGTCGTCCGTCTGAAGCTGCTCGTCCGCGATGCCGATCCCGACGCCTTCGTGATCATTGCTAACGCAGCCGAAGTGCTGGGCGAAGGGTTTCGGGACGAGCGAAATTGACCATTGAATAAATAATACATCGAATGTATAATAATACATAAATACTCCGGACGGGAACGGCGAAGGCCGCTGCGATCGCATCTTTCATTCGTTCGCATAATCCGTTACAATTGAGAAGGTTTTAAACGGACGGCCAGCGATTATCGGCGGCAGTCCGACCGCGGCGAGAGCCGTTTCTTGGCGTTTTATCCTTTTCCAAGGATGGAGGACCCCTTATGAATGCGAAGCATATCCGTGCGGCCATCGTCGGTTCAACCGGCTACGGCGGCGTCGAACTCATTCGTTTATTGCAATCTCATCCCTATGTGACCGTGACGTCGGTCATTTCCTCATCGAACGCGGGCGCTCCGATCGCCGACGGCTTTCCGCATTTGACGGAGATCCGAACCGATCTGCTGGACGACCTTGACGTCGGACTCATTCGCGGCAAGGCGGATGTCGTCTTCCTGGCGACGCCCCACGGCGTCAGCATGAAGCTGGCTCCCCAGTTTCTAGATGCGGGTATGAAGGTCATCGACCTGTCCGGGGACTTCCGGCTCAAGTCGGGGGATACGTATAGACAGTGGTACAAGCACGAGCCTGCCGACCCGGCGCTGCTGGAGCGCGCCGTATACGGACTGGCCGAGGTGTACGGAGATCAGGTGAAGCGGACCGAATTCGTCTCCAACCCCGGCTGCTTCACGACGACGTCGCTGCTCGGTCTCTATCCGGCGGTGAAGGCCGGCTGGATCGACCCGAACAGCATCGTCATCGATGCGAAGTCCGGCGTGTCCGGAGCGGGACGGGGCTTGAATCTAAGCGCCCATTATTCCGAAATCAACGAAAACTTCAAAGCTTACAAAGTTAACAAGCATCAGCATACGCCCGAGATCGAGCAGGTGCTGTCCGAGGCGGCGGGGCGATCGGTCGTCACGACGTTCACGACGCATCTCGTGCCGATGACCAGAGGCATCATGGCGACGATGTACGCTTCGTTGGCAGAGAAGCGGTCCGACGCCGATTTCGTCGAGCTGTACCGTCAGTTTTACGAGGGTCGTCCGTTTGTCCGCGTTCGTCCGGAGGGCCGGTGGCCGGCGACGAAGGAAGTCTACGGCACGAATTATTGCGACATCGGCTTCTCCGTCGACGAGAGGACCGGGCGGGTGACGATCATCTCCGTCACCGACAACCTGGTGAAGGGGGCGGCCGGTCAGGCGATACAGAACCTGAACCTGGTCATGGGCTGGGACGAGACGCTTGGCCTGCAGTTCACGCCGGTCTATCCATAAGAGCGCGTGTTCGCCAAGTTCGATTTACAGCGCCGGATGCCCTATTCGGCTTCGAACATTTTACGGACGAGAGGAACGGACGGATCATCATGGGAAAACAAAGCTATGCGATCGTGGAGGGCGGAGGCGTCACGACGCCGAGAGGCTTTAAGGCCGGAGGGCTGCACTGCGGCTTGAAAAAAACCGAACGCCACGATCTGGGCGTCATCGCGTGCGAGGCTCCGGCTGCGGCCGCCGCGGTATATACGACGAATCTATTCCAGGCGGCCCCGCTGCTGATTACGCGGGAGGCGCTGGCTAAAGGCGGCGTGCTGCGCGCGGTTGTCGTGAACAGCGGCAACGCCAACGCCTGCACGGGCGAGCAAGGGGAGTCGGACGCGCGCGAAATGCAGGCGAACGCGGCGGAAGCGCTCGGCGTAAGCAAAGACGAGGTGGCGGTCGCTTCTACCGGCGTCATCGGCGAGCTGCTGAAGATGGACCGCGTCAATGCGGGCATCGCGAAGCTGCCGGGACGGCTGCGAAGCGACGAGCAGGGCTCCGACGACTTCTGCCAGGCGATTCTGACGACCGACCTTGTGAAAAAAACGAGCTGCGTCGAGCTGACGGTCGACGGCAAGCCGGTAAGAATCGGGGGCGCGGCCAAAGGCTCGGGCATGATTCATCCGAACATGGCGACGATGCTCGGGTTCGTCACGACGGACGCGAAGATTGGCGCGACTCTTCTGCAAGAGGTTCTGCGCGAAGTGACGAACGTGAGCTTTAACATGATTACGGTGGACGGCGATACGAGCACGAACGACATGCTCGTGGCGATGGCCAGCGGTTTGGCGGATCATCGGGAGCTGACCCGCCAGCATCCGGACTTCCCGGCATTCGCCGACGGGCTGCGGCACGTCTGCACGGAGCTTGCCAAAGCGATCGCCCGAGACGGGGAAGGCGCGACGAAGCTCATCGAGACGACGGTTTCCGGCGCGGACAGCGACGATGCGGCGCAGGCGATCGCGAAGACGATCATCGGCTCCAGTCTCGTCAAGTCGGCCGTGTACGGCGCGGACGCCAATTGGGGCCGCATCATCGCCGCCGTCGGCCGCGCCGGCGTGCCCGTGAACGTGGCGACGGTAGACATCCGGCTGGGCGACATCGTCGTGCTGGAGCAGTCCCGTCCGGTTTCTTTCGACGAAGAGCAGGCATTGGAATATTTAAAAGGCGATACCGTCGCCATCCATGTGGATCTCCACATGGGAAGCGGGAAAGCGACGGCATGGGGCTGCGATCTGACGTACGATTACGTGCGCATCAACGCCGCTTATCGGACGTAAGGAGTAGTCGCTCATGAGCAAACAACGTTTTGTGATGAAGTGCGGGGGCAGCACGCTCGCGGCGCTGCCCGACGTCTTTTTCGACGATTTGAGAAGTCTGCAGGAAAACGGCGCCGAGCCGGTCATCGTGCACGGGGGCGGTCCGGCCATTAACGAGACGCTCGGCAAGCTGGGCATCGAGAGCCGGTTCGTGAACGGACTGCGCGTCACCGACGAGCCTACGCTCGATGTCGTCGAGATGGTGCTGGCGGGACGCATCAACAAGGAGATCGTGCGCAGGCTGCAGCAGAACGGAGCGAAGTCGCTCGGCCTGTCCGGCACGGACGGCAAGCTGATCGTCGCCAGACCGGTGGCGAACGCGGACGAGATCGGCCATGTCGGCGACGTCGTCGGCGTGAATGCGGCGCTGATCGAGGGCGTCATCGGGCTCGGCTACCTGCCGGTCATCGCGCCGATCGGCATTGACGACGCCGGGCAGCGGTACAACATCAACGCGGATACGGCGGCGGGCGCAGTCGCTTCCTCGCTCGGCGTCGAGACGATGATCGTCGTGACCGACGTTCCGGGCATCATGCGGACGGTGAACGGCGAGAAGCGGGTTCTGCCCGTCGTCACGTTCGCGGACATCGAAGAGATGATCGCCAGCGGCGAGATCTACGGCGGCATGATCCCGAAGGTGCGAGCGGCGATGAGCTGCCTGCACGGGAACGTGAAGGAAGTGCGGATCGTGGACGGTTCGGCGGAACGGGTGCTCAGCCGGGCCTTGACGGCAGGCGATATCGGAACCCGGATCGTAAGGGCGTAAGCCGACACGGCGGAAAAAGGAGAGATCGGTATGAGTGACAGCGCGTTGTTCTCGACTTATGCGAGATATCCCATTACTTTGGTGAAGGGGAAGGGCAGCCGACTGTGGGACGATCAAGGCAAGGAGTACCTGGATTTCATGAGCGGGCTGGCGGTCACGAATCTGGGCCATGTGCCGGATGCGGTCAAGGACGCTTTGACAAGCCAGCTCGATCAGCTGTGGCACGTCTCCAACCTGTTCCATATCCCGGCGCAGGAGAAAGCGGCCAGACTGCTGGTCGACAACAGCTGCGCGGATGCGGTGTTTTTCTGCAACAGCGGCGCCGAGGCGAACGAGGCGGCGATCAAGCTCGCCCGCCGTTACCATCAGAAGCTGAAGGGCAGCGACCGCTACGAGATCGTTACCTTTACCCAGTCGTTCCACGGGCGCACGCTGGCGACGCTGACGGCGACCGGCCAGGACAAGGTGAAGGAGGGCTTCCTTCCGCTTCCGGAAGGCTTCGTGCACGTGCCTCTTCACGACCTGAAGGCGCTGAAGGCAGCCGTGAACGACAAGACGGCCGCAGTGATGCTCGAGCTGGTTCAGGCCGAAGGCGGCGTTATCCCCGTCGATCAGGACTTCCTGAGGGGCGTGCGCGCGCTGTGCGACCGCCACGGCATCCTTCTGATCGTAGATGAAGTGCAGACGGGCATGGGGCGTACCGGCAAGCTGTTCGCCTACGAGCACTACGATGTCGAGCCGGACATCTTTACTCTGGCGAAGGGCATCGGCAGCGGCTTCCCGGTGGGCGCCATGCTGGCGAAGGCGCACGTGAAGCCGGCGTTCGTGCCGGGAGCGCATGCGACGACGTTCGGCGGAACGCCGATCGCGATGGCCGTCGTCGCGGCTACCGTCGAGACGATGGTAAAGGAGAAGATAGCCGAGAAAGCGGCTGCGGCCTCGGAATATTTAATCGGTCAGTTGGAGGAAAAGCTGGCGGGACTGCCGTACGTGGACCAAGTGCGCGGCAAAGGGCTTCTGGTCGGCATTCTGTGCCACGGCCCGGCGGCCGAGGCGATCGCCGAGCTGCACAAGCGCGGGCTGCTCGTCGTGCCGGCCGGACCGAACGTCATCCGGCTGCTCCCGAACCTGCTCGTCACCCGTGAAGAAATCGACGAGGCGGTCGGTTTGATCGCCTCCGTGCTGGCCGAGCAAGCGGCGGCTCAGACGGCCGCCACGTAAACCGCAATTCCCGAGCAAGCGGCGGCGGAGGCCGCAGCTTCGCAAATAGAGAAGGAGGGTTTGCCCATGACTACGGCAGCGAACCTGGAACAAATTGCAGCGCAGCTGAAGGGCCGCGATTTTCTCGGTCTGGTGGATTATTCGCCGGAAGAAATCCGGTACCTGCTCGATCTCGCGATCGAATTAAAACGCAAGCAGAAAGCCGGAGAGGTATATCAGCCCCTGAAAGGCAAAACTCTCGGCATGATCTTCGAGAAATCGTCGACGCGCACGCGCGTTTCCTTCGAGGTCGGCATGTACCAGCTCGGCGGCCAGGCGCTGTTCCTGAGCCGCAACGACATTCAGATGGGCCGGGGGGAGACGATTCTCGACACGGCCCAGGTGATGTCCCGGTATTTGGACGGCATGATTCTGAGGACGTTCGGCCACCGCAACGTCGTAGAGCTTGCGCGGGGGGCGACGATCCCCGTCATTAACGCGCTGTCGGACCAGTCCCACCCTTGCCAGGCGCTGGCTGATTATCAGACGGCTTTGGAGCATAAGGGCAAGCTGGAAGGGCTGAAGGTCGCCTACATCGGCGACGGCAACAACGTGCTTCACTCGCTGATGATGGGCGCGGCCAAGCTCGGCATGCACTTCGCCAGCGCGTCTCCGGAAGGCTACGATCCCGACGAGAGATCGGTCAAATCTTCGCATGAAGCGGCGGCGGAGACCGGCGGCAGCGTGCGCATCCTGCGCGATCCTCGCGAAGCGATCGAAGGAGCGGACATTGTCTATACCGACGTATGGGCGAGCATGGGCTTCGAGGAGGAGCAGAAGGAGCGCGAGAAGGCGTTCAAAAACTATCAGGTGAACGAAGAGCTCGTGAAATACGCGAAGCCGGACTATCTGTTCATGCACTGCCTGCCGGCGCATCGCGGCGAGGAAGTGTCGGAAGGCGTCATCGACGGCCCGAACTCCGTCATCTTCGACGAGGCCGAGAATCGCCTTCACGCTCAGAAAGCGATCATGGCCGCGATTATGTAAGAGACGGAACCCGGATGGCCTGACATCCGCCGATTCCGCAATCGTAACGGCTTTCGCCGAACGAAGATCGAATCATTGCACTTCTACACTCAAGTTCAAAGGAGCTTCCGATTCCATGGCAAAGAACAAAATCGTGCTGGCCTACTCCGGCGGGCTGGACACCTCAGTCATCCTGACGTGGCTGAAGGAGACTTACGACGCCGAGATCATCACCTTCACCGCCGACATCGGCCAGAAGGACGAACTGGACGGCCTTGAGGAGAAAGCGCTCAAGACCGGCGCGTCCAAAGTCTACATCGACGATCTTCGGGCGGAATTCGCGAAGGACTTCATCTTCCCGATGTTCCAGGCGGGCGCTCTCTATGAGGGTCAATACCTGCTCGGCACGAGCATTGCGCGTCCGCTGATCGCCAAGCGCATGGTCGAGATCGCGCTGGCGGAAGGCGCGACGGCGATCGCCCACGGCGCGACGGGCAAAGGCAACGACCAGGTTCGCTTCGAGCTGACGGCTGCCGCTCTTGCTCCGAACGTCCAAGTGATTGCCCCGTGGCGCGACGAAGCGTTCCGCGCCGCGTTCCCGGGACGCGCAGAAATGATCGCCTACGCGGAGAAGCACGGCATTCCGGTTCAGGCTTCGGCCGCCAAACCGTATTCGACGGACCGCAACCTGCTGCACATCAGCTTCGAGAGCGGCATGCTCGAGGATCCCTGGTTCGATCCGAGCGCGCCCGAAGTCGAAGACATGTACGTGCTCAGCGTCTCCCCGGAGAGAGCTCCGGACGAGGCCGAGTATATCGAGCTCGACTTCGAGAACGGCAACTGCGTCGCCCTTAACGGCGAGCGCTTGAGCCCGCTCGACGTGATGGAGAAGCTGAACGAAGTCGGCGGCAAGCACGGCATCGGCCGCGTCGACATGGTGGAGAACCGCTTCGTCGGCATGAAGAGCCGCGGCGTGTACGAAACCCCGGGCGGCACCATCCTGTTCGCCGCTCATCGCAAGATCGAGTCCCTGACCATGGATCGCGACGTAATGCATCTGCGCGATTCCCTGATCTCCAAATACAGCACTCTCGTCTACAACGGCTTTTGGTTCGCACCCGAACGTCTGGCTATCCAGGCTCTCGTGAACGAGAGCCAGAAGAACGTGACGGGAACGGTCCGCCTGAAGCTGTACAAGGGCAACGTCATCGCCGCCGGACTGAAAAGCCCGGTCAGCCTCTACAATCCGAACATTGCGACGATGGAGGCCGATCCTACGCAAGCGTACGATCAAGGCGACGCTACCGGCTTTATCCGCCTGAACGCTCTGCGCCTGAAGGTTTCTTCGGGCGTCAACGGAGCTTCCGGCATTTAATTGATAAAGTGCAAAAGGGAGAATCGCGCCCGAAGCCTGCCGAACCATCCCCCGCCAGCCGGGGCCATGACGGGAGGCACCTTCGCCGCGGCGCTCCCCTTTTGCCGTTTAACGGCGGGTGGCGTTCTGAGCATGCAAGTTCGCCGGTGCGAGGGAACGGATATGGTTACTCGATCAAGGATAAGAGAGGGGTATACGGATTATGAGCAAGCTGTGGGGGGGCCGTTTTACGAAGCAAACGGACCAACTGGTGGAAGAATATACGGCATCGATCACGTTCGACAAGGAGTTGGCCGAGGAAGACATCCAGGGCAGTCTGGCGCACGTCGCGATGCTCGGCAAGTGCGGCATCCTTCCGGCGGACGACGTGGAGACGATTAAGGCGGGCTTGCTGAAGGTTCGCGAGAAAATCCGCGGCGGCGAGCAGCAGTTTCTGATCGCCGACGAAGACATTCATATGAACATCGAGAAAGCGCTGATCGAGGAGATCGGCCCGGTCGGCGGCAAGCTGCACACGGGACGCAGCCGCAACGACCAGGTGGCGACCGACATGCATCTGTACCTCCGCAAGCGCGTCGTCGAGTTCGTTGAGATGCTGCGCAAGCTCCAGGCGGCGCTGATCGGACAAGCCAAGCAAAATCTCGACACGATCGTGCCGGGCTACACGCATCTGCAGCGGGCGCAGCCGATCCTGTTCGCGCATCACCTGATGGCCTATGTGTCGATGTTCGGCCGCGACATCGAGCGCCTCCAGGACAGCTACAAGCGCATCGACGCTCTGCCGCTCGGTGCGGGCGCGCTGGCCGGCACGACGTTTGCGATCGACCGTCACTTTACGGCCGAGCAGTTGAACTTTGGACGCGTCTACGAGAACAGCCTCGACGCCGTCAGCGACCGCGACTTCATCGTCGAATTTCTCGCCGGCGCCTCGCTGATCATGACGCATTTGTCGCGCCTGAGCGAAGAGCTGATCCTCTGGTCGAGCACCGAGTTCCAGTTCGTCGAGCTCGACGACGCCTTCTGCACCGGCTCCAGCATCATGCCGCAGAAGAAAAATCCGGACGTGCCCGAGCTCGTCCGCGGCAAGACCGGTCGCGTCTATGGCAACCTCGTCGGCCTGCTGACCGTGCTGAAGTCGCTGCCGCTTGCGTACAACAAGGACATGCAGGAAGACAAGGAAGGCATGTTCGATACGGTCAAGACGCTTCAGGGGGCACTCCAGTTGTTCGCCTCCATGATCGAGACGATGAAGGTGCGCAAGGATCGGATGCGCCGCGCCGTCGATCAAGACTTCTCCAACGCGACGGACATCGCCGACTTCCTCGTCGGCAAAGGACTGCCTTTCCGCCAGGCGCACGAGGTCATCGGCAAGACCGTTCTCTATTGCATCCAGCAGAACAAGTTCCTGCTCGACCTGACCTTGGACGAGTTTAAGCAGTTCTCCGACTTGTTCGACGACCGGATCTACGCCGTGCTTCAGCCGGAAGCGGTCGTCAACGCCCGCAACGTGTACGGCGGTACGGCGACTCCGCAGGTGGAGGCCGCCATCTCGCGCGCCGAAGCCGAACTGTCCCGTACGGCGCAATGGGTTGAGGAGTACGAAAAGAAGAGCCAATAAAAATGGGCTTGTTCGCGGGTCCCGATATCAGGTAAGATAGAGTCAATAAAAAAAACGGCCGTGAAGCACACGCCGCTTGTTCCCTTTGACGAGGGAGCGAGCGGCGTTTTGTCTTGAACGGGCCAGTGAAGAAGGCGAGGAATGCGGATGAACGAGAAGAAAGCCAAACCGCACGACGAAGCGCTCAAGAAACTGCTGCAGACGTTTTTCGCGGAGTTTATCGAACTCTTTTTTCCGGACCTAAGCACGTTGCTGGATCATCGCCATACCCGATTTTTGATGCAAGAGCTGCTCGTGGACGTCGTCGGCGAAGAAGCCAAAACGTTGGACTTGCTGCTGGAAACCCGCTATAAAGCGCTCGACGCTTATATCCTTATGCATATGGAGCCGCAGTCGTATCGTCAGAAGGACTTTCATGAGCGGATGTTTATATATTTCGGACGCTTGTTCGAGCGCCATCGCAATAAGCACCGGCTCATGATTCCGATTGCCATTTTCACGGCGGATAAAGGGGGAGAGGAACCGGATACGTTCGTCATAGGCATTCCCGATCATGAGATCGTCCGCTTCAGGTTCCTGAAGGTCGAGTTGAGAACGTTGGATTGGAGACGCTTTATCGCTTCGGATAATCCTGTGGCTGCTGCGCTCTTGGTCAAAATGGGATACAATGAGAAGGAGAAAAGAGAAATGCGTTCGGCTTATTTGCGAATGCTTTTACGGCTTAGTTACAAGCTAGACGATGCGAGAATGGCGCTGTTGATGTCGGTGGCCGATTTGATCATCGAACCGGACCGGGACGAAGACGAGAAGCTGCTGGATGAAATCTTGAAAGACCATCCGAAGGAAAGGATGAAATTCATGGAGCTCATGCCTGCATGGAAACGTTGGGCATACGAAGATGGGATCAAGGAAGGTTTGGAGAAGGGGAAAGCCGAAGAAAGGGCATCGTTCGTCCGTCGGATGCTCGCCAAAGGGTATACTCCAGGACAAGTGGCGGATACCCTCGACATTCCGCTTGTCGAAGTGGAGAAGCTTAGAAAGCATTGAGCACAAGGAGCTAGAGGATCACATAGGAAAATTACAACAAGATGGGAGCAGGGACAACGATGAAGATATTGATTACCGGAGCAAGCAGAGGAATCGGATTGGAGCTGGCAAAGAAGTTTGCCGAGCAGGGGCACGACGTCATCGCGGCTGTGCGCAATCCGGCGACGGCGGACAAGCTTGCGAGCTTGAAGGCGGCTTATGGCAACCAAATCGCGATCGTAGAGCTGGACGCCGCTAACGAGAATTCGGTGCGGGAGGCTGCTCGGCAAGTCAAGGCTTCCTATGGTTATGTCGACATCCTCATCAATAATGCCGCTATCGCCATCGGCCGGAAGGATGGCGTGGAGAGCGCTGAATTGGAAGACTACGAGACGACCTTCCAGACGAACGTATTCGGTCCTGTGCGAGTGTGCAAGCACTTCGTTCCGCTTCTTCGGGAGAGCGACAGGGCGATGATACTCAACCTGTCGTCGGCTTCGGGCATCATTCAGGACGTCCGAAGCCCAGACTATTCCTACGGCATGTCCAAGGCTGCGCTTAATATGTTTACCGGCAAGCTGCGGCATGAGTTAGCTGACAGCGGCATACCCGTCTACGCGATTCATCCGGGCTGGGTTCGCACCGACCAAGGCGGGCCGGAGGCTCCGCTGGACGTTTCCGAGCCGGCGCGGCAAATCTATGAACTGGCTGCCGCATTGCGCAAGCCGGATCACGACGGCTTCTTCATTCATGCCGATGGGTCGCGCCTTCCGTTCTAAAGCCGACAACGATTTTTTCGACCAAATGTCCGCAGTTTGGGCCTGATCCGGGTAGCTGTGTACGATTTTTCGACCAAGCATCCGCAGCGTAAGCCTGGTCCGAGTTGCTTTGCGGCTGGGCTCCTTAAATCCGGAGCTTCATCCACAAAAGGGTCGACGTTTAACGGGAGGAGCGAGGGACGGTTGGCATGTGGGCCTTATGGATAGGCGACTAATGAATGGGTGCTAACGGACTTTATTGCGTTCCTCGATCGTGCGGCTCGCGTCGGTTCCTTCTTCCCGCACGAGATTTCCCCATGCCTGCTTCGCGGCCTGCTCCAATCGTTCCGAGTCCCAGGATGCGTCAATGCCGAATGCGGCCCCCCGTTCTCCGTAAAGCCGCAGCCTCGCCCGTTCCCACCAGGAGTAATCGGGTCGGCTCTCGATCGCTTGAAGCGCTTCTTCGGCCGTGATTCGCAAAAAAAACGAAACCCTCGAGCGTCGAAGCCGGAACCCCCTAGTTTGAGCTCGCTCCCGCCGTATTGTCCACATTCACCGCTCAGCCGCCTTTGTGCGGTCAAACGACCGGAAACGTCTGTGAAGTATTCCCAAACGGTCATGCGTCGATTTTCCGGAATCGATCCTCCGAAAATTAAAAAATTCTAAGTAAATTGCCAAACCCGCGCCCAATAAGGCCTCTGGCAGAAGACTTCGACAGATTTCCCGGGCAATTAATCGACAAAGAGAGGAAAATCAGGCATGATGTCGAAGTATCTAAAGTCTGAATCTTAACAGGAAGTGATACCGTGATCGAAATGCATGACATCTGGAAGACCTATGCGGACGGCACGACGGCTCTACAAGGCATCAACCTCGTGATCGATCGCAATGAATTCGTATACATCGTAGGACCGTCCGGAGCGGGCAAATCGACTTTCATGAAGCTGATCTACCGGGAGGAATATCCGACGAAGGGGCAAATCTCGGTCAACGGCTTTAATATAGGAAAGCTGAAGCATCGCAAAATCCCGTACGTGAGGCGCAATATCGGAGTCATTTTCCAAGATTACAAGCTGCTTCCCAAGCTGACCGCTTTCGAGAACGTGGCGTTCGCGATGGAAGTCATCGAGACGCCCCGGCGCCTGATTCGCCGCCGGACGATGGAGGTGCTGGACCTCGTCGGACTCAAGCACAAGGCAGGGAGCCTGCCTGCGCAGTTGTCCGGGGGAGAGCAGCAGAGAGTCGCGATCGCCCGCGCCATCGTGAACAACCCTGCGGTTATCGTCGCGGACGAGCCTACGGGCAACCTGGACCCGGATACGTCCTGGGGCATTATGAACCTGCTGGAGGAAATTAATTTTCGCGGCACGACCATCGTGATGGCTACCCACAACAAGGAGATCGTGAATACGATGAGAAAACGCGTCATCGCCATCGAGCGGGGAACGATTGTGCGCGACCAGGCGAGAGGGGAATACGGCTATGAAATTTAGCACGATTCTCCGTCATATTCGGGAAGGCTTCAAAAATGTCGGACGCAACGGCTGGATGACGTTCGCGTCGATGAGCTCCATTGCCGTTTCCCTGTTTATTCTCGGCGTTTTCATGCTGCTGGCGATGAACGTCAACAAGCTGGCGGACCAGTTGGACAGCCAGGTGCAAATTAACGTCTATCTTCAGACCGACGCGACGGAAGCGAAAGCGGAGGAGATCGAAAGACTGATCAAGCGCATTCCCGAAGTCAAAGCGGTTACCTTCGTCTCCAAGGCGGAGGGGCTGGAGCGGTTCCGCGAGAGCATGGGCGAGGAAGGGCGAGCCGCGCTGGACGGGTATGACGCCGAGAACAATCCGCTGCCGGATTCTTTCGAGGTCGAAGCGTTCGATCCGCAGCAGATCGCCTATATCGCCAAGCAGATCGAAGCGATCAATCTGACCGACCCGGACAAGACGATCGAACGAGTCAAATACGGCAAGGACACGATCGAGAAGCTGTTTAGCATCACGAACGCGGTTCGCAACATCGGGATCGTCATCGTCCTCGGCTTGACCGTGATGGCGATGTTCCTCATCTCGACGACGATCAAGATGACCATTATCGCCCGGCGCCGCGAAATCTCGATCATGAAGCTGGTCGGGGCGACCAACGGCTTTATCCGCTGGCCCTTTTTCATTGAAGGGGCGATTATCGGATTTTTCGGTTCGCTGCTGAGCGCGGCCATTCTGATGTTCGGCTACTCGCAGTTGGTCGAATCCGCGAGCGCGACCGTAGGGCTGTATTTGATCCAGTTTGCCACGCTGGACGAGGTGTTCAGCAGCGTCGGCGGTTCGATTGTCGGGCTGGGCACGCTGCTCGGAATTTTCGGCAGCACCATTTCGGTTCGCAGATACTTAAGGGTATAAAAAATAAAGATGGGGAAAGATCCACGTTTTCCGGAGGAGGAGCCTAGTGAAGAAGAAGCTGCTGCTGTTGATCGCGATGCTGTTGGTTGTCGGGCTGGTCGTTCGGCCTTATGACGGACAAGCCCAGTCGGAGCTGGAGAAGATCGAACAGGATCTGAAGCAGCTCAAGCAGGAGATGGACCGCGCGGCCCATAATCAGCGGTATGCCGAGAAGACGGTTCAAGAGCTGACGGGCAAGCAGGAGGCGACGAAGGAAGACATCGAGAAGCTGCTGGAACGCATCGATATCGTGCAGAAGAGACTGGAAAATACCCAGAAGAAAATAGCGGATGCGGAGGAGAAGCTGTACGAAACCGGCGTGGAGCTGGAGAATGCCATCAAGCAGCGCGACAATCGCGACCAGCTGATGGCTTCGCGGGTCAAAATGGCCTATACGGCCGGTCCCGTGTCGTTCCTGGACGTGCTGCTCAGCGCGGCGAGCTTCTCCGACTTCCTGGATCGGTTCGACGCGGTGGAAGCGATCGCCGCTCAGGATCGCAGCATTCTCGACGAGAAGAAGAAGTATGCGGACGAAGTCGCCGCCTTGAAGCTCCAGAGGGAGCAGGAGCTGGAGGAGATCCGGCTTCTGTATGTGGAAATCGAGCAGCACAAGGCCGAACTGGAGCAGGAAGAGCGCGATAAGGAAGTGCTGATCGCCAAGCTGTCCGTGGAGATCGAGGAGCTGGAGGAGATCAGCGAGGAGTCCGCGAGACAGCTCACGGAGCTGGCCAAGCAGGCATCGGCGCTGGAAGCGAAGAAAAATCGGATCAAAACGTACTACACGGGCGGCAAGCTGGGCATGCCTTTGAAGTCGGATTATCGGCTGTCGTCGGGTTTCGGGTACCGGATCCATCCGATTACAGGGAAAAGAAAGCTTCACGCCGGCATCGACATGGCTGCTCCCAAAGGAACGCCGATCTATGCGGCCGAGACGGGCGTCGTCATCGTGGCCCAGTCGTGGAGCGGGTACGGCAACTGCGTCATCATCGACCACGGCGGCGGATTATGGACGCTGTACGGACATATGAGCGAGATTCTGGCTAAGAAGGGCGACACGGTAAAACGCGGAGAGAAAATCGGACTTGTCGGCTCGACCGGCCAATCGACGGGCAACCATCTGCACTTCGAGGTTCGCAAAAACTCCGAGCCTGTCGATCCCGCGCCTTATTTGAAGTAGCCGATGAGGAAACAGCCGATCCTCCGACTTCTTGTCGGGCATCGGCTGTTTTATTTATGATTTCAGAGAGAATAGAGTTCGCTATCCTTATCTGAATCACCTCCGACATAAACGTTATCCCGCCGATCCTAAGGACGGCGTAAGCCGTTTAAGCTTGGTGCGATCGGCACTAACGGGGAGCGGGTTAAATCGTCCGAGCCGGTTTGACGGTATTCGTCTAAATTTATTAAGCTTGTCATATTCTAGGATATGACGAATTTCGGGGAGTGGGGGAAGTGCTGTTCAGAGGTCGCACCGTCGCGGCGATGATTGCGCTGACGGCGGTAGCTGCGTGCGTCGCGACGTATGCCCTCCTTGAATTTCCGGGGTGGAGATGGGCGTCCAAGGACGCGAATAGCTGGAGCCCCGGGAATGAGCAGGGCGGTCTGCGTCAAGACGAGCTCGACAAGCTCAACAAAGCGGTGTCCCTGATCGAGAAGCGCTATTTGCTCCCTGCGGACCGCAAGAGGCTGATTGACGGCGCCCTGCAGGGCATGGTCGAGTCGCTTGGCGATCCGTACTCCGTCTACAAGCCGGAGGAAGAGGCCGAGGATTATTTGAACGCCCTGCAGGGGGCGTTCACCGGAATCGGCGCCGAGTTGAGAATCGAGAACGGCACCGTTGTCGTCGAGGCGCCGATACGAGGGTCTCCGGCGGAGAAGGCGGGCCTTCAGCCGCGGGACGTGCTGCTTTCCATTAACGGAGAAAGCCTGTACGGCTTGACTCTAAGCGATGCGGTCGCCAAGATCAGAGGGCCGAAGGGAACGAAGGCGAAGCTGAAGGTTCAGCGGGCCGGCAGATCGGAGCCGCTGGATCTGGAGCTCGTTCGCGACCGGATCGATCCGAAGACGGTGAGCTCGGAGATCGTAGCGGACGGCATCGGACAGCTGACCATTAATCAGTTTACGAGCGAGACGTCGGCTCAAGTGGCGATAGAGCTTGCCGAGATGGAGCGGAAGGGACTGAAGGTTCTCGTCATCGACGTCAGGAACAATCCCGGAGGCTACCTTCAGTCGGTCGTGGAAGTCGCCGATCAGCTGATGGAGAAGGGCAAGCCGATCGTGCAGTCGGAGTATCGCAGCGGCCAGCGCAAAGTGGACGTGGCCGAGAACGGAGCGAAAAACGGCAAACGGTATCCGATGGTCGTGCTGATCAACAAGGGCAGCGCCAGCGCCTCGGAGATACTGGCCGGCGCTCTGAAGCAGTCCGCCGGAGCGGTTCTGGTCGGGGATACGAGTTACGGCAAAGGAACGGTTCAGGTCCAGTTTAGCGGCGAATTGGGCGACGAAAGTCTGATTAAGCTGACTGTATACAAGTGGCTGCTGCCGGACGGGACGTCGATCAACGAGACGGGGCTCGAGCCGGACATTCCTTCCGCTTTGCCCGGCTATTTCCTGGCGTGGAGATTGCCGAGAGATACGGTTCTGAAGGTGGATTCGACCGGCAGCGACGTGGAAAACCTGCAGACGATTCTGGCGGGCGTCGGATTCCCGACGGACCGCACGGACGGGTATTACAGCGAGCGGACGAAGGAAGCGGTCGAGAGCTTCCAGAGAAGCGAGTCGCTTCCGCAGACGGGCGAGGTCGATGTCGCGACGGCCGAACGGCTGGAGGAGAAGCTGTACGCCGTCATTCAAGACCGAAACAACGACACCCAGTGGCAGACGGCGCTATCCGAAGCCCGCAAGCTGCTCGAATCTTCGGTGCACCCCTAAACGGCTGATTTCGAATCGGCGCCGGGAGCAGGATTTTGCCGTCCTCCGTCGAATACGATTTAGGAGGTTGACCTCGGGTCGGCTTCCTTTTTTGCGTTACGCGTTAGAGCCAGGAAAAGAGGAGAGACGCGATGGATGAGTTTCTGAATGTGCTGGGGGAAGTTGGACAAGCCGCGATCGGCCTGCTTGCCCTCCCTTATTTTTATATCGCGGTTGCGCTCGTGTGGTGGCACGCCAGACATACGGTTGCGCTTCAGCGCAGACTGTATCACGTTCGGCTCTACAGCGCCTTGCGATTAACGCTCGTCCGGGCAGGGGCGGGACTGGCCGTCGGCGCTGCGCTGTCCGCGATCGGTTCGGGAGTCGGGGCCCGGTTAAGCGGGGAGACGCTGATGCTTCTCTGGATCGCGATGGGCGTGCTGGCGCTGTTCCAGCTCAGATATATTTGTCTCGCATATGCCGCAGGAGCGCTGGGCTTGATTCAATTCGCGGCGGAGCGGATCGGCTTCGAGGCCGCGGAAGGGCCTGTCGCCGAAGCGTTGCGAATGCTCGCGGCGGTCGACGTTCCGGCGCTTCTGTTCATCGCCGGACTGCTTCATCTCGCCGAGGGCATGCTCGTGCGGCTGCAGAACAGATCGCTGGCGATTCCATTGTTCCTGCAAGGCAAGAGGGGCAAGCCGATGGGCGCTTACGCCCTGAGCGGCGTATGGCCCGTTCCGCTGCTTTGGCTCGTTCCGGCGTCCGGCGGAGGCTTCGCGCTGCCCTGGACGCCTCTGTTCGGAGGCGCGGCGGACGCCTGGAGTCTGCTCGCCTTCCCGGTTCTGATCGGCTTCAGCGACCGGACGGCCTCCTACTGGCCCGAGCACAAGGCGCGAGCCTCCGGCAACCTGTTAATGCTTTACGGAGCAATCCTCTCCGGTCTGGCGATCAGCGCCGAGTTCTTCTCTCCGCTTATCGCGGTCGCTTCGGCGGCGGCATTCCTGCTGCATGAGGCGCTGCTGTGGATCGGTCGGATGAGGGAGGCAGGAAGAGATCCCTTGTACTCCCAGGACGGCACGGGCGTGAAGGTGCTGGCGGTTCTGCCCGGCACGCCGGCGGCGGAGCTGGGGCTGCAGGCCGGAGAACGGATTCGGAAGGTTAACGGAGCGGTCGTGCGCAATAAGGAGGAGCTGCATGCCGCCCTGCAGCTTCAATCGGCCTACTGCAAGCTGGAGGTTCTCAACCGCGAAGGCCACGTCAAGTTTCTGCAGCGGGCGCGCTATCAGGGCGAACACTACCAGCTCGGCCTCATTCCGGCGCCGGACGACGACGTCGAGTTCGTGGCCTCGCCTCGTTCCGCATCGATCTGGCAGGGGCTGAAGGAGTTTGGCGCGAGAAGGCGAAGCAGCTCTCCGACGATGAGGCTCCAGGAGGCTCGCCGTCAAGCCGAGATCGCAGCGGCCGAGCAGGCCGCTGCGGCGGAGGCAGAGGCTGCGGCCCGGGCGAGGGCCGAGAAGGAGAAGGCCGAGGCCGGACTTCCGCCGAGAGCAGCCCACATCCGGACGAAGTCTTGACAACAGCCGCATCGTTTAGTAATTTGAAAATGATCATCAGGAATAGGGTCCCTAGGGTTCCACGGCGAATTCGCCGGTTCGGTCCGAGAGGGAGCGCGTCCGCCCTTCGGGGCAGGACGGACACGGAGGGATAAAAGCCCGGGAGTATCGATGACGACCCGCGACGCCGCCAAGGCGTTCGCGAAGTCCTGCGATGCTCCGGGCTTTTTTTGACGTTTCCGAGAGTCTCCCGGTACGGCAGGGCACCCTAAATTCGGAGGTGGATGGATGTGAAGAATCGTTCCTGGCTGCTGCTGCTCGCGGCCGGACTGTGCGAGATCGGGTGGGTCACCGGCTTAAAGCACGCCTCGAGCGCCGGGGAATGGGCCCTCACCGCGTTGGGGATTGCGCTCAGCTTCGTCGGGCTGATCCGATCGACGCAAGATTTGCCGGTCGGCACGGCATACGCGGTCTTTACCGGCATCGGCGCGGCAGGCACGGTGCTGGCCGAATCTTTATTTTTCGAAGCGGAATGGAATGCGGTCAAGCTGACGCTTATCGCGGTATTGATCGTCGGAATCGGCGGTCTGAAAATGACGACCGACGCCAGACCGAAGGAGGAGAACGCTTAATGGCATGGGCAGCGCTTGTCCTGGCGGGAATGTTCGAGGTGGTCGGCGTTCTGGCAATGAACCGGCTGAAAGAGAAAAAAGACAAGCTGAGCTTGCTCCTGCTTGTCCTGGGCTTTGTCATCAGCTTCGGGCTGCTGTCCGTAGCGATGAAAACGATATCGATGGGAACCGCCTACGCGATTTGGACCGCGATCGGCACGGTTGGCGGGACGCTCGTCGGCATGCTGCTGTACGGAGAGTCCCGCCAAGCCAAAAGAATTTTTTTCCTGGCGCTGGTCGTCGCCGCCGTTATCGGGCTAAAGGCGATCGGCAGCGAATAGCGGTCTCGTCTTAATGGCTAATGGCTACTGGCTGTGGATCCAGTCGGCAATATCCTGTACAACCTGCGGATCGACCCGGCTTTCCGCGCTTTTCGCGAAGAAATGATTAAGACCGGGGTAGAGCTTAAAGGACGCTTTATCATTGTTCTTCAGAACTTCTTTCCATTGAACGTAATCCTTGTCCGCATACACTTGCACGTCAGCCTCGCCTTGCAGCACGAGCACCGGTTTGGTCAGCTTGGCCGCAAGCTCGTCTGCTCCCCGGCTGTCCATTTCCTTGAAGTAGTACGCCGGTTGGCCGAATACCGTCTGGGCTTGGGCCTCCTCGTCGGACAGGCTGGCAAGAGCTTGCGCTTTCTTCAGTTCTTCGGCGACGAGAGCTTCGTTCGCGGCCTTCGCAGGATCTCCGTCTTCCATCGCGGCGAGGATTGCGGCGTTCTGGTCCGCGATAATCTCCCAGAGCGTTCGAGGGGAGCCGGCCAGAATGGCCAGACCGGCAAAATCCCCGCCGTCGGCGTCGATGCGCGGAGCCAGCATGCCGCCCAAGCTGTGCCCGACGATATACACCTTCGCCGCGTCGATGCGCTTGTCGGCCTTCAGCAGCTTCGCGGCTGCGACGGCGTCCTCGACCGACTCTTCCTTCACGGTAAACGTAGCGAGCATATCCGGAGTGAAGCTCTGTCCGTGAGCGTAAGTTCTCTTGTCGTAACGAAGGACGGCGATTCCCTGCTCGGCGAGACCCCAGGCGAGATCGCGGAACGGCTTGAGCGAACCGACGGTTTCGTCCCGATCGCTCGGACCGGAGCCGTGCACGAGAACGACGGCGGCCAGCGGGCCCGACGCGTCCTTCGGCAAGGTCAGCGTGCCGGGAAGCGGGTACTTCGTTCCTTCCCCGACGACGATCTCCTCTTCGATCAGATGGTCCGGTACGGGCGATTGCGTCGCGACGGGCGTCAGCCATAAGCCGGAAACCTGATTGTCGGCGTTCAGATTAAGCGTTAATGCCGCTTCCATCTTGGTGAAAGCAAGCCGGACGACGTATTGGCGCTGACCGGCATTCTCCGCGGCAGCCGGCTGGATTTTCGTTCCGGTCAACTCGCCGGCGACCGCCGTCGTTTGCTCCCAAGCGGCTTGAAGCGCGTCCGGCGATACCGCTCGCTTCATCGTATCGTCGAAGTAGAGATCGGACAGCTCCCGGTATTCGCCGGATACGAGCTTCTCTACGATCGCCTGGACAACCTCGTCGTCCTGCTTTTCCGTGAAAATAGCGGCCGTCGACGTGTCCTCATGAACGGCGGTGGCCAGTCCGAGAGTCCGCTCGAAGAAGGAGAGCGGGACGAACAGACGGTTCGACTGGACGGCGGCCGGAGCGCCGAACGTCACGTCCGCTCCGCTGCCGAGGCGCGCGAGGCTGCTTCCCGCCTTTACGGTCGCCTTCACGGATTCGCCGATAATCGAAGCTTCCTTGGAAGCCGGCAGATATTCCACCTTGAGGCCGAGCGCTTGAGCGGTCCGGCGCAGCGGAAGCATGACGTCTTGACCGCTCCTGTACGGCAGGGCGTCGGTGAAGACGACCTCCCGGTTGTCGACTTGCAATTTAAAGGCGGATGTCGACGCGGATGCCGTTAGAGGAATCGAGGACAGCAGCAGAGCGGACGCGGCGGCGAGCAGGGCGATTTTTCTCATCGTTACAACCTCCGTATGATGGATTTGGGATTAAGTCTGGGGGCTTTGCTTGAAGAGCATGTAAGAATAGAGTACGGGCGCCAGCGAACTGGCAAGCGTGCAGACGAGCAGGATGGCCACCGTCCACCCGGAAGGCGTCAGCCAAGCCGACAGGAACATGATGACGCCGGCCGCGAACCAGAGACGGCCTCCCAAGCGATGGGTCTTGCGCCAATTGTTCTCGTCCACTAGCGTCCAAGGCGTGCGAATTCCGAAGAGGAAGTTGCTGCGCATCTGTCCCATCCGGTTGCCCATGATCATCCATAGAATCCCCATGCCGCCGATCACCAGGTTGAGCATCGGCAATTTGTAGCCGATATTGTCCAGGACGACCAGGAGCAGCACCGAGTGAAGAAACAGATTGATGGCCCACCGAATGAGATTGTAGTAGTTCTGAAAGCGGGCATAGTTCCTCTTCCGCGGATCGATATAGCGAATGATGGACATGACCGACGGAAGCACGATCGTCAGCCCGGCGTTCATGAGCCAGAAGCTCGATTTCGTCATCGTGCGGTCGGCTTCTCCCCTTAAATTGTAGTGGGACGCCACGATGTCGGGGAGCCGATCGTTAAAAATCAGGAACACGGCAGTAAAAATCGCGATGTTCGCAGCCAGCAGAATCCAGTCGCTTCTCGACCAGACGCTTGGCTCTTGCTCGTTGTGGTCAGCGTTCGTCATGGGAAGTCTCTCCTTTATTTCCGATCATACCGAGAAACCAGCTCAGGGCTTCCTGCATCACGGACATATTAATGGAATAAATGATGCTTTGTCCGTGCCTTTCATCGCATACGAGCCGAGCCTGCTTCAAAATGTTCAGGTGATGGGAGATGCTTGGCTTCGAAATGTTGAACTGCTCGGCGATATCGCCGGCGGACAGGTCCCGCTCCTTCAGCAGCTGCAGTATTTTTCGCCTTGTCGGGTCGGAGAGCGCCTTGAAAGCGTCATTCATGCCGGCTGATCCCTCCTTTCGCGAAGGGCCGTTCTCATTTCGATATTTAGATAATAATCTAAATATCGAAACTCGTCAACCGATTCGAACCGGCTCGTTGCTGCGTGATCGGCCTGAGCGAAGAGCGGATAGAGGGCGGCGAAGCACGGCCGTGTTCGGGCCGACGCTCCGCGGGGAAGAGGCCGCAGGTTAGACGGCTTCGGCCTGGAGACGGGGCGGAACGCCCTCCGCGGAGCGATTACGAGACGAATAATTCCGGGTTGCTGGCGACGAACCAGGCGACGGCGCCGGCGATGCCCAGGCAGAACAGCGTGAACAGCGTAATTTTCAAGGGGCTGCGAGGGACGCGTCCGGAGACGGTGCCGGTCTGGCCGTTGACCATGTAGTAGTAGGTTTTCTGCTTGTAGACGTAGTTGGCGTTCCATACGGGCAGCAGCAGATGCTTGTACGTGACGTCGTCGTAGGTCGTTCGGATGCGCAGGTTGCGGATCTCGTCTCCGCCGATGAGGCTGCGGACTTCCGATTCGATCGTACGGTCGGCCGTCCGCTGCGCTCTCTCCCAGCCCTGCTCGCGGCTGACCGAATAGCGCTCCGAAATATACCCGCTGAGATACTCCGGCTTGTAGCCGTGCAGTTCGTTCAGGCGAAAATCCCCCAGCTTCTCCAGCAGGCCCGAATCGTAATGGCCGGAAGCGGGAATGAGAATGTCGTCGAAGCTTCTGTCGTAATCGCCTCGGGTGGGATGCCATACCGTATATCTTTCGGTGGCGGTATACGTCTCCGTCTTGCCGTTGACGACTCTCGTACGAGTGACGGTGCGGTAATGATAAATGCCGACTTCGGCGGAATAGACCGAATACGTCTCGGTGTCGTACGTCCAGTACGGGATATAGATGCCGTGCAGCTGGGAATCGACGTTCGCTTTCTTGAACTTGCCCGGCAGAAACCAGCGCTTCTTCTTCCAGGCGGCGAACGAGCGGACGGCGTCGTCGCGCGTGATCCGGAACGGAATGACGGATTCCGGGCGGATGCTGCGGACGTTCTCCTGGCACAGCACCTTGGGCGAGCCGCAGAAGACGCAGGTCGAGGTCGTCTGTCCGGCCGGAATCAGCGTTTCTCCGCCGCACGCTTCGCAATGTACCGCCTGCTGCCGAGTCCCCCAGTCCTGCAGGCGATCCAGATCCTCGGCCCGACCGTGAAAGGGGTGCTCCACAGGCTCATCCAGCACCTTCTCGATCTGCTGCTCCGCGCCGCAGTACTGACATTTCAAGTTTTGGCTTTCCGCGTCGAAAACCATCGGTCCCGCGCAGCTCCGGCACGGAAACCGGATTGCGGTCGTAGCGTTGCTCATAGATGCGCCTCCGGCTAAATTTTACTCCCGCATTCGGAACAGAACTTGGCGTTGTCGTTCAGCCGGCTCCCGCATTCGGAGCAGAACTTCTTGCCGCCGGACGCTTGCTCCTGCTCCTGCGCGGGCCGACCGTTCATCTGCTGGAACATCTGACCCATCATCTGCCCCATGGCCATGCCCGCGCCCAGCCCCGCGCCGGTTCCCGCCGCGCCGTCGCTCGGATTGTTCGCGGCTTCGCGGAGCGCTTCGGCCGTCTGGTACTTCATATAATGGTCGAGATTGCCGGCGATGTTCATCGACGACTTGCGGTCGATCATCTGCTCGACTTCCGGCGGCAGCGACAGGTTCTCGATCGTCACGTTCGTCAGCGCGAGGCCGATCGCCGCGAAATTCGGCTGCAGCTTCTCCGCCGCCATCCGGCCGAGCTCGTCGTAGGAGCTGGCCAGATCGAGCACCGGGATTTTCGCTTCGCCGACCAGATCGCTGATGCCGGAGACGACCGCCGCCTTCAGGAAGCCGGTGATGGCCGCCGTCGTGAATTCCTTTTTCGTTCCGAATATATCTCTCAGAAACACGACCGGGTCCTGAACGCGGAAGGAGTAATTGCCGAATCCGCGCATACGGATCATGCCGAACTCGGGATCGCGCATGATGACCGGATTCGTCGTGCCCCATTTCTGATCCGTGAACGTGGTCATGTTCAGGAAGTAAACGTCCGATTTAAAAGGAGAGTTGAACCCGTGCTTCCACGAATTGAGCGCGGTGAGCACCGGCAGGTTCTGCGTGCTTAACGTATAGGTGCCGGGACCGAACACGTCGGCGATCTGTCCTTCGTTGACGAAGATCGCGGCCTGCGACTCGCGGACGATGAGCTTGGCGCCCATCTTGATCGCGTTGTCGTAGGCGGGAAAACGGTAGACGAGAATGCCCCGGTCGTCCAACCACTCGATTACTTCAATAAACTGGCCTCTAATGAAATCAAACAAACCCATAACCCACGCTCCAGTCTGCCGCCGACGGCCGACGGCGATTTCTTAGTGATTCAGCAAATATAAAATCGCTATCCTTTTCTGCATCCCCTCCGAAAAAACGCGATTCTGCGTCTGGAGGACGCCGAAGCCGTTTTTGCTTGACGATGCGAATCGTTAGCAATCATAAACGACGTTCCGCCGTCCCGAAAGAGAGGCGCGAACCGTCTATGCCTATGCCTCTATCGTATCACAAAAAGCAGGAGGTCTGCCGAAAAAACGCCAAAATCCGCGCCTCCGAGGGCCTTCGGTCCCTTTTGACGCTGCGCGGGCAAACCGATATAATGGATGGGAACACACATTCTGTAGCGGAACGGAACAAGAACGATCCGAATGGCCCCGCGAACGGGACTCCCGTCGGGCAGGGCCGCGGATGCGAAAGGGGCAGGGAGCAGATGGCACAAACGGGATTGTCGAACAAACCGTTTAAGCTGGTATCCGATTATGCGCCTTCCGGCGACCAGCCGACAGCGATCGGCCGGCTGGCGGAGGGCATATTGGAGGGCAAGAGGCACCAGACGCTTCTCGGGGCGACGGGTACGGGGAAGACGTATACGATCGCCCAGACGATCGCCAAGGTGAACCGTCCGACGCTCGTCATTGCGCACAACAAGACGCTGGCGATGCAGCTGTGCAGCGAGTTCAAGGAATTTTTCCCGGAAAACGCGGTGGAATACTTCGTCAGCTACTATGATTATTACCAGCCCGAGGCGTATATTCCGTCCACCGACACGTATATCGAGAAGGACTCGAGCATCAACGACGAGATCGACAAAATGCGGCACTCCTCCACGGCTGCGCTGTTCGAGCGGAGAGACGTCATTATCGTGGCCAGCGTGTCCTGCATTTACGGCCTCGGCTCTCCGGAGGAGTACCGGGATCTCCGCCTCAGCCTGAGAGTGGGCATGGAGAAGCCCCGCAACGCCATTTTGCGTAAGCTGATCGACATCCAGTACGAGCGCAACGACCTGAATTTCGTTCGCGGCACGTTCCGCGTGCGCGGCGACGTTATCGAGATTTTCCCCGTTTCCAGGGGAGATTCGGCCATCCGCGTCGAGATGTTCGGGGACGAGATCGAGCGGATTACGGAGATCGACGTGCTGACGGGCGAGATTACGGGCGAGCGGGAGCACGTCGTCATTTTCCCGGGCTCCCACTTCGTAACCGGGGAGGAGAAAATGAAGCGCGCTCTGGTGAACATCGAGCGCGAGCTGGAAGAGCGGCTGGCCGAGCTGAGGGAGCAGGGCAAGCTGCTCGAGGCGCAGCGGCTGGAGCAGCGCACGCGCTACGATCTGGAAATGATGGCCGAGATGGGCTTCTGCTCCGGCATCGAGAACTATTCCGGACCGATGACGTTCCGCGAACGGGGCGCCACTCCGTATACGCTGATGGACTTCTTCCCGGACGACTTCATCGTCGTCATCGACGAGTCTCACGTCACGCTGCCGCAGATCCGGGCGATGTACAACGGCGACCAGGCGCGCAAGACGGTGCTCGTCGATCATGGCTTCCGCCTGCCGTCGGCCAAGGACAACCGGCCGCTCCGCTTCGAAGAGTTCGAACAGAAGGCGAAGCAGCTGATCTACGTCTCCGCGACGCCGGGACCTTACGAGCTGGAGCATTGCCCGACCGTCGTCCAGCAGATCATCCGTCCGACGGGCCTCGTCGACCCCGTCATCGAGGTGCGCCCGACCAAGGGCCAGATCGACGACCTGCTCGGAGAGATCCGCGACCGGATCGCCAAGGACGAGCGAGTGCTCGTGACGACGCTGACCAAGAAGATGGCGGAGGACTTGACCGACTATTTGAAGGAGGTCGGCATCAAGGTCAACTATTTGCACTCCGACGTCAAGACGCTGGAGCGGATGGCGATTTTGCGCGACCTGCGGCTCGGTACGTTCGACGTCGTCGTCGGCATCAACCTGCTGCGGGAGGGGCTCGATTTGCCGGAGGTCAGCCTGGTCGCGATTCTGGACGCCGACAAGGAAGGCTTCCTGCGCTCGGAGCGCTCGCTCATCCAGACGATCGGACGCGCCGCGAGGAATGCGGAGGGCCGAGTCATCATGTACGGCGACCAGATCACCGAATCGATGGAGCGGGCGATCGGCGAGACCGAACGGCGCCGCAAGATTCAGCTGGCCTACAACGAGCAGCACGGCATTACGCCGCAGACGGTCGTGAAGAAGGTCCGGGATCTGATCGAAGCGACGAAAGCGGTGGAGTCGAAGCGCTCCTATTTGGCCGGCGCCGAGGATCTGAGCAAGCTGTCGAAGAAGGACCGCGCCTCCGTTATCGAACGGCTGGAATTCGAGATGAAGGAAGCGGCGAAGAGCTTGCAGTTCGAACGCGCCGCGGAGCTCCGCGACGCTTTGCTCGAGCTGAAGGCGACGATGTAGGAGAAGCAGCCTGAATTCAAGATTCGATGTCGAGTCCGCTTCCTGCTTTCCTTCGTCATCAAAAGCTGACTTTTGAACATCCTCTCAAATCTATTTGCAAGGCCGCCCGCAGTCCGGTATAATGGACGGGAACGTACATTCCTATTCGGAGTGCGACTGCGGACGGCCAAGCTGGAAGAGCAGCCCCCGCCTTGTCGCGAAAGGGGCTTTTTCGTTTTGGCTAACGAGAAGATCGTCATCAAGGGCGCCCGCGCCCATAACCTGAAGAATATCGACGTTACGATTCCGCGCGACAAGTTCGTCGTGCTGACCGGACTGTCCGGCTCGGGCAAGTCCTCGCTCGCCTTCGACACGATCTACGCCGAAGGTCAGCGCAGATACGTCGAGTCTTTGTCCGCCTATGCCCGCCAGTTTCTCGGACAGATGGACAAACCCGACGTCGATTCCATCGACGGCCTGTCTCCGGCGATCTCCATCGACCAGAAGACGACGAGCCGCAATCCCCGTTCGACCGTAGGCACGGTCACGGAGATATACGACTACTTGCGTCTCATGTACGCCAGGGTAGGGAAGCCTCATTGCCCGGATCACGGCATCGAGATTACGTCCCAGACGGTCGAGCAGATGGTCGACCGCATTATGGAATATCCCGAGCGTACGAGGCTGCAGATTCTGGCGCCCGTCGTATCGGGACGCAAGGGCGAGCATACGAAGCTGCTGGCCGACATTCAGAAGCAGGGCTTCGTACGCGTTCGCGTTAACGGAGAGATCCGCGATCTCTCCGAGAAGATCGAGCTGGAGAAGAACAAGAAGCATTCGATCGAGGTCGTCGTCGACCGGATCGTCGTCAAGGAGGACGTGCAGACGCGGCTCGCCGATTCGCTGGAGATGGCGCTGAAGCTGTCCGGAGGTCAGGTGCTGGTCGATATTATCGACAAGGAAGAGCTGATGTTCAACTCCAATCTCGCCTGTCCGGAGTGCGGCTTCTCGATGGATGAGCTGGCTCCGCGCATGTTCTCCTTCAACTCGCCGTTCGGCGCGTGTCCGGAGTGCGACGGTCTCGGCGTCAAGATGATCGTCGATCCCGATCTGCTCGTTCCCGATCGCTCCAAGAGCATCGAGGACGGCGCTTTCGAGGCGTGGGCGGGCAGCACGTCCAACTACTATCCGCAATTTCTGAACGCGGTGTGCGCGCACTACGGCATTCCGACCGACGTGCCGGTCGAGCAGCTGCAAGACAAGCATATGCAGATCATTTTGTACGGAACGGGCGGGGAGCGCGTCCGCTTCCGCTACGAGAACGAATTCGGCCATACGCGGGACGCGCAGGTGCCGTTCGAAGGCATCGTGCACAACCTGGAGCGCAGATACCGGGAGACCGGCTCGGAAGGCATCCGCGAGTTCATCGAAGTGTACATGTCCGCCAAGCCGTGCGGCAAGTGCCGCGGGCATCGCCTGAAGAAGGAAGTGCTTGCGGTCACGGTCGGAGGGCAGAACATCGCTCACGTCACCTCGCTGTCCATCGGCGAAGCGCAGCGCTTCTTCTCCGGCCTCGAGCTGACCGAGAAGGAGCTGTCGATCGCCAACCTGATCCTCAAGGAGATCAACAACCGGCTCGGCTTCCTGGTCAACGTCGGTCTCGAATATTTGACGCTTTCCCGTGCGGCCGGCACGCTGTCGGGAGGCGAAGCGCAGCGGATCCGGCTTGCGACGCAGATCGGCTCCAGCCTGATGGGCGTGCTGTACATTTTGGACGAACCGAGCATCGGCCTGCATCAGCGGGACAACGACCGGCTCATCCAGACGCTGAACCATATGCGGGATCTCGGCAATACGCTGATCGTCGTCGAGCATGACGAAGATACGATGATGGCCGCCGACTGGATTATCGACATCGGACCGGGAGCGGGCAAGCACGGGGGACGGGTCATCGCCGAGGGCGCGCCGTCGGAAGTGATGGACAACGAAAGCTCGCTGACCGGCGCGTACCTGAGCGGCCGCAAGTTCATCCCCGTGCCGCTGAACCGCCGTCAGCCGAACGGCAAGTGGATCGAGATCAAGGGAGCGAAGGAGAACAACCTGAAAAACCTGAACGCCAAGTTCCCGCTCGGCGTGTTCACGGCGGTGACCGGGGTATCGGGCTCCGGCAAGTCGACGCTCGTGAACGAGATTCTGTACAAGACGCTGGCGCGCGACTTGAACAAGGCGAAGACGCGTCCGGGTCAGTACAAGGAATTTCTCGGACTGGAGCATCTGGACAAAGTCATCGACATCGACCAATCTCCGATCGGACGGACCCCGAGATCCAATCCGGCGACCTATACCGGCGTGTTCGACGACATCCGCGACGTGTTCGCGATGACGAACGAGGCCAAGGTAAGAGGCTACAAGAAAGGCCGCTTCAGCTTTAACGTCAAGGGCGGACGCTGCGAGGCGTGCAAGGGCGACGGGATTATCAAGATCGAGATGCACTTCCTGCCGGACGTTTACGTGCCGTGCGAGATTTGCAAAGGCAAGAGGTATAACCGCGAGACGCTGGAAGTGAAGTACAAGGGCAAGAACATCGCCGAGGTGCTGGAGATGACGATCGAGGACGCGACGGAATTTTTCGTTAATCTTCCTCGCATCCACCGCAAGCTGCAGACGCTGATGGACGTCGGGCTCGGCTATATGGATCTCGGTCAGCCGGCGACGACGCTGTCGGGCGGCGAGGCGCAGCGCGTCAAGCTTGCGGCCGAGCTGTACCGCCGCAGCACGGGCAAGACGCTGTACATCCTCGACGAGCCGACGACCGGGCTTCACGTCGACGATATCGACCGGCTGCTGCAGGTGCTGCACCGTCTCGTCGATTCCGGCGAGAGCGTGCTCGTCATCGAGCACAACCTCGACGTCATCAAGACGGCGGACTATCTGGTCGACCTCGGGCCCGAGGGCGGCAGCGGAGGCGGCACGATTATCGCCACCGGCACGCCGGAGGAAGTGGCCAAGGTCGAGAAATCGTACACGGGCAAGTATCTCGGTCCGGTACTGGAACGGGATCGCGCCCGTACGGAAGCGGCCATGTCGAAGGCCTGAGCCGCGCAGGGTAAGGAACATAGGGAGCATGGAGAGGGAGCAGGCCGAGGGCCTGCTCCCTTTTCGCTGATCGGATTCATCCCCGCAGCATCGCCGTTTGGCCGGTGCGTGGAATTACTTATTCAGCTCCGCGATCATTTCATCCAGCTTGTCGTCGCTCAGAGCCCCCTGGCTGAAGACGACCAGCGCCCTCAGCGGCATATAGCGCATCATCGCCGCCATCATTTCAGACTCGTTGTTGAGCAGCATACCGAAAAAGCCGCCGCTTTCCCCGCCGTGTTTCACCCATTCGCGAATCGTTTCCGCTCTTTGCGGGTCCGCCAGCAGGTCGCCCAGCGTCGAGTTGCGAGTGACTATGCTGCGAGCCGTTACCGACGACCGGACGCGCACCGTTTCCTGCAGGACGATCTCGGCGGACGATTTGCCGACCAGAATGCGGAAGTCGCCCGTTTCTGCGTACCAATCCTTCAGCCCCGTATGGTAGAAGGCGAAGGCGCGTTTGTCCAGGACGAAGGAGACCGTTTTTTCCTCGCCGGGACGAAGCTCGACCTTCTCGAAGCCCTTCAGCTCCTTGTCCGGACGGATGACGCTGCTCTCCACGTCACTGACGTAGAGTTGAACGATCTCTTTGCCGGCGCGTGCGCCCGTATTCTTAACCTTGACGCGGACGGTCAGCGTCTCTTGATCTCCAAGCTCTTTTTTATCGACCGCAAGCTCCGTATATTCGAACGTCGTATAGCTGAGCCCGAATCCGAACGGGAACAGGGGGGCCAGCTCCTTCTTATCGTAGTAACGATAGCCGACGAACAGCCCTTCCCTGTATTCGACCCGGTCGCCTTCTCCGGGGAAGTTCAAATAGGAGGGATTGTCGCATAACCGGACCGGGAACGTCTCTGCGAGCTTGCCGCAAGGGTTGGCGTCCCCGAACAGAAGATCGGCGATCGCGCCGCCCAGCGCCTGCCCGCCCAAATACGCTTCGAGCACGGCTTTGGCTTGGCCCAGCCACGGCATCTCGACCGGCGATCCGTTGCTCAATACGACGACGAGACGGCTCTGTGCCTTGGCGACTTCGTCGATCAGCTTCAGATGGTTGTCCGGGATCGACAGATGGGTCCGGTCGTACGCCTCCGATTCGTAACGGTCCGGCAAGCCGACGAACAGGAGCGCGACGTCGGACCGCGCGGCCGTCTCCGCCGCTTCCCGAAGCAGCGCGTCATCGATCTCGTCGGTATCCGGCGAATAGCCCTTCGCATAGGAAACCGAAGCTGCGTCTCCGGCGGAGCGGCGGATTTCCTCCAGAATGCTGTCCAGCCTGGTCGGGCTAACGTGGGAGCTCCCGCCGCCCTGGTATCTCGGCTGCTCGGCGAACGCTCCGATGACCGCAACGTTTCCTTCTTTTTTCAACGGCAGGATGCCGTCTTCGTTTTTGAGCAGCACCATGCTTTCCCGCGCCACTTCCCGAGCCAGCCGATGGTGGGCCTCCCGGTCGTACGAGGCGCCGTTCTTCCGGTTGTCGACCGCTCTGAAAATGACGTTCAGGATTCGTTCCACCGCTTGATTCAGCGCTTCCTCCGACAGTTCCCCCCGTTTGACGGCCTCGACGAGTTTGCGGTCCCCGATTCCGTGGCTCGAAGGCATTTCCAGCTCCAGGCCCGCGGACAGCCCTGCAACCCGTTCGTTCACCGCGCCCCAGTCGGAGACGACAAAGCCCTCGTGTCCCCATTCGTTCTTCAAAATATCGGTCAGCAGATAGCCGTTCTCCGAAGCGAAAGCGCCGTTCACCTGGTTGTAAGCCGACATGACCGTCCAGGGCTGAGCCTGCTTTACCGCTCCTTCGAAGCTCGCCAGGTAGATTTCTCTCAGTGTCCGCTCGTCCACGACCGCGTCGATCGTCATTCTGCGATGCTCCTGATTGTTGACGGCGAAATGCTTCAGCGAAGTGCCGACTCCCTGGCTTTGCACGCCTTTAATATGACCCGCCGCCATCTCCGAAGAAAGGTACGGATCCTCGGAAAAGTACTCGAAGTTTCTCCCGCACAAGGGCGAACGCTTGATATTCGCTCCGGGGCCGAGCAGTACGGCGACCTCTTCGGCCTGGCATTCTTCTCCGAGCGCCACGCCTACCTTCTCGATCAGCGCGCGGTCCCAGGAGCAGGCCAAGCCTGCCGCAGACGGGAAGCAAGTGGCGGGCACGCTGTCGAACAGGCCGACATGGTCGCTTCCTTCCTTCTGCTTGCGCAATCCGTGCGGCCCGTCCGTGACCATGACCGACGGAATGCCGAGCCGTTCCACCGCTTTGGTCCGCCAGAAGTCCAGCCCGGAGCAGAGCCCGGCCTTCTCCTCCAGCGTCATTCGCGAGATCAGGGATGCAACGTCTCTTGCCATTTCTATCTCCTCCTTGTTAACCGCTTGGGTAATCGCTTTCATACCGCTTTCAGCTCATTGTAACGATTTCTTTGACGATGATATGGTATTTATTTTATATTTATTGTACAAATTTTATTTAGCCTTATAACTCTACTTCCTCAGAGCCAAAATCGGGTTAACGCCAAGTACATCGTGAGTTTGAGATTGAAGACATCGCTTCGTTTGGTCAAGCGGGAGCGTCGAGCTTTCACTACCACACAGAAGAGGTGTCCTCACGAGGACGGCGAAACGGCGGGGCAGGGCAGGGGCAATGTTGCCAGGATAAGTCGTTGTCGTATACGATCGACGGCGGACATCCTGCCGGCTACGTCTAACGGTTACAGTGGCGCTTAATCGTTCGTTTTCCCGAAAAAGAAAAAGCTAACGGTTGCCGTTGCGCTTATTTGGGGGTTATCGAGGGAAACGGCGCGTTTTCAACTGAAATAGCGGCTGCTGCAACCGTTAAAATCTCCGTACTGCGAAAATGGCACAATTAGCGGCGCTGGCAACCGTTACGTTAGGAGGCTGGCGTAGGCTGGTGGGTTAGCGAAGGTTTGGAGGTTGGCGTAGGCTGGTGGGCTAGCGCGGGTTAGGAGGCTGGCGTAGGCTGGTGGGCTAGCGAAGGTTTGGAGGCTGGCGTAGGCTGGTGGGCTAGCGAAGGTTTGGAGGCTGGCGTAGGCTGGTGGGCAAGCGAAGGTTTGAGGTTGGCATAGGTTGGTAGGGCGGCGCCAGTTGGCCTTTGTTCGCGTTGATCGTCAAGACTTCGCCGCGCACGAACATCTCCCGAATTCATCCAACGCCTGTTGCGTTGATCTTCGAATTACGCGAAGGAGGAGCAGCAGCGCAAAGAACCCGACCTGCGCTTCCGTTTAAAATATCTCTCAGCTGAGACGATTCCTGCTATGCTGCCTTTTGGCCGTTTGCTTAACCTGACAATATTGGGGCGGGGGCCCCCCTACATCCCCATCGGCCGCTTCCCATTGTTGTAATGCGCAGGACCGTCGAGATCAGAGAACGCGGGCACGAACTGGCTGACCGCATAAAATGCGGCGGTCGATACGACGCAGACGATCGCCATCGACATGAACGCCCCCTGGAAGCCGACTATCGCCGCATACCATCCGCCCAGGATGCCGCCGATCACTTTGCCGACGCATAGTTGGATGACCGAATTAAGCATTTGTCCCGTCGCTTTGAGCTCTTTCACAACATGCTGATTGACGTACTCGGCGAGACACAAATAGAACAGAATGTACGTGCCCCCATGCAGCACCCAGCTTAAGATGTAGGTGACCGGAGTGAGCATATAAGAGTACAAGCACCACCTGAGTACATGAATGACGCCGGAAAACAGCAAAATATTGCGGATGCCGAACCGATCGTAAAGCCGCCGGAAAAACAGCATAAACGGGAACTGGCTGAACGATCCAATCGCCAGGCCAATCCCGATAACCTCGAGGCTGATCCCCTGCTCCTTGCTGTAGATGGCCTGAAACGCCCAAAGAAACCCCATCGTTGACGACAAGGCGAGCGTAAAGCCGTAAAGCAGTAAGAGCTTCCGGTTCTGGAACAGGGCGGTAAGATGCACTTTATTTTGACCGCCGTTCTGATGTCCCGCCACCTTGGGAATGGCGGCTGACAACAAAAAACAGCCCGCCAGAATAACCGAAGTCACGAGAAAAATGAGATCGATGCGGTTGGCGAACAGCCAGCCGGTGAAGACCGATATGACCGCGTATCCGACCGAGCCGAACGTGCGGATCGTCGAAAATCGGACGACACCCCGGGAGGACAATTCCAGAGTGATCGTATCGCTCAGCGGATTGATCGCGACATAAAACACGCTGAACAGCGCCATGGTGATCAGCAGAGGAACAAAGGCGGTGCCGGCGATCGGCACGAACCAGATGACGAGGGCCGAAGATAAGGTGCACAAAAGCAGAATGCGGTTTTTCGTGCGGGAGCGGTCGCCCACAAGTCCCCACATCGGTTGGACAAACATGCCGACGACGGCGCCGATGGAGGACAGGATGCCGATCTCCGTATGACCGATGCCCGCCTCCGCAAAGTATACGCCGATATACGAGGAATAGGTGCCGGTACTCATATAAATAAAAGCGTAAAAAGTCGCAAAGATGATCATCGTCTTGTTCGGCATCCCGGGTCCCCTTTCTTTTCCTCTCCTTGCGCAGGGGTAAATGCCAGTACGCGCCATTCCAATAGGCGGCAGTTTTCGGCAACCCAATATCGGAATACACCCAGGAAGGTCATTCTAAATTAGTTAGCTAACATATTCATGGGCCAAAATAAGGAACACGCTGGATGTCCATGTGTACGCGCGGTCTCGCAGCCCTTCTCCTGTCGTCGCGTTAAAGTTTTCCGCCATTCCGCTATGCGCGATTAAACGGCAAAACCTGGTTGCGATATCGCGGGAGAGCTCCGTTTCCCCCATCGATGCGAGGCCGTCCGCAACGATCAGCGTCGGAGGCGCCCAGATCGGACCTCGCCAATAGCCGTCAGGCTTGTAGAACGCGCTTGAAATACTTTCCGTTGCGAGACCGTGCTCCGTAAGAAAGCGGCCTTTGGCGCACAAACCGGCGACTAACTTCGCTCGCACGTCCTCCGGCAATCGGTTGCCAAGCACAAGCGTCATAAACGGAAGCAAGCTATCGGCGTCTTGAACGACGTGGTGATCGGCAGAACGCGGCGCAACGAAATGATCGCTTCGCCAACTGTGCGCCAACATGTCCGCGAGCAACTTGTCGGCACGTTCCCGCCATAGTTGCGTTTCCGCCATAGGCCGGCCGATCTCGCCGGCGATATCCGCCAATGCCTCCATCTGCAAAATCAGGAACGCGCACAAATCCGGGCTTTCGACAGGCGCGCCGTCGTGAAAGACGGTGCTATTGTCCCAGCCGCAATCGTTGCCATGGTTATATTGCGGAATACCGTCGCCATCTCCGTCGCGATAGCGGAACCACCATTCAGTCCAACGAGCCAGCGGTTCGTACACGGTCGCGAGCCGTTCCGCGCCGAATGCGTGTCCATTGCGTTTGCGCATCCATTGCAGCGCCCAGCCGTGAATCGGCGGCTTGCAAAAATTCCAGATGATTGTCCGGTCGTTGACGCTATCCGGTAATGCACCGCAATCGTCCTGATAGTCGAACATAAAAACGAATTGCTCCCATGCCGCATCCGGATGGAGCTGAGCAAGCGCCATCGCGTTAAAGCAATGATCCCAACTCCATATATTGGTCATCCGGTTTTTCGACATGAGCATCGCCGGACGTTTGATATGGCCTTCCGGGCGAACGACGGCACTCCAGTTCACATAGGCGGCGAGCGTACGCGATTGTTCCCATCCAATCGATACCGGCAGCGTCTTTGCCATCCATTCGTCAAAATCCGATTGCACTGACCGATAACAGGCGTCGAAGCTGATCGCATAGTCTCTCGGCCTCCAGACCGTAGCGAACTCCTCCAGCGCCAACTCTCCCGCCAACCCTTCGCCGGGAAACAATTCGACAACGATGTGAGTGCATTTCATCGCTTCCCAGGGCGCGTCGATATGCAGCTTGCCAGAGAGCGGTGTCAACATGAACTTGCGACTTTGGCTGAACCCGTTCAATTCCCAGCGGCCGCCATCGCCGTATGGCTGGATGTTGTCGTAAAACTGCGGCCGATCCATGATGAACCGAATGCCAACGTCGCCTTGCACGCGTATTCGCAAAACATCCGGCTCGGCGAATACGAACTCGGCGGCACCTCCCGAAGCGACAAGACGCAGCTTAGCCGGCGCAGGCTCTAAAAAAAACGGCAGCGTCTCACCGCCCGTCGCGATCAATTCGATCCGGAAAAGGCGGCTGGACTTTGTGGCACCGTGCACGGTGCGCAAATATACCCCCTCCGGATCGTCGCCACCGGCGTTTAATTGCGAGATCGCCATATACGAACCGTATCGGCTGAACGGCACTTGCTGCAGATCGAACAAAGCTCCCACCCTTTCGTTTTATGGATTCGTACTTGGCAACTCCCTTACGCCTTCAAGCCGGACATCGTGATTCCGTCGACAATTTTGCGCTGGCCAAAGAAAAATACAATCAGACACGGGATAACGGACAAGAGGGACAGCCCCATCATGTAGTTCCATTCCACGTCATACTGGGTGCGCAAATTTCGGATGCCAATCTGCAGTGTCGCCTTCTCTGGATCGGACAGAAACAGCAGCGGGCCGAGAAAGTCGTTCCAGGTGTGGAAAAACGAGAAGATCGCTACAACAACAAGTGCAGGTTGGATAATCGGCAACACGACATGCCATAAAATTTTGAACAGATGAGCACCGTCAATTTTGGCCGCTTCCTCCAGTTCGTTCGGAACGCCCATCATAAATTGCCGCAGCAGGAAAATCGAAAATGCGTCGCCGAAGAAGGACGGCACCCAAAGCGGCAGAAACGTATTGTACCAACCGATTTCTCTGTAAAAAATAAACAGCGGGACCATCGTTACCGCCCAAGGCAGCATCATCGTTGCAAGCAGGATGCCGAATAGCACATCTTTGCCGGGCGCCTTGTACTTGGCGAAGCCGTAAGCGACGAGCGAGCAGGAAATCAGCTTGCCGATAATGTTGAGCACCGAGATGTACAGCGTGTTCCAAGTGTAGGTAGCGATCGGATACTTGTGGAACAAGTCGACGAAGTTGCGCCAATGCGCGGGATCTGGCAGCAATTTGGTCGGATCCGCCGTGATGTTGTAGGAAGGTTTCAGCGCAGTGGACAGCATCCAAACGAGCGGAAACAGCATGAGCACCGAAAAAACCAACAAAAAGAGAAAAGATGCCCCGTTTCCCCAAAGCCGCCGCATTTTCATCGGCTATCTCCTCCCTCGTAATAAACCCACCTTCGCGAAGTCCGAAGCGTGACAATCGACAGCAACAAAATAATCAGCATCAGAACCCATGCCAGCGCGCTGGCATACCCGAGCTTAGAGTAGGAAAAGGCGTTCTGATACAAGTAAAAGTTAAAAAACAGTGTTTTGTTCACCGGTCCGCCATTCGTGATGATCAGCGCCTCCGTAAACGCCTGAAAGGAGGTGATCAGCAGCATGATCGAATTGAACAAGATTGTCGGCGTTAACTGCGGAATGGTGATGAAGAACAATTTTTTGACAGAGCCTGCCCCGTCCAGATCTGCCGCTTCGTACAAGTGCGGAGGAATATTTTTGAGTCCGGCGAGGAAAATAACCGCCGTGCTTCCGACATGGTAGAGCGAGATGAGGATAAGTGTCGGAAGCGCCAGTTTTGGATCGGTAAACCAACCAGGTCCTTGAATATTGAGCTTTTCCAGCAATGCGTTGACGATCCCGAATTGGGGATTGAACATCCAAACCCACAGCATCGAAACGGCGACCCCGCTGATTACCGTCGGCATATAATAAATCGTGCGGAACAAGCCAATGCCGGGCAGCCGTTTGTTCATGAGCAGAGCGAGCAGCAAGGCCGCCGCTAGCGATAGCGGAACCCGGAAGAAGGCATAAATGATCGTGACCCGCAACGATTGCCAGAACAGTTCGTCGTGAAACAACATATCCGTATAGTTGCGAAATCCGACGAATTTTGCCGGCGATATCAGATCCCATTGATAAAACCCGATCACGAAAGAAGCGGCGACCGGTCCGATTACAAAACAAAGCAGCCCGATCAGCCACGGGGATATGAGCAAATAAAATGTCGCGTGTTCTTTGGCTAGCCTCATCACATTCGCCTCCCGGGCTCAGATTCCTTTGGCGCGAACAAAAACGCCGCCGCAGCAAGACCCCCGTAAGAGGGCCCTGCTTGTCGGCCTATATGGTCATTGCGCCGCTCTAGCCAGCTCCTGATCGAGCTTGGAGGTCAGATCGGCCAAAGTTTTCTGCACATCGTCCCCATTGATAATCATCTGTTCGATCGCCGGATTCATGATTTTGTCACCGACCGAGCCCCAGTACGGGTTGTTAAAGTAGCCGCTATTGATCGAATAATCAAGTTCCTTGAGAAATACATGGAGGAACGGATCTTGATCCTGCTGGCTCGATTGCGCTAGCGTTTTCGTGACGGCAAGGCCCGTCTTAGCCCATTCCTTGCCGGGCTCCGTGTCTGGCGAAGTCAAGAGTCGCAGGAAATCCCAGGCTTCATCCGGATGCTTCGACTTGCTCGAAATGCCCCAACCGGACGAATATAGCAAGTTCACGTGTTTGCCGTTTTGGAATCTCGGCAATCCGACGACGCCAATTTCCAGGTCCGGGTTTTTGCGCAGCGCATCGCCCGCCCAAACGCCGTCGAAGGACATCGCCACCTTGCCGGTCGCCATCAGATTGATCCCTTTTAACGCCGCCATATCGGCCGGGTTAGGAGCGATTTTATCCTGACGGAACATATCGACGAGGAATTGGATGCCCTCCGCCGTTTTGGCGTCATCCAGGAACCCCTTCGTCGTTTTGCCGTCCGCCGACAAGTAGCCGCCGCCGTTACCAACCGCGAATAATTCCACCGTATCCTTGACGAAACTCAACTTGGCGCCGTATTGCACGGTTTTTCCATTCTCGACAATGGTGAGCTTCTTGGCGATTTCGCGGAATTCCTCCCACGTCCAATCGTCTGTCGGATAGGCGACTTCCGCTTGATCGAACAGCTTCTTGTTGTAATAGATCCCGAAGTTTGCGGCATCCTTGACGATAACAGGCAGTTTTCCGTCACTTTCTATCACATTGAGGACATTATGGTGAATATCATCAAGATTGAACGGATTTTCCCCTTTGGCGTACGGCTTTAGGTCGATGACGATCCCTTTGTCCATATACCGTTTCATATCGCGTTCGCCAATTTGCATAAGATCGGGCGGGCTTCCGGCAGCGATTTCCGTTTGAAGCTTGGTCATGTAATTGTCGGACGGGACGGTTTCGATTTTTACCGTCACGTTCGGATGTGCTTCCTCAAACAGCTTTTTCGCTTTGTTCATAATGCCGATCGAGGTGTCGTCCGTGTTCCAGCTGGCAAACCGCAGTTCTATTTTTTCCGTCGCTTTTGCCGACGCCGGCGGCTTGCCGGCATCATCCTTCTCGGTTGTCGATGCCGTGCCGCATGCCGATAAAACGAGCAGGCTGCTCACGGTTGCTGCGGCGATCCATCTTTTTTTATTCATGTTTGACCTCCCTGTCATGATTGAATTACAGCGAGTTGCAAACCAAGTATAGCTTGGCTAGGTAAAAGAAAAAATGACACTCGCTTCGGAAAACGTCATTTTATTTCGGCACTTGTACAGTTGGACGCCGGCACAAATCGAAAGCGCTTTCCTGAATCGAAACGGATGTGCTATGATGATACCAAGGTGAATCGGCATGAAATGGTTTCTTCGCTTAAGCGTACGCAATAAATTGCTGATGGTTTATACACCGCTAGTGCTGCTGCCGACTTTTCTCGTCACCATTATCGGATATGTGGTGTTTACAGGCGAAGCCGAGCGCTCGATTAGCAGCTACGTGTCGCAGACGGCTTCCCAAACAAGCCGTCATCTCGATACGTATATGGACGAATTGGAACGCATTTCGCTGCTGCCCTATTTTCATAAGGAAATCATGACACTTATGGGAAGGGAGGGCGACGGAGATGACTCCGAGGTCGTGTATCAGGAATACAAAGTCGCCAATCAGATGTTCGCCGACGTCATGCTGAATCCGCGTACCGATTTGATGGCGGTCTTTCTTTATCGCAATGACGAGCGACTGTATTTCACTGCCCGCTATAACGCGCAGCTTAATCCGGAGTATGCGTTCAGCGAGTCGAAGCTGCACCGCCTGGCGCTTGAGGCGAACGGACAAGCCGTGTTCGTCGGCAACTCCAACGACGGACGCGTCCTGAACGCCAATAATCCCGTTTTCTCCGTTGCCCGGCTTGTCAAATCGGAAAACGGCGTTCCGCTCGGGACGATTATTATCGATGCCAACTTCAATGGCGTCGCCGACCTGATGGCAAACATCGGCCTCGGCAACAAAACGAATGTGTTGATTTTCGACAGCGGCAACTCGCTGCTTTACGAAAAAGATCAGTTTGAACTGCCGGATCTTGATATCGACAAATACAAATCCGACGGTATCCGATTGCTGAAGCTGCAAAAAGGCTTCTTTTTGGTTGCAACTAACACATCGGTAAAAACAAACTGGAAAACGATGATCATTGTTCCTTTCGATGAATTAAATCATTCCATCGTGACGATTCGTCAATTATTGTTTTTTGTTGCGGTCGCCTTGATGCTGCTGTTGCTGCTGCTTACCTATCGATTCTCGGGAATGATCACGCGTCAGCTGCGGAGCATTCGCGAGTTGATGAAGCAAGTGGAGATCGGCAATTACAACGTAAGCTTGGACCGGTTGCATCAGGATGAAATTGGCGATCTGGGAAGGGCGTTCAACAAAATGAGCGCCCGCATCAACGAGCTAGTTCATCAAGTGCTCGAAGTGCGGTACCGCCAAATGAAGGCGGAGCTCGATAATTTGAAAATGCAAATCCGGCCGCATTTCCTTTACAATACGCTTGAATCGATCCGCGCCTTGGCGGAAGTCAAAAATAATTATGAGCTCGTCGACATGGCCGGCGCACTTGGTGCATTGCTGCGGTACAATATCAAAAACCACGACTCCCTCGTGCTGTTGGACCAAGAATTCCGTTACGTGCGTTATTACATTCGCATCCAGGAAATCAGCCTAAGCCATTCCTTTCAAGTATCCGTTCAGGTGGATTCCCGTATTCTGCAATACTACACGCTGCCATTCATCCTTCAGCCGATCGTGGAGAATGCGCTGCAACACGGGCTTTACGGCATGCGAAGCGGCGGCCTGCTCACTTTGACAGGGCAGTTGGTCGGCGGCCATATCTTGATTGTCGTATCGGACAACGGCAAGGGCATCCCGAAGAACCGGCTGGAGCAGATCAACGCGTTGCTTGAACGCGAAAAGGACAACGCTTTTGTGGAAGACGGCGTTGGTGTCGGCTTATTGAATGTAAACAAACGAATCAAGATGGTGCATGGGGCCGAATACGGCATCGTGTTGGACAGCATACCGGGAGCGGGAACGAGCGTCTATATCAAGCTTCCGACCTTGAGGGATGGCGCAGCAAACACATTGCCTTCATTTCACGTAAACGAGGAGGGGGAATAATATGCCGACTTGCTTGCTGGTTGACGACGAGCCGTTGAAATGCAAGGGGATGGAGCGAATAATTGGCCGTGTCGCTCCGGAATGGAAGGTGATTGGTGAAGTTTATAATGGACGGGAAGCGATCGAAGTCGTGCAGCGGGATGAGCCCGATTTGATCTTTACCGACATTCGAATGCCCGAGATGGACGGCATCGAGCTTGCAGAGGCGTTGATCGGCAACGGCTATTCGCTCCCGATCGTATTTGTCACGGGGTATGACGAATTTGCCTACGTCCAGCATGCCCTGCGCGCGAATGCATTCGACTATTTGCTCAAACCGCTGCAGGAAGATGACGTCCGCAACGTCTTTACTCGATTTTACAAGGAGAAGTATCATGCCGAGACGCGACTCGAACCGACCATACGGACGAAAATCAGCCAATACGAGTTCGAACTGGCCAATACGTTCGAATCTCCCTCACAGACCATACTCAGTTGCGTCAAGGAATGGTATTCGGCATTGTCGAAGACAGAGGCGATCAATTTGAACGTATTCGTCGAATTGACGGTGCGACTTGCCAATGCCCATCTGCTGAAGCGCGGCATGCTAGGTTTCGAATATAAACCGAAAATTCATCAGGATAACACCGATCGCATTTTATCCCAGCTGTCCGACAAAATCGCGTATTTCGTGCTGGAAGCCGGAAAACAAAGTGTCACCGAAACGGAGAAAATCGTTGCGCTTGCGCAGGATTATATCATGAAAAACATGCATAGAGAACTGACGCTTGCCATGGTGGCGCACCATGTGCATATGAACCCTACCTATTTCAGCGAGTTTTTCAGAAACAAAACCGGAGAAACGTTTATTCAATATATCACTCGGCTTCGAATCGAGACGGCCAAGCAATGGCTGACCGATCCGTTCTTGAAAATCAAAGACTTGTCTCAGCGGCTAGGCTACGACAGTTACAGACATTTTAGCAAAATCTTCAAGCTGACGGTTGGACTAACGCCCAAGGAGTATAGGCAAAAGTGCCTTCCGCCTGACTCGTAACACGATCTCAAGAGTTACATCGCCCAAGCCGACGGCTGTTTCCGTATGTCGGCGAATCCCGCCGCGACCCATGTTGGTGTTGACGGTGTTGTCGTACAGCCAGACGTGCGTTTCTTTGCGAAAACGGACGCTGTCGTCCATTCGTCGAACCCGATTCGAGCAGTCGGAGAACGGCAAATACGATTGCCACTGACATCGTCGAAGCAAACGTTCGGCCTACCGCCGACCAGAAATCATTCATTGAGATCCGGTTGAAGGAAGTTCTTCGGCGGTCGACGTTTTCCCTAACATCGAATCACCCCCGCAAATGGCGAGTAGTTATTGCCAATATCCCTCTGACCGCTATCTCCCGGCTAATGATTTTATTCCCAAAATGGCTTACCATTAAACCGGCGATCGTTCGCCGCTGAGCGACAGTATGAACCGCCGCCATGAATAGCCGCTGTGATTCTAGAAACGATACACCGCATCATTTTGAAGGGGGCCGACCATGACGGGGCGCCGTATCACCGCAGATGAAGTCGATGATATTTGCAGGCTGATGTACGACAATTTTCATATTCCGATTCGTTTCCGGGACGGAAGCGGAGAACTCGTCGCCGAATATCCGTCCGGTCAGCCTGCCCGTCCGCCGGAGACGGACGACCCGGACGGCCTGGCTCCGCCGGAGCTTTCGTACTCCGTTCCCGTGCTCGGCGCGGTCAACAAGCTGGAAAGCCGTCTCCTCTTTCGTCTTGGCGCGGCCGATCACCCTCTCGGGGTTGTCGTCATGGGGCCTACGGTCAAAAACAAAACGGCGCTTCTGCATGCCGGAGCGCTGCTTTACTATCTCCTTCACGGCAGAAAGCTGGACATCTCGGACGTTTATCAAGCCTCGCGATGCGTCGAGCGAACGGCTGTGCCCGCCCAGGACGTCGATCTCGATCTGTCGGACCGCCGCGAAAATTTCGTCTTTCATCACGATCCGATTCTGGAAAAGAGGCTGCTCCAATACGTGAAGGAAGGACGAAAGGAAGAGCTGGCCAGCGGCTTCGATCTGATTCCTAGAGAAAGGGCGGGCGTACTGTCCAAAAGAAGCCGTTTGAGGAACGAGAAAAACTTGGCGATCTGCTTGATTACGCTGATCACCCGGGCGGCCATCGACGGCGGCCTCTTCCCGGAAACCGCGTTTACGGTAAGCGACTTGTACATTCAGCACATCGAAGAGCTGCAGGAAGTCGAAGAGGTCGGCCGGGTCAGCAACGAGGCGCTGCTCGATTTCGCCGAACGGGTCCGCAGCCAGAGAAGCCGGCGCTACTCCAAAGCCGTCGCGGCTTGTCAAAACTACATTTTCAACCATCTATACAAGGAGATTACGCTGACGCAGCTTGCCGCCGCGGCCGGGCTGGCTCCCGGTTATTTGTCGCAATTGTTCAAGCGGGAGACCGGCCTTACCGTCAGCGAATACATTCAGCGGGCAAAGGTCGAGGAGGCCGGGAAGCTGCTGATTTTTACCGACGATACGCTGCTGGCGATCGGCTCCCGGCTGAACTTCCACGATCAAAGCCACTTCATTAAAGTTTTCAAGAAGTATACCGGCTTGACGCCCCGGCAATTCCGCAACCGGCAGCGGGAATGATTCGCGCTAGGTCGACAATAGGCAACAAGGAAGTCGAGTTCAGAGCATAGGCGAATGCTATAATCGATAATCAATGGCCAGATCCGCATCCGGGCCAAGGCGGTCCGCATCGGTTACAAGGACAGCGAGGAAGCGCTGGCCTCCTATACGGTGAAGATCGGAGCTGCGGAAGCGTAGCATGGAAAAAGGCCTGCGGCCCGCCGTTCCGGAAGGAACGGGCGACTGCAGGCCGTTGGCCTAGGACTGGGCGGAAGGGCGGATCAGCGCGATCAGCTGCTTCTGCAGCTTAACGATGTTTTGCTGCTTCTCGAGAATTTGCCGTTTCTGCTTCACGATCGTCTCCAGATCGGTTTTAGCCGCGCTCCACTGTTTTTTCTCGGCATGCTGCTGGAAGCTGTCCCAGGAGTCGTGCTTGCGGTCGCGTATTTCGCGAATCGCTTCCTTGGACGCTCTCATCTGCTCAACCAGCATTTTGGCCGGCTTTCGCAGCGTTTTGCGTTTCTCCTCCGTCATCGTTTTACGGGCTTCGCGAATTTGCTCGTTCTGCGATTTCATCTGCAGGAACAAGCTTTTTTGCTCCGTTCGGATCTGATCCAGCTGCGACTTCAGAGCTTGGAGATCGGCGGGCAGCGCGCTCCAGTCGATGCTCGGCTTGCGCGGATGCTCGTGGCGGTGAGGTTCGCCGGGATGGGCGGACGCAAGCGTCGGGACAGCCATCGCTAACGCCGTAAGCGTCAGCATCGTATACAGGAAACGTTTCATTCTGATTGATCCTCCCAAATGATGGATTCTGCACTAGTATGGTCAAATACGCGATATCCGATCCCATTGCCAAACCGAATTCGAATACGATTGCGCCGACTGACGGATACTAGCGGCTAGACCGGCCGCACGGTCGCAGCCGGAATGTGTGACAAACTTGTTACGGCGGCAACTTCGGACTTGCAACCGAGGCGCTCAGAAGCTAACATAGATAAAGATGGGTTCATCAGGTGATAAAGGAGGTCCCCTTTATGTTTCTAGCCGAAGCGGCAACGGAGGCTGTGGAGAGCACATACTCGCATTTCGACATTTTTATGCTGATTTTCACGGTTCTTATTGCAATCGGTTTAGTGCGTCTGTTACTGCAGAGGCCTCGCAAAAACTTGTTTGCAATCGGCTTCGCCACGGTCTGTCTTCTCGTATTCCTGGCGGCGGATTATAAGATGATCAGCGGCTGGTAAGAACAATAGCACGGATACATAACAAGCCTGGGGCGATTCCTTGGGCTTGTTTTTTTACTTTCACGTGTCATTCGCTTGTGGTAAATTGGGGTTGTTGGTAATAAATACCGGGGAGAGTTGAAAATGCTCAAGGTTTGTCGGCATTCTGCCGGATTCGGCATGATGCTTGTTCTGTTGGCGATATTGTTCTGGGAGAGCAGTCATGCGGAATCGACGACGGTCGCTGCGGCAAGCAACAGTCACACCGCTAAAATCGGCGACAGCTATCGCAAATGGTCCATGAACGTGCCTGTCGGGCTTCGGCTGGAACTGAACGCCGATCTTGCGACGGTTTCTTTCAGGGACGCCAAGAACACGACTTCCCTAAGGATCGATGCTCTTTATGCGCAAGATCCGTTAAATGCTGCCGAGCAGCGCGATATTCTGAAGGAGTACATGTCCGATGACAAGATCGTGCGGCAAGCTGCGGTCAAGAAATCCGGAAGGGTATACCAAATACTGATTACCCAAAGCCGTTCGGGTTTTGTATTCGAATATAGAGGCATTCAGGCTAATGGCTACTTTTATGTTATCAAGTACGGAGTCAAGTCGAAGTCGGTCACGGCTTTGAACCAATCGGCGACGCTTATCGACAGCTTTCGCCCTGCATATCCGTCGAATGGGCAAAATATTAAGGATTTGGCCCGGATTCGCGACGGTAAAATCAATTTTGCGGTTCCGGACTATGGTTTTGAACTGTGGCTGCCGGACGAATGGTCTACGGAGCTCGGAAATCCCGTTTTTTTTGATCATCACGGCTCGCGAATTGAAGTGCAGATCAACAAGCTGATGCCTGGAGACAGCCTGGATAAGCTGGTAGATCGACGCATGAAGGTCTACCTGGATTCGCAAAATATTCATACCTACATGGATCCGGAAATCAGCATCAAAACCTGGAATGGCGTACCTGCAAAATTAGTTAAGCTGAGATACACCCGGGATGGGGAAGCCTGGTACGGAAAACATGAGATTTTCGCCGTTGCGGGGCAGTTTAAAATTCACATCGCTCATCGTTATCCCTCGACAGCAGACGAAGCCGAAACTCAAGAGGTGCTGGAGCTGCTTCTGAAGCGGTTCAGACTCCATGACGATCTTCTGAAGAAATCGCCTGTCATCGCTCCCGATCCGTGGGATAGGGAGAAGGTTCTGACGACAGCCGTCAGAAGCAGCAAGACCTACGGGTATCGGCTGGAAGTCCCGGTCAAGTGGACGACGCCTTGGGATGCGATGGAGGCCAGCGACGTGTCGTTTGAGGGACTGGGAACCCGGTTTTCCATTCGGATCAGTCCGGAGATGTCAATGCAGGAATATGCGCGCAATCTCGAGTCAGTGTATTCAAACTTTCGGCTTGCCGGGAAGTGGAAGACAGAGTTAGCGGGGCGGCCGGCGCTGAAATATGAGTATTCGGCCGAACAGGCTCCCGAAGGGAAGATGATCGTGTATCTTCTGGAAAAGGACGGGGAGATCTATGAGCTTACGGCCTCCTATGATCTTGCTTATGCGCCGAAATCGGATGTGAAGCGTTTGGAGAAGGTATTTCATTCCTTTGAATTTATCTCCGAGGCGCCTTGACCCCATCCGCCGTTCAAGTAATAATGAGAACAGCGAATGCCGCCCTCATGGAGCGGCTTGGAGGTTAGGATTACATGAAGGACAAAGCCGCTCTGCGGCGTGAAGATACCGAATTGCTGGCCCCGGCCGGCGACTGGGAATGCATGCGGGCTGCGGTGGCCAACGGAGCCGACGCGGTGTTCTTCGGCGTGGAGAAGTTTAATGCGCGGGCGCGGGCGCACAATTTCCAGACGAACGAGCTGCCGGAAATTATGGCGTTCCTGCACAAGTACGGCGTGAAGGGGTTTCTTACCTTCAACATTCTGGTGTTCGAGGACGAGCTGCCGGAAGCGCGCAAGCTGATCGAGGCGTGCATCGACGCCGGGGTGGACGCGGTCATCGTTCAGGATTTGGGTTTGGTGAAAATGATCCGCGAGATTTCGCCCGATTTTCCGATTCACGGCTCCACGCAGATGACGATCACGTCTCCCGAGGCGGTCGAATTTACGAAGCCGTTCGGAATGGAGCGGGTCGTGCTCGGACGGGAGAACAACCTGAAGCAGATTCGGAAGATCGGGGAGCAGGCGAAGCTGCCGATGGAAGTGTTCGTGCACGGCGCCCTGTGCGTTTCCTATTCGGGGCAATGCCTGACCTCGGAAGTGTGGGGCGGACGTTCGGCGAACCGCGGCGAATGCGCGCAGGCGTGCCGCCTGCCCTACGATCTGATGGTCGACGGCGTGCACCAGCCGATGGGCGACATCGCGTATTTGCTGTCTCCGAAGGACCTGGCGGCCATCGACATCGTGCCGGAGCTGATCGAGGCGGGCGTCGCGTCGTTCAAGATCGAAGGGCGCTTGAAGAGCCCCGAATACGTCGCGAACGTGGTCAGCAAGTACAATAAGGAAATCGACAAGTATTTCGAAGGGGACGAGACCGGGCCTTCGAAGGAGGAGGTGCGGGAGCTGCAGCAGAGCTTCTCGCGCGGCTTCACGCACGGCTTCCTGGAGGGGACGAACAACAAGCAGCTCGTGGAGGGGACGTTCCCGAAGAGCCGAGGCGTGTACTTGGGCAAGGTGGAGAAAATTTTGCGCGACGCGGTCGTCTGCAGGCTGGAGGCTCCGCTGAAGCGGGGGGACGGCATCGTGTTCGATGCGGGCGATCCGACGAAGAAGGAGGAGGGCGGACGCGTCTACGACGTGCGGGTGTCGGGCGCGAAGCTGGAAGGCGAAGCGGCCGAAGGGCTGCGGATCGAGATCGTGCCGGGGCGCCACGATATCGACTTGAATCGGGTGCACGAGGGCGACCGGATCTGGAAGACGAGCGATCCCGCGCTGGATAGGCGCTTGCGCGCCAGCTTCGAGACCGAGAAGCCTTATCGCACGTTTCCGCTGTCCGTCTCCGTGTTCGGCCAGGAGGGCATGCCGCTGCGGACGATCTGGACCGACGTTCGCAAGGGGACGACCGTCGCCGTCGAATCGGAGCTGCCGCTGGAGCGCGCGGAGAAGCGTCCGCTCGGCCACGAGGTGCTGAGCGAGCAGCTCGGCCGTCTCGGCGGAACGCTGTACCGGCTCGACCAGCTCGAGGTCGGCCTGAAGGGCGACGTCATCGTGCCGAAGAGCGAGCTGAACCGGATACGGCGCGAAGCCGTCGAGCGGTTAGAGGCGATGCGGGAGCAGCCGCCGAAGTACATCAAGCGGCGGATCGACGAGTACGCCGACGCGTTCGATTCCGAAGCGGCCGGCGTCGGTGCGACGCCGAGCGAAGTGAAGCTGACCGCGCTGTGCCGGACGCTGGAGCAGGTGAAGGCGGTCGCGAAGACGGAAGTCGAGTTCATCTATGCCGACTTCGAGTTTATCAAGCAGTTTCCGGACGCGATTCAAGCGTGCCGCGACGCGGGCAAGCGGATCGCGCTGGCGACGCCGCGTATCCATATGCCGGGAGAGAACGGCTACCATCGCAACATCTTGAATCTGAAGCCGGATGCGGTGCTCGTTCGCAATACGGGAGCTTTGTATTACTATATGAAGGAGCGGATGGAGAAGCCGGACGAGCAGCATCCGATGCTGATCGGGGACTTCTCGCTGAACGTGGCGAACCACAAGACGGTTAACCTGTTCCGCGAGGCGGGGCTCGACCGGGTCACGCCTTCGTACGACCTGAACATTCAGCAGATGGTCGACATGCTGCGGCGGGCCGATACGTCCGGTCTGGAGATCGTCATCCATCAGCATATGCCGATGTTCCATACCGAGCACTGCGTCTACTGCACGTTCATGAGCGAAGGCACGAACTACACGAACTGCGGCCGCCCGTGCGAGGAGAAGCGGGCGTCGCTGCAGGACCGGATCGGCATGTCCCACCCCGTCCGCGTCGACGAGGGCTGCCGCAACACGGTGTACAACGCGATCGAGCAGTCCGGCTCGGAATACCTGGACCTGTTCATGGAGCTGGGCGTGCGCTCCTACCGCGTCGAGTTTCTCGAGGAGAACGCCGACAAGGTGCACGAGGTGCTCACGCTCTACCGCGCGGCCATCGACGGCCGAATCTCCGGAACCGAAGTATGGCGCAAGCTCAAAGCGATCAATCAGCTCGGCGTCACCCGAGGCCAATTGGTGAAGTAAACGGAACAAACCCCGCCTCTGCCGCAGAAGCAGACGGCGGGGTTTTTCTTTGCTTATAATGGTAACGGAGACCATCGCGGCTTAGGGGGGGCGACAGCTTTGTTCAAGCTGATCATTGTAGACGATTTTAAGATCGAGAGAGAGAACGTCAAAGACATTATCGTCGAATCGGGTCTGGAGCTTGAAGTCTGCGGGGAGTACAGCAACGGCAAAGACGCGCTCCTTGCCTTGGAACGGGACAGGCCGGATTTCATCATTACGGATATCGAAATGCCGTTCATGGACGGCCTGACCTTCGGAGAGAAGGTCAGGGAACGCTACCCGCAAATCAAAGTGATCCTGTTCAGCTTCCATAGCAAGTTCGAATATGCGAAGAAGGCGATCGATCTGGAAGCGTATGCGTATATTCTGAAACCGATCATCGACGAGGAGCTGGTCGGCAAGTTCCGCGAGCTGATCGAGCAGCGGAAGGCCGAGCTGCGGAAGCGACAGGAGGAGGAAGAGTTGAAGAAGCTGCTCGAGGCGAGCAAGCCGCTGCTCGTAGACAGCTTCAAGCGCAGCCTGTTTTTGGGAATGGATAAGGACTCCGAGGAAATCGGGCAGCAGTTCGATTACTTAAAGCTCGACAGGCCGGGGGCGCGGCTCATCGTCCTGGCGGTCGAAGTGGACGATTATGAGCAAGCGATGGCCGGCAAAAGCCGCGAAGAGAAGGAGATGCATGCGCTTCGCATATCGAGAATATTGGACAGGCAGTCGGCAGGGAGCGGTTTCCTCTGGTCCCGCATAAGCGAACGGCTCTGGGCGCTCCTCGTCAGCGGCGATGCCGGCGAAGAGACGTTAAAGACGACGGCCTACGGCGTGTCCGCCGCGCTAATCGCTTCGCTGAAGGAAAACGGGATCAGCGTTTCCGTCGGCATCAGTCCGGTGGCGCGGCGCCTTGACAGGTTATCCGAGATGTACGAGCAAGCGGTCCATTCGCTGGAGTACAAATTTCGGCTGGGCAAAGGCCAAATGATTCGCTGCGAGGACATTTCGGACGGGCCCGGCAGCTACAGCATTCCCTATAGCGAAACCCAGAACGAGATCGCCGCTATTTTTCATGCCAGAGACCGGGAAAGAGCCGAGGCATTCGTAGACGGCCTCTTTGGCCGAATCGAAGCTTTCGCCTCCGAAAGCGAAACGAAAAACATGTGCTTTACCGTTGTCCTCTATACGCATCTCGCGCTGAACAGCATGAACGTCCGTCTGGATTCCATTTACGGCAGGGAGCAGCTGCTGTGGGAGAGGCTGATGCAGGTGGAGACGATTGCCGACGTGAAGACGTGGCTGAAAAATACGTTTTTCACGATCATCGCTTACATGGAGAGCAGCCACGGCCCTCAATACGGCAGAATGGTCGAGGAAGCGATCAAGTCCATCAGACGAAACTTCCGGGGCAAGATTACGGTGAAATCGATTGCCGACGAGCTGATGTACAGCGCGAATTATTTGAATAACGTCTTTAAGCAGAAAACCGGGGAGACGATTCTGGAGCATATTACGAAGGTCAGGATGGAGGAAGCGAAGCGGCTGATCGCGGACGATCCGGGCATGAAAACGTATGAGCTCGCGGAGGCGGTCGGCTATAACGACGAGTCGTATTTCCGCAGCGTCTTTAAGCAGTACACCGGATTGACTCCGAAAGAATATAAGGACAGTCTGTAGAGACGGGATACCGAAAGGGGCGCGCCGGATGACAGGACTTCTGTCGCTATTCAGAGACCTTAGCTTGAAGAGAAAGCTGATCCTCATTTTTACGCCTTTCGTTACGCTTGTGATCCTGACGATCGGGCTGCTGACCTACAACATCTCTATTCAGAGGCTGGAAGAGAACAAGGAGCACTTGATTTGGCAGAACCTGGCGCAGACGAACAAGCTGATCGACTTCAACCTGGAAGTCTTTTTGCGCAAATGCGAAATGATTTTTTCCAGCACGACCATCCAGGAGGCGATCGGCAAAGACTACGGGCAGGCGGACGGCAAAGAGATTTACAATGCCTATCTTAACGCGATATACAAAACGATCGAGCCGGTGATCCAGGATCTGGTTTACCCGAATCTGACGTTAAAGCCGTCCCCGAGAGGGACGGGAACGGATATGATCAAGGTGGTGATCTACTCCAACAATCCGTCGTTTCCCAAGGACGGGCAGCTTGTGAAAGATTACGGGCAAATCGACGGAGAAGGCTGGGTGGAGGAAATGCTGTCCAATTCGACCCGGCCGTATTACCGCAGCCTGTTCAACGAGGACGGCACCGACTATATTTCGATCAACAGGGTATTGACGGATTTCCGGAATTTGCGCCAGCTTGGCGTCCTGTCGATTAAGATACCGGTCGTGAGACTGGCTTACTTGATGGAGCAGGACAATGCCAACGCCAATCTGAGCCTAATCTTGCTGGACGGACAGGGAAGCGTCGTCTCCGAGAAGGCGGACGCCGCGTACGCTTTCGGCGATCGGGACCTTCGGACGATGCTGGAGCTGACCGGCGGGAACGGCGGAGCCAAGGTGTTCGATTACGAAACGGACGGTAAAAAGTACATTTACGCCTATGCCCCGTCCGAGCTGAGCGGATGGAACATGCTGGCGGTATACCCGATGGACGAGATCTACAGGGAGCTGTCCCCGATCAAGTCGGCGGTCGCAATTACGCTGATCGTCGGAATCGCCGTTTCCATCCTGCTGACCTTCGCCATCTCGGTGCTGACGACAAGAAGGCTGGAGAAGATCAAGCGCAAGATGGACTTCGTCAAGCGGGATCGCAACATCGTGTTAAGCGAGTTACAAGGAAATGACGAGATCGGCCGCTTGGACAGAAGCTTCAACGAAATGATCCGCAAGATCAACCGCCTGGTCGAGCAAGAGAAGGAGCTGCAAGACCAGAAATCGAGCTTGCAGGTCGAGCTGCTGCAGTCGCAGATCAATCCTCACCTGCTGTACAATACGCTTGCGGCGATCAAGTGGCGGTCCAAGAAAGAGGGCGTTGCCGACGTCAGCCTCGTAGCGGACAAGCTGATTCGCTTTTTCAAGTATTTCCTGAACAAAGGAGCGGTGATGTCCAGCTTGGCCAACGAGCTCGATATGATCGCCCAATACCTTGATATTCTTCGCTTCACCTACGAGATGGAGCTTGACGTCACGATGAGGGTGGACGAGGCGGTCTATTCCTATCACTCTCTCAATTTGATTTTGCAGCCCGTCGTGGAGAATGCGGTCATTCACGGCATCAGGCCGTTGGAGCGCCGCGGGCGTCTGGAAATCGAGGGAGGCGTCCGGGACGGCTCGCTTTATTTCGTCGTGAAGGATAACGGAGTCGGGATGGATGCGGAGACGGTGGACAAGCTGAACAGCGGCGCATACGAGCACGCTTCGGGCGGATACGGCATTCGAAACGTAAAACGAAGAATCAAGCTGATCTTCGGCGAACCCTACGATATTCGCCTGCGCAGCGCTCCGAATGAGGGAACCGAGGCAACGCTTGTGCTTCCGGCGCTGCTGCCCGATCGCCAACTCTAATCATGAATTCCCACGCCTTGCAAAAAGGGTGGGTTTTTTTGTCGCTTAGCCTGTGAATCGCAGCGGAAAAAGGTGAATCGTCCTCTATTGGAGCGTCCGCGAAAGTGGTAGTTTAATCACATAACAAAAAAGAGAGAAGGAGAGAATGACGAATGACGGATCGGGAGGTTATGAAAGCGTATGCTTAACCGGATTTGGTCGCAGAGACTGCTGCTGCTGTTTTTGCTTCCGGGAGCTGCGGCTTTAATCGCGTTCAATTATATTCCGATGGCCGGAATTCTGATCGCCTTCCAGGATTACAAACCGCAAAACGGCTTTTTCGGAAGTTCATTTATCGGTTTTCAGCATTTCCGCGCGTTCTTGGAGGACCCGGCGTTTCGCTCCGCGCTCCAGAACACGCTGGGAATCGGTTTTCTGTCGCTGCTTTTTGCCTTTCCCGCGCCCATTCTATTGGCGCTGATGATCGACAGCGTCAGAAGCAAAAGCTTCAAGCGGATCACGCAGACGATCACGTATATGCCCCATTTCCTGTCCTGGGTCATTATCGCCGGGCTGGTCTACAGAATGCTGGCGGAAGACGGCGTCGTCAACGCGCTGATCGGCTCCTTCGGGCTGGCTCCGATTTCGTTCATGAGAACGCCTGAGCTGTACTGGCTCATCTTTATCGTCGTCTCGATTTTGAAGGAGGTCGGCTGGGGCTCCATCATTTACCTGGCCGCGATCTCCTCGATCGATCCGGAATTGTACAACGCGGCATCGATCGACGGCGCCGGCCCATGGAAGAAGCTGGTTTACATTACGCTCCCGGGCATCGCTCCCGCCATCGCGCTAATGTTCGTGCTGAACCTCGGCACGATCGTTAACGTCGGTTTCGATGCCGCCTTTAATCTGATGAATCCGCTCGTCATGTCGACGGCCGATGTCGTCGATACGTACGTGTATCGAACGGGGATATTGCTCGGCAGGTTTTCGTACTCGACCGCCGTCGGGCTGTGCCAGTCGGTCATCTCCTTCATTTTGTTCTTCTTCGGACTGAAGATCGCGAAGAAATACTTTAATTACTCCATCATCTAATCGTCGGAGTCGATACGAGAGGACAGGGCCATGAAGACAAAACGATTAAAAGTCAGGCCGCTCAGTCTGCTGAACGGCTTAGCGCTTATCGCGCTGTGCGTCGTAACGTTGTATCCGATTGTCTACGTGTTTATGTATTCGATCAGCGATGCCGCAGCCGCCGCTTCCCGCAGCATCACCGTGTATCCGATCGAGTTTACGCTGGACAACTACCGGTCGATCTTCGTCGACAACCGAATTTTAAAGGCGTTTTGGATTTCGGTGGAACGAACGGTGCTGGGCACTCTGCTGCATTTGCTCGTGACGGGATTGGCTGCTTACGCGTTCTCGAAAGAGAACCTTTTTATGCGAAGGAAGCTGCTGATGTTCTTCATTATTCCGCTTTACTTCAACGGAGGTCTCCTGCCTTTTTACGTGCAAATCGTGAATTTGGGCTTGTATAACAACTTTCTTGTTTATATTCTGCCGACCGCGATGGGGATCTTTAACATGCTGGTCATGAAGGTGTTTTTCGAACAGCTGCCCAGAAGTCTGGAGGAGTCGGCCAAAGTCGACGGCGCCGGGGAGTTCACGGTGTTCGCCCGCATCATTATTCCTTCAAGCATGCCGGTGATCGCGACGGTTATTATGTTTATCGGCGTGCAGCAGTGGAATTCGTGGTTTGACGGCCTGCTCTTCACCAACAAGGCGGACATGGCGCCGCTTCAGACGCTGCTGTACAAAATCATTTTGGAAAATCAGGCCACTTCCATGGAGCAGCTGGCCAGGCTGGCGAACGCGAACGTTTCCGTAACTCCCGAAGCGATCAAAATGACGACGTTAATCATTTCGACCGTGCCGATGCTCGTCATTTATCCGTTCTTGCAGAAGTACTTCGTCAAGGGCATGATGATTGGCGCCGTGAAAGGTTAACGCCGTTAAAGAGAAAGTATAGGCAGGGAAACCTGTTTATATATAAAAAACATCAGGAGGTCATTTCATTGAAAAGCTTCAAGATGGGGTTTGCAGGGCTGGCCGCGGCTCTGTTCCTGTCCGCCGCGCTTTCGGGCTGCAGCGGGAACGGCGGGGGCAAGACCGGGTCTGCGGAACCGTCGCCGACGCAGGGCCATGCGTCGAACGGTTCGGGAACGGAATCGGAGCCGCTCCTGGAAATTACGATTCTGGACGCGCTGAACGCGGCCGTCAAGCCTGGAGCCGATAATCCGAACGACATCGTAACGCCTGAAGTCGAGAAAAAATTCAATATTAAAATTACGGAAATTACGCCGTCGGGCGGCAAAATGCCGGCAGAGCTCATCAACATGATGGTGGCAGCGGGCAACGTGCCGGACGTTGTTTGGACGGACAACCCGAATATCGGCAACTTCTACGCGAAGGATGCCTTCGCGGATTTGACGGAATACAAGGATCTGCTCGTCAATATGAAAAAATGGTACTCGGACGTCGCTTGGAAAATGCTAGAGGTGGACGGGAGATTGATTGCGCTGCCGAGCGGCGGAGATCCAAACATGGATAACCCGGAGCTGGCAAGTCAGTTAAGCTCGGATCTGCTGTATCGGCCGATGAACAACTTCGCCATTCAGGTGCGGGAAGATGTGCTTCGCAAGGCGGGCTACACGTTCAAGTCGGTCCACGATCTGCAGCAGGAGCTGGACAGCGCGCCGAGAAGAGTCGCCGCGGAGGACGTGCAAATCGAGCCGCCCATCGAAACGTTCGAGGATTTCGAAGCGCTGTTGTACAAGATCAAAGACTTGAACCTGACCGCCAACGGAAAGCCGGTGTATCCGTTATACGTGCCGGGTGAATACGGCCCTCACATTTTGTCGGTCATCTATGCGCCGACAAGCGGATTTTGGTATGACAAGGCTGCCGATAAGGCAAGCGCTTTTCTTGAAAACCCTTACGTCAAAGATTTCTACAAGGTTATGAACAAATGGATTAAGGACGGCATTATCGACAAGGACTTTATGATTGATAAGGCGGATCAGATGCAAACCAAAATCGCGGGCGGGAATGCCGCGGTTATCATTACAACGTCGGACATCAACGCGGCACGAACGGCCGTCAAGCGCGCAAATCCGGAGGACGACTTCCGACCGATCCCGTGGCCGGCGTCCAAGTCCGGCAAAACCGCCTATGTCGATCCGTCGTATCCGGCGGGGTCGGCCAACATTATGATCAATAAGGATTTCGAGGACATACCGCGGCTTCTGAAATATTTGGACTGGTTCTACAGCGACGAAGCGATGGAGCTCGGCACATGGGGCCCGGAATCCGCCGGACTATGGGAAGTGAAGGACGGCAAAAAGGTATTCAAAGACGACGCGCTGTGGGAGGCCATCCGTACGGGAACGACGACCGCGGACGGAAAGGGAGCGTCTTATTACGGCCTGCTCGATTATTTCGCGCCGGTCGAATGGACGAGCAAAGCTTTCGCTTATGCGCCGACGCCGCCGTACAACCTGAAAAACTACCGATTGAGCTATCCGGTCAAGCTGAACGCCTACTCGGATATGCAGAACTTCATTTCCTCCAAGATGCTTGCGCGCGACGGCTCCATGCTTCCCGCTAAAGGAGAAGTGGCAAGCACGTTGGGCGGCTACTACTGGAGCTCGACCGTCAAGAAGCTGCCTCTCGCCATGATGGCGAAGACGGACGCGGAATTCGACAAGGAATGGCAGGCGATCGTGGACGACATGAAGAGCAACGGCCGCTACGACGAAGCGATGCAGGGGATGCTTCAGGAGTTCAGGGCGATTAACGGGAAATAAAAAGGGGAACCAACGGGAGGCGCAAGCGCGAGTTCGGACATGCTTGCGCCTCTTCCGACGATCATGACTTTTGAGGAGGAATTCGATATGCTAACGTTCAAGCGAGTTTCCGCGGTTATCGTTTCTCTTGCCGTCACGATGGGGAGCGGCGCTGCCGCCGCATCGGCAAGCGAGCCGTATAAGCCCAGCATCGGTATCTGGTATTCGACCTGGTATGCGAATCAAGGCCATTATTTTTGGAGCGATAGCTTCGGCGCGAATTCCGCCGCCCAGTTTCTGGCGGACGTGGACGGAGACGGGCTGGACGATGCCGTCGTGTTTCAAGCGGACGGAACGTGGAAAGTCGCGAAGTCGGACGGAACACGATTCGGGCCGGAATCCGTCTGGGTGGCCGGCCACGGCGTCGGGTCGACCAGGCAGTTCGTCGCGGACGTGACGGGGGACGGCAAAGCCGATTCGGTTATTTTCTATCCGGGCGACGGGTCCTGGTATATCTCCCCTTCTACGGGCAACGGGTTCGGCGCTTACTATCAGCTGGCAGCGGGATTCGGAACGGGCGCGGACGACGCCTTTATCGCGGATGCGGACGGAGACGGCAAGGCCGATGCGATCGTCTACGACAAGACGACGCATACGTGGAAAGTCGCGCTCTCTACGGGCAGTGCCTTCGGGGCCGGCTCGCCATGGCTGGCCGGATTCGGGGCGAACGCTTCCCGCATGATGGCGGACGTCGACGGCGACGGCAAAGCGGATGCGGTCAGCATGTATGACGCAGACGGCAGCTGGTGGGTCGCGACCTCGAATGGAAGCGGATTCAACGCCTACTCCTTATGGATTTCCGGGTACGGCTCGGGGTCAAGCCGGCAAATGCTGGCGGATAAAAACAACGACGGCAAAGCCGACGCCATTACTTTTTATACGAACGGTCCTACGGGCGGCGATTGGCAGGCGAGAGTTTCCGACGGCTCGTCGTTCGTCGCCGAGACGTACCCATACTCCGGCGAGTGGAAGTACAAGCACGGCGCCGGATCGACATGGCAGGGGATGGGCCGCGTATTCGGCTCGGCGTACCCCGGAGCGGCTCCGGTCGCCTTTGACGGCAGCACCGGGAAGTGGAAGGCGATTCCTTCCGATAACGATTATTTGAAGCCGAATACGTGGAATACGTGGGAATCGGGACTGAACGCGGAATCCCGGGAGATTAACTATCGCCCGAGAACGGCCGGCGTGTACGGAATGTACGACAGCGGAGATCCGGCGGTCATCGACGAGCACATCCAGATGCTGGCGAACGCCAAAATCGATTTTATCATTTTCGATATGACGAACTCCATCGACGCCGACAATAAATACATTATTAATCGAGCGGTCGCGGTAATGGAAAGATTGGCGGCGTGGAACGCGAATCCGTCGAACCGGAAGGTCAAATACGCTTTCGCCGTCGGCTTCATCCAATTCAACCACGATCCTCAATCGTTCGAAAACGAAGCCCAAGTCGTTCTGGAGCAGTACGTCAATCACGGGACGTACGGGGGAAGCGACAACTATTATTATGAAAACGGAAAGCCTCTCCTCGTCAGCTTCAGCTCCTACGAAGACCGAATCGCGATTGAGAACTGGACGGGAGACCAAACGTACCAGAATCAATTTACGATCAAATATGCCCAGGGAAGGGTGCCGGAGTTCGGCAATCCGCCTGTTGAAGAAAGCGGGCTTTATTACGGCTGGGTCGCGGCCGACGGAGCCGTTCCTCATCCGGACGCGATGCTTGTCAATCCCGGGCACAACCCCAATATCGGCGTTCCGGTCCTCTCCCGCGCGCTCGACGGCGTGAACGGCGGATTTTACGAGCGTTCCTGGGATCGCGTCATCGCGCAAAAGCCGAAAACCGTCCTTATAGGGTCGTTTAACGAATTCGCCGAGGAGAACGCGATTCAGCCTGCGGATACGAGCCGGCTCGTTGCGCCGAGCGAGAAGTGGTACAACAGGTCCGGACAGCTCGATCCGGATTTCTACTGGGACATGACGGTTCGGAAAATCAACGAGTTGCTGGGACTGCCGACGCGCGCGTTCGCCGTCTCCGGGCAGCTTGAGCCCGGAGCGCTGGTCACGGCCTCCGCGACCGTGACGCCGATTAACGGCATCCACACTAACGGCCCGGAAGTCGTCGTTTTCCAGTTGATGGACGGATCGGAACCGGTCAGCCTTGTCGCTGTGCAGCAGGAGCTTACGGCGAGCGCAACGTTCACGGCTCATTTTAACGTCGCCAGGACAGCCGGACATTCCGTTAAGGTCTACGTCCTGAACGCCTTTAACAGCAGTCCTTCCGATGACGAAACGAGTCTGGCCGACGTTCTGGTCCTTCAATAGAAATTGTTGCGGGTCAGCCGGCGATTTTACACTCCCCTAACACAAACCACAATGTTCGTTTTCATTTCGATGCTACAATCGGTCTCAAGAAACTTTGGTGCGCCGAAGTGCGCTTGATATAGAGGAGGCTCGAGGCATGAAAATAGCGGTTGTGGGAGCGGGAGTAACCGGGTTGACGATAGCCGCGGGATTTGCGGAGCTCGGGCATACGGTCCGGTGCGTGGACGGGGATTCGGGGAAAGTCGCGCAGCTGTCGCAGGGTATCGTTCCGTATCGCGAGCCGGGACTGGAGTCGCTGGTGCTGCGGAACGTCGCCGCGGGACGACTCGTCTTCGGGAACGAGCCGGCAGGGCTCATGAGCGAGGCGGAGCTGCTGTTCATCGCGGTCGGTACGCCTGCGGACGAGCGCGGAGACATGTCGCTCGCCGCGCTGTGGAAGACAATCGAGCGGATCGCCCCCTGGTCGGACGACGGGCGGAAGAGGATGATCGCCATCTCCAGCACCGTGCCGGTCGGCACGGCGGAAAGGGCGGAATCGCGCCTGCGCGGGCGGCTCCCGGCAGGCTGCGCGGTGGAGGTTGCGTCGATCCCGGAATTCATGCGGGAGGGAAGCGTGGTTCGGGACTTCTTCGAGCCGGCGCGGATCGTCATCGGTACGGCTTCCGCCGAGACGGCCGAGCGGCTGACGCAGCTGCATCGCCGGCTTCCGGGGCCGATCCTAACGACCGACCGCAGAAGCGCCGAGCTGGCCAAGCTGGCCGCCAACGCCTGCCTGGCCGTTAAAATCTCGTTCGCCAACGAGATGGCCGCTTTTTCGGAGCAGGTCGGGGCGGATTATCCATCCGTAGCCCGGTCGCTAGGACTCGACCCGCGGATCGGACCGTATTTTCTCGAGGCGGGACTCGGGTTCGGCGGCTCCAGCATGCCGCGGGACACGCACGCGCTCGTCCGCATGGCCGACGACGCGGGCGCTCCGCAGACGCTGGTGGAAGCCGCGGTGCGCGCCAACGCGATGCTGCCCCTCCGCATGGTGCGGAAGCTGGAAGCCGCGCTGTCCGATCCGGGACGCCGCAAGGTGGCGCTGCTCGGCTTGTCCTGCAAGCCGGGGACGGACGATATGCGGGACGCTCCGTCGCTGCGCCTGGTCGCGGAGCTGCATCGCCGCCATCCCGGCATTACTCTGACCGCGTACGATCCGGAGGCCGGCTCTGCCGCACGCAAAGTGCTCCCCCCTTCGGTCGTCATCTGCGGGTCGGCCGAGGAGGCTTTGCGCGGCGCGGACGCCGCGATCGTCGTGACCGGGTGGAGCGAGTTCAAGCAGATCGAGGCGGAAGACTTTAAAAACTGGATGAGCCGGCCTATAATTATGGATGGAAGGAACGTCTTGGACGCCGCGGGCCTGAACGCGCAGGGAATCGTCTGCATCGGGGTCGGTCGTCTGCCGTCCATTCCCGGGCCGTCCTCTCGCAAGGCGGGCGAGCTCGCACTGTAATCGTAGAGAGGATGTCCGAAGGATGAAGATTCGCAAGGCGATTATCCCGGCAGCGGGGCTGGGGACGAGGTTCCTTCCGGCGACGAAGGCGATGCCGAAGGAAATGCTCCCGATCATCGACAAGCCCGGGATCCAATATATTGTGGAGGAAGCGGTCGCCGCCGGCATTGAGGACATTCTGATCGTGACAGGCAAGGGCAAGCGCGCGATTGAGGATCATTTCGACAGCTCGTACGAGCTGGAGCAGAACCTGCTGAACAAGGGCAAGCTCGATCTGCTTTCCGAGGTTCAGAAGCCGTCGGAATTGATCGATATTCACTATATCCGGCAGAAAGAGCCAAGAGGGCTCGGGCACGCCATCTGGTGCGCCCGCAAGTTTATCGGGAACGAGCCGTTCGCCGTCCTGCTTGGCGACGATATCGTGCAATCGGACGTGCCTTGTCTGAGGCAGATGATCGACGTATACGACCGGGTACAGGGCTCGGTGCTCGCCGTGAAGAACGTGCCGGACGAAGAGGTGTCCCGCTACGGCATCGTCGATCCGGATCCTTCCGGAGGCGACGGGGACCGGGTGTTGAAGGTGCGCGGCGTCGTGGAGAAGCCCGCGCCGGAATGCGCGCCGTCGAATGTGGCCATTATCGGAAGGTACATTTTGACCCCGGCGATCTTCGATATTTTGGAGACGCAGGACGTCGGTGCCGGAGGAGAAATCCAGCTGACCGACGCAATTTATCGCCTCATGCGCGACGAATCGGTCTATGCGTACAAATTCCGGGGAACGAGGTACGACACGGGAGAGAAGCTCGGCTACTTGAAGACGATTATCGACTTCTCGCTCGAGCGGCCGGACCTGAAGGACGAGATCCGCGCTTATCTCGAGGAGAAGCTGGGGCGTTGATCTCCGCGGGAAGAGCTTCCTCTTGAATCAGATACTTGATTAGCAGCAAGCCGGCGGCCGTTCCGCCGGCTTGTTTTCTGCGCCTCCGTTTTTGCCGGCTGCGAGGGCTTAAAATTGACAGTCCGGCTCGGTGAGCGGATGAATTCGGTTTTGGTTTCTATTTTTCGGCGATAGGAGGGAATCGCACATCTAGATCGAATCTAAAGATATGGATATGCGAACGGCTATGCGGGCAGGATGAATAGCAGATAAGTGAAACGAGGTGCTATTATGGATGTGGCTATTACGATAAAGAACTTCAAATCTTTATCCAATATTACGTTGGAGCCTGGCAGAGTCAATGTATTTATCGGAGCCAACGGGACGGGGAAAAGCGCTCTGCTGGAAGCGATCGGCGTTCTTAGCGCGGCAATTGCAGATAAAGTCGACGATGCCATCCTGAATTTTAAAGGCGTACGGTTGGGGACTCCATCCTTATATAAATCTTCTTTTAAGGACCATGAAAGATTGCCGGTTACGATAGAGTTTAATGTGAAGTGGAGAAATGAAGAGGGGCAATGGGGGTATACGGTAAATCTCAACAATCCCATTGAAAAGCCGAAGCCGGCCTGGGAGTATCACTCGGAGTCGTTGTTCGTTAACGAAACGAAAGTGTTCGGACGTTCAAGAAACTCGAAGTATAAATTAGAGAATTTCCCGGAGATAGAAATAGATGCTTACAAGGGACTGCTGTCCTTCCTGCAAGGAATACGGCGCGATGAAATCAGCGGTTATGCTGGCGGATACGCTAATGATTTATACGAGATGTTTAAAGACTATGCGATCTATACCCCGAACACGACGACTTTAAGAGGGATCCAAACGGATCCGCTTCAACGGGAGCCCGTTGGGTTGCTCGGAGGGAGGCTGCCGGAGGCGGTGGACGATCTGCTGGATATCGAAAAAGAAACCTTCGGATCCATGGATCTGTATGATTTGCTGGATTTGCTTAACTGGGCGAAGGCGATCGGCGTCGGAAAGCCTTCGAAAGATATCGTGTCCCCGAACATTCCGATGACGGCCAAAACGATACGATTTACAGATCGTTTCATGCGGGAGGGGAGAAGCGAATTAACGCCGTACGATGCAAGCGAAGGCTCGCTGTATGTGCTTTTCCTGCTCGCGTTGGCGATGCATGCCAAGTCCCCCAACCTATTTTCCATAGACAATTTCGACCAAGCTTTGAATCCGCGTTTAGCTCGGACGATTACGAAGGCATTTTGCGATCGGATCATTGAAGCGGGCAAAACGGTATTCATTACAACCCATAATCCTCTCGTTCTCGACGGGCTGGATTTGAGCGACGAAAGAATCCGATTGTTTACGGTCGATCGCAATTTGAACGGTCACACCCAAATCGATCGGGTTGTCGTGAACGAGAAGCTGCTTGAAACAGGCAATAGCCTATCGAAGCTATGGGTTATGGGAATGCTGGGCGGTGTTCCGGATCTATGAAGAGTTATACGTTCGGAATTGTTTCCGAAGGACCGACCGATTTTCAGTTGATGACCAGCATTATCGCAAAGTTGGTGCCGGGAGAGCACAGGTATAGACTGATTCAGCCGGATCTTTCGGAGACTCCTGGGCTGGGAGCGCCCTCGGGTGTCAGGCATAGCAACGGGTGGAGAGGCGTGCTTTCGTGGTGCGAAGCGGCAACAACGGGGATATCGATATATGAATTAATGGAAGGAACGAGTATCGACGTTTTGATCATTCAAGCGGACGCCGAAATTGCCAGGGAGCCCGAGCTGGATTGCGCCCGTCCTTGTCCGGAAGCGGAAGATACGGTTATCGTACTCGAAGGCATCATTAGGGAAAAATTAAACATAGAGGCATTCGACTCCCGTATCATTTGCTGCATTCCCTCCGACAATACGGAAGCGTGGGTTTTGGTCGCGTTGGATGACGAGTTGATGCATCATGGAGCGGACAAGTTCATCGAATGCGTGCACAAGCCGGATGAAATCGTATCCAAGCCTCCCTTTAACGCCATTGGAAGAAAGGCAGGCAAGGCTAAAAAGAGACAATCGGAATATCGGGACAAATGCGTTCCCCCAGTCGTAGAGAAGTGGGACTACGTAAGGAGCCATTGCCATCAAGCGGAAAAGTTTCACAAGAGCATCGTGCAATTATGATAAACGGATTTTGCTAGAGGAGTTCTCCAGGTCAGCCGCGCGGGCTGGCTTTTTCTACGGGGGAGAGGCGAACGTTTGTTTTCCCTTTTCCTCTTGGAAGTGCAGGAGAATTCCTGTAGACTATTAACTAGTTGGGCGAGCTCTCGCCGAAGCGGGGCCGTTGGTCTGAACATTTACAATTTCGGGAATCACGGAGGCATTATGCGCCCGTCATTTTATAGCGGTTGGAAGCATGTATTTAAGCTCGATCCCGATAGGGAAATCGGCGACGATGCGCTGGAAGCGATATGCGCCTCGGGCACGGACGCGATTCTCGTCGGGGGCTCAAGCGGGGTGACGTTCGACAACACGGTGGAGCTCATGTCCCGCATACGCAGGTACGAGGTGCCTTGCGCGTTCGAGCTGTCCGATCCGGCGTGCGCGGTGCCGGGATTCGACGGCTATTTTATTCCTAGCGTGCTCAATACGAAGCGTTCCGAGTGGCTGATCGGCCACCATGTCGACGCGCTGCGCGATTACGGCCATCTGATGCCGTGGGAATCGATTGTCGGCGAAGCGTATCTGGTGCTTAATCCGGACTCGACCGTCGCGAGGCTGACGGAAGCGGACGCTCGCATCGGCTCCGATGCGGCCGTCGCCTACGCGCAAGTCGCGGACAGGCTCTGGAACGTGCCGGTGCTGTACGTAGAGTACAGCGGAACGTTCGGGGACATGGAGCTGCTGAGCCGCATTCGGGCGTCGCTGAAGCAGGCCCATCTGTTCTACGGCGGAGGGATCGACGGTCCCGACAAGGCGGCGCAGGCCGCGCGCCGGGCGGATACCGTTGTCGTGGGCAACTTGATTTACGATCAATTGGCCGCCGCGCTGGCGACGGTTCATGCGGTTAACCAAGCGGTAAAGGAGAAGGATTATGTTCTTCGAAAGAGATAATGCGAATTCCGTCGATCTCGACGATTCGATCGACCGGCTCAATCCGAAGCAGAAGGAGGCCGCGGTCGCGACCGAAGGCCCTCTGCTCATTATGGCCGGCGCAGGAAGCGGCAAGACCCGAGTGCTGACGCACCGCATCGCCTATATTATTGCCCGGCGTCTGGCGGCCCCATGGAGCATTCTCGCGATCACGTTCACGAACAAGGCAGCGCGAGAGATGCAGGAGCGGGTATCCAAGCTTGTCGGTCCGTCTGGACGGGACATCTGGGTCAGCACGTTCCACTCAATGTGCGTGCGCATTCTGCGCAAGGACATCGACAAGATCGGCTTCGGCTCCAACTTCAGCATTCTCGATTCCACCGACCAGCTGTCGGTCATCCGCAACGTGATGAAGGACAACAACCTGGACGTCAAGAGATTCGAGCCGAAGGCCGTCCAAGCCGCCATCAGCGCGGCCAAGAACGAGCTGATGTCTCCGGCGCAGTACGAGCAGCGGCAAGGGGACTACTTCGAATCGATCGTCGCCAAGGTGTACGCGCAATACCAGCGCCGACTGAAGGCGAACAACTCGCTCGACTTCGACGATCTGCTCCTGCTGACGATTCAGCTGTTCAAGGACGCTCCGGAAGTGCTGGACTTTTACCAGAACAAATTCAAATACATTCATGTGGACGAATACCAGGACACGAACAAAGCGCAATACACCCTCTGCAAAATGATAGCCGACAAGCATCACAACATCTGCGTCGTCGGCGACAGCGACCAGTCGATCTACCGCTGGCGGGGCGCCGATATCACGAACATCCTCAACTTCGAGAAGGACTACCCTGAAGCGCGCAGCATTTTGCTGGAGCAGAACTACCGGTCGACCTCGACCATTCTGGACGCCGCCAATGCCGTCATCAAGAACAACCTGGGCCGCAAGGCCAAAAATTTGTGGACGGATCAGGACGGCGGCGAAAAAATAACGGTGTATCAAGGCGACTCGGAGCATGAGGAAGGCTACTTCATCGCCGGAGAGATTCGCAAAAACCGCCAGAACGGCCGCCGGTACGGCGATCATGCCATCCTGTACCGGACGAATGCGCAGTCGCGGGTCGTCGAGGAAATTCTCATCAAGTCGGAGATCCCCTACCAGATCGTCGGCGGCATCAAGTTCTACGACCGCAAGGAAATCAAGGACATTCTTTCTTACTTGCGGCTTATCTCCAATCCCGACGACGACAACAGCCTGCTCCGTATCGTGAACGTGCCCAAGCGGGGGCTTGGCGATACGACGATGACCAAGGTTCAGGAGGAGGCGGCACGCAAGGGCGTCTCGATTCTGAGGCTTCTGAACGAGGGAGACGGCCTGCTCGGCGACGGGCTCTACCATCTGGACATTCAGGGGCGGGCCAAGGCGGCGCTCAGCGGCTTCCGCGACTTGATCAACAATCTGAGCGCGATGACCGACTATTTGTCGGTGACGGAGCTGACCGAGAAGGTGCTGGAGCTGTCGGAATACCGGCTGGAGCTGCAGCGCGAGAATACGCTCGAGTCGAAGGCTCGCCTGGAGAACATCGAAGAATTCCTGTCCGTGACGCAGGAGTTCGAGAAGCGCAATGAAGACAAGTCGCTGCTCAGCTTCCTGACGGAGCTGGCGCTCGTCGCGGACATCGATTCGATGGACGACTCCGAGGACGGCGATGACGCCGTCGTGCTGATGACGATGCACAGCGCCAAAGGGCTGGAATTCCCGATCGTCTTCATCGTCGGCATGGAGGAGGGCGTCTTCCCGGGCAGCCGTTCTCTGATGGACAACGAGGAGATGGAAGAGGAGCGCCGGCTCGCTTACGTAGGGATTACGAGAGCGGAGAAAAAGCTGTATATGACCTGCGCGCGAATGAGGCTGCTGTACGGACGGACGAACTCCAATCCGCCCTCCCGGTTTCTCGGGGAAATTCCGAACGAGCTGAAGGAGGCGGTCGCTCCGGCAGGAGGCGCGCGCCCGGGCTCGTATGGGGGCTACGGCTCGCGGCTTGGGGGAGAATATGGAGGGGGCTCGTCCTACGGCGGATCAAGGAGCGGCTCCGGCAGTTTCGGCAGCCCGGCGTCGGGCAGCGGCGGCCGAGGCTACCCGCCCTCCGGCTTCGGGGCCCGTCCGACCGTCTCTCCGATGACATCCCCGTCCGGAGGCGGAGCTTCCGTCGTCCGTTCGCAGACGCCTTCGGCGGCCAAACCGGTCGCAGACGGCATGGCGATCGTCGCCGGAGACAAGGTCCAGCATGCCAAGTGGGGGATCGGTACGGTCGTCTCCGTGAAAGGAACGGGCAACGATGCCGAGCTGCAGATCGCCTTCCCGGCGCCTGTCGGCGTCAAGCGGCTGCTTGCGGCGTTCGCGCCGGTCACGAAAGTCTAGATCGCGGTCATTTTATCAGAAGGGAGTTTAACGGATATGGCGCATAAGGATGATACGGAACGGATGCAGCGGCTCGTCGACGAGTTGAACGCGCATGGCCATCGCTACTATACGGAGGATAATCCGACCATCAGCGACAAGGAATACGACGCCCTCTACGACGAGCTGACGGCTCTCGAAGCGGAGAGCGGCATCGTGCTGCAGGACTCCCCGACGCGCCGAGTCGGCGGCGACATTCTGAAGGGCTTCGAGCCGCATCGGCATCTGTCCCGGCTGTGGAGCCTGGACAAAGCGCAGAATATCGAGGACTTGAACGCTTGGACGGCGCGCGTGAACAAGCTCATCGCCGACTATAACGCGAAAAATCCCGAGCAGCCGCTGCCGCCTCCCGAGTATGTCGTCGAGCTGAAATTCGACGGCCTGTCGCTGAATCTGACCTATAGTGGCGGGGGGCTGACGCAGGCCGCAACGAGGGGCAACGGGGAAGTGGGAGAAGGCATTCTGCCGCAAGTTCGGACGATCCGGACCGTTCCGCTCACGATCGGCTTCGACGGCGGGACGATCGAGGTGCAGGGCGAGGGATTCATGAGGCTGTCCGTGCTGGAGAAGTACAACGAGACGGCGGCGGAGCCTCTGAAGAACGCCCGGAACGGGGCGGCGGGGGCGCTTCGCAACCTGGATCCCAAGGTGACGGCGTCCCGCAGGCTGGACGCTTTCTTCTACCATGTCGGTTACTCGGAAGGAATCTCCTTCGCCAACCATCGCGAGATGATGGCGTTTCTGAGAGACAACAAGTTCCCGGTTAACCCGTATATCGCCTACTTCTCGACGGTCGAAGAGCTCGTCAAGGAGCTCGAATCGATCGTCGCTCGCCGAGGCGAGCTTGACTATCTGATCGACGGAGCCGTCGTCAAGCTGACCGACATGAGGACGCGCGAGGCGCTCGGCTACACGGACAAGTTTCCTCGCTGGGCCGTCGCCTTCAAGTTCGAGGCGGAGGAGACGACTACCGTTCTGGAGTCGGTATCCTGGGAGCTGGGACGGACGGGAAAGGTGACGCCGCTTGCCCGCGTCGAGCCCGTCGAGCTGGCCGGCGTGACGGTGCAGAACTGCACGCTCAACAACATCGGCGACATTGAACGCAAAAATCTGCTGAACGCCCTCGGAACGCGCGTCTTCATCCGCCGCTCCAACGACGTCATCCCGGAAATTCTGGGCAAGGCGGACGACGAGGAGGGCGGAGCGATTGCCGTGCCTGACGTATGTCCGGGGTGCGGCTCCCCGCTGGAGATGCGCGGCGCTCATCTGTTCTGCAACAACCGGCTCGGCTGCAAGCCGCAGATCATCGGGCGGATCACCCACTTCGCCTCGCGCGATTGTATGGATATCGAGACGTTTAGCGGCAAGACGGCGGAGCAGCTGTACGAGGAACTCGGCGTTCGCGAGCCGGCAGACCTGTACAGCCTGACGCTGGAGCAGCTGGTCGGCCTGCAGCGGTTCGGTGAGAAGAAGGCGTCCAATCTGCTCGACGCCCTGGAGAAGTCGAAGTCCCGCGGCCTCGCTTCGTTTCTGAATGCGCTCGGGATTCCGAATACGGGCAAGGCGACGACGAGAATGCTGGCGGACCATTTCGGAGATCTGGACCGGCTGATGGAGGCGGAAGTGGAGGAACTGGTCGGCCTGCCGGACGTTGGCGGCATTGTGGCGGAGAGCATCTACCAATACTTCCGCGATCCGCTGAACCGGGCGAGCATCGACCGGATGCGCGAGCTCGGCGTGAAGGCGGAAGCAGCCGCTCCGGCAGCGGCGAGCGCGGACGCGAGCCATCCGCTGTTCGGCAAGACGGTGGTGCTGACCGGTACGCTGACGCTCATGACTCGGGACGAAGCCGCGAAGAAGCTGGAGGCGCTCGGCGCGAAGGTGTCGGGCAGCGTGTCCAAGAAGACGGATCTGGTCATCGCCGGAGAGAGCGCCGGCAGCAAGCTGACCAAAGCGCGCGATCTCGGCGTGCCGGTGCTGGAGGACGAAGAGGAACTGGTTCGACTGCTCGGCGGTGCAAACTAGAAAAATCGAATTGGCGGATATCCGTTAAGAAGATACTGAAGGGCGAAGCGACAAGCCGACGTAAATTCGTTACGTTCGGGAGCTTATCGCTTCGCCCTTCTTTGCAATTACGGTTGTGTCCGGCGGAACACGCCCGCGCGAATCTGCTTGATCCACAACGTATTGTTGAAGCGTTGAAGCTCGATCGCCTGCGTTGCTTCTCCCTTGTTTTTAAGCGCTCGCTTGACCAATTGCACGAATACGTTCAACTTTCCCTCCGTAAGCAAGCCGCCCAATTGAATCGCCCACAGAGCCGCCAAAATCCAAGGGCGCAATAGCAATAGGTCAGATCATTCGTTTTCGCGAACGATACGCGCTCGGGGACAGGCCGGACTGGCGTCGGAACCACTTGCAGAAATAATGTATGCTGCCGAACCGAAGCTTATCCGCAATCTCCGTCACGGTCAGCCCCGTCGTTTCCAGATAGCGCTGCGCGGCCTGCAGCCTCATTCTCTGGTGATCGGCATGGGGGGATCTGCCGACGATTCCCTTGTAGGTTTTCGATGCGTAGTCGTGACTGTAGCCCGTAATCTCCTCCAGCCACTCCATGCGATAGTCCTCTTCCGCTCGCGCTTCGAGCGCCGAGCGAATCTGTTCGACGATGGCGTTATGCGGCAGTGGAGCGACGGTTGTTCTTCGCAGGCGCACGTAGAGCCGGAGCATCGCGGCACGGAGGGCGAGCGGCGCATACTCGTCCTGACGATTGAATTCCCTGACCAGCTCTTCGAAAAAAGGAAGCGCCCACGACCCGACAAGCGAGCATGGGGGGATCAAGGCGTTCGGAACGTCGTCCGGTGCAGAGAAGCGTTGAACGATGTCCGGAGTAAGCTCGAGGTTGCGAACGGACGGATGATGCGGCCGGTCGACGTATTCCGGTTCATCGGGTGCGAAGTGCAGGCCGAAGAGGACGAACGGATCGTCTGCATCGGCAGAAATCCGGTGCGGAACTTCAGGGCCGTATCCGAGCAGACAGCCCGAATCCACGGGATACACCCGGCCGTTAATCGTGATCTCGCCCTTCCCTTTTTCTACGTAAAGCCATTGATAATCGTCAATTACCCTCGGCCCGAACGTCTCCCCCGGGCGGCAGGCGAGCCGGTTAGCGAAATGAACGATAGGATTAAACTGGCGCTCGTTGTCGGACATGGCGATTCCTCCTGATGATAAGCAAAAAAGCCGATAAAAGACAAATACGACCCGGCTGCCGCTAAATCCTTCCCCATCCTTTATATGATAAGATGGCTTCGAAGTCGATACTCCAAGGAGAGATGAATCGTGAAACAGCGGCCGGTTAAGGACAATAATCTAAGCCCAATCGCAGGGGCTTTCCAAGACTCTTCGCCTTTGCTTGCCGATCCCGAATCGCTGAGAAACCGTGCGGAGAAGGACGGCATGCTTTTCTTCAAAGGGCTGATTCCGCGGGAGACTGTGCTGAAGCTGCGGCTTGAAGTCATGGAAATTTTGGAAAGCCGCGGATTGACCGATTCCCGATATCCGCTGATCGACGGGATAGCCGACGTGGAGGCGGTTAATCGGCATTCCGACGAGGAGCTTCGCTGGAACGGCGTAGGAGTGACGATGGATATTTATCGCGCGATTCAGGGGTTGGAGTCTTTTCATGCAATGGCCCATCACGAAAAACTGCTCTCGATGTATCGCACGCTGTTCGGGTACGAGCCGTTCCCGCATCCCCGTAATATCGCCCGGGTGATGCTGCCGCATCGAGAGGCCAAAGTCACGCCGTCCCATCAGGATTTTCTGCATATTCAAGGAGAGACCGAGACTTGGACGGCTTGGATTCCTCTTGGAGACGTTTCCCGTCAGCTAGGCGGCCTCGCGGTGCTGAAAGGCAGTCATAAGGCCGGCTTGCTGGGCGTAACGGAAGCTCCGGGAGCGGGAGGGCTCGAAACGATCTTGTGCGGTCTCGACTATGAATGGCAGACAATCGATTATGAGGCTGGCGACGTACTGACCTTTAATAGCTTAACCGTGCACAAATCGATGCCCAATCAGGTATCCGGACAAATTCGGATGTCCTGCGATTTCCGTTATCAGGCGCTTAAGCCGGGAGCGGTGATCGAGCCTCGTTCGCTCCTGCCGCACGGTCCGTATACCTGGGATGAGCTGTATGAGGGCTGGACTCGCGAGGATCTGAAGCATTATTGGAAGAACGTCGGGTTCCATTATTCGGAATTCGACGAATCCATCCGCTGGCAGAAGGAAAAGATTTGCTAATGTTAGCGGGTAAAGGGGCGATCTCTATCGGATGAGATCGCCCTTTTGCGTTTATTTGATGGAAGGGGGGGCCACGGATTTGCGTACGACCAGCTCGGGCTTCACCATAATTTTGTTGCGGGGCGCATCCGGGTGGTCCATGCGCCACAGCATAAGGTTGACGGCTTGAATGGCAACCTGCTCCCGCTGGTAGTCGAGCGAACTGATCGGCGGGGACTGCCATTGGCAGGACTCCAGGTTATCGAAGCCGATAATCGATACGTCGTCCGGCGTGCGGATGCCTTGCGCGGTCAGCGCGTGATTGACGACGAAGGCGATCGGATCGTTCGCGCAGAAGAAGGCGGACGGCAGGTTCCCGTAATCCAGCTTGGACGGAATGATATTGAAGTGGATGTCTCCGAACGAATCGGCGAAATGAACGTCGTACATATATTCGGGATGGCGCTCTAACCCCCAGAAGTCGAGCGCGTCGCAGAAGCCGCGGTAGCGGGCGAGAAATCCCGGCGACAGCTTGTTGTCGCCGATGTACCCGATGCGAATATGGCCGTTCTGTACGAAGTGCCTCACCGCCAGGAATGCTCCCTCGTAGTGATCGACCATCACCGAATCGATCTCCGCATACGGAAACTCGTGATCCAGAAGGATGATCGGCTTGTTCAAGCCGATCATCCTTTCTGCGCTTTTCGCGGAAATTCTCCCGAACAGAAACATGGCGACGACATCCTTGTCGCGGAAGACGGCCTCGTCCGTCATCTCCCCGGATACCGACAAAGCCTGCAGGGACGATTGAAAGCCGAGCTCCTTCAATGTCTTATCGATAAAGAAATAGGAGGCCATCGTATGAGCCTCGGTCATAAACCGGGGATCGACGACGAACAGCACGCGTCCGCTTGGGGAGGCGAGCGGCCCCGAAGGCGCGCTCTCCGCGAAGTCTTTATAACCCAGCTTGATGGCCGTCTCCACGACCGCTTTTCTTGTTTCCGGACTAATGCCGTCGAGACCGCGCAGCGCTTTGGAGACGGCCGCCGTCGACAAGCCCAGCTGTTTGGATATATCGAGCAAAGTGACTTTTTTCGCCATGGAAACCCCCGGATATACAATTATAGTCTTATTTTAACAATAATAGCCATGAAGAGAAAGCGTGAATTAACTACATCTTAACATCGGGAACGACTTTAATCCAGCGCTTATCTCATAATATTAACTAAAAATTAATCTTTGACTAATTAATAAAAAGAAAATAATATCAAATTGTAGTTAACAACTCTGGGAGGGTCTCTACATGAAAAAGGGATTGGGCAAATCCTCATACTTCGCTCTGCTGGTTTTGCTGCTCTTCGCACTTACTCTGACGGCCTGTTCCGGCAATAACGGAGGCTCCGCAGCCGACGGCGGTTCGCCTTCGCCATCTTCGCCGTCTTCGGCTTCCGCCTCGGGGCAGCCGGACGACAACAAGCCGGTGAAGTTAAGAATCACGCCGCAGATGTTTACGCCGACGGAAGACAAGACTCCGACGGAAGGCACGCCGGTACCGCGGGTGGCGCTCGACAAGATCATCGCGGACTTTACGGCGGAGAACCCGCACATAACGGTGGAAATTTTGAAAGCGCCGACAAGCTCGCAAGAAGAGTATTTGACCTGGATGACGACGAAGATCGCCTCGGGCGACGCGCCTGAAATTACCTGGGCGACGGATACGCCGCAGAATATGGTGGGCAAGGGATGGCTGCTGCCGATCGACGACTATCTCGATCAGCCTAATCCGTACGTCGATGCGAATACGAAATGGCTCGACACGTTCACCAATGCGGAGATTATCCAGAAGCACAGCGACGGCAAGAGGTATACCGTTCCGATCATGCAGGCGGCGGGGGATTCCACGGCATTTTTCTACAATATCGATATTTTCGAGGAATTGAATCTTGCCGTTCCCAATACATGGGGGGAACTGGTCTCCTCCTTGAATACGATCAAGGATGCCGGCTATATCCCGATCATTCCGAGCGTCGAGAACAAGGGGCCAACGCTCTGGCAGATGAACCAGGTGTCCGTGCCGATCATGACCCACAATTTCGTCGAGGAGTTCAACTATACGGGAGCCGCGACGCCGGGAGATATGGTCGGCGACGAATGGGTACGCGCGATTCGCAAGGGAATCGTCTCCCAGGATAAACCTGAAATTCAGGAAGTATGGAGGCAGTACAAGGCGTTCGCCGCGACTTGGCCGGAAGGGTGGGCGACGCAGGACATGAAGCCGCTCTGGCAGCAAGGCAAAGCGGCGGTGCGCGAAGGCGGCATGTGGGAGCTTAGCTCGGAGCTGAGCGATACGAAGCGGACGTTCCGCTGGGGCATGTTCTCCAAGCCGTTTATCGGATCGGATTCCACGCCGCTGGCTCCCGATTACGAGAAACAGAAGGGCTTCCCTATAAACACGCAGGCGATGTTCAATCTCGCCATCGTCAAGCCGTCCGTGGAGAAGTCGGATTCGACTGCGGCGGCGGTCAAGTTCCTTCAGTATCTGACTAAAGCGGACGTGAACGAATATTTGGTCAACGAAATTCCGGCCGGTCGTCCTACGGTGAAGGGGGCGGCAACGCTTGCGTTGTTTGACGGAATCAAGGATGCCGAGTCGCCAGTGCTTCCGGAGATCAACTTCGGAATGAATGTCTGGTTCGATTCCGAGGCCAACGATGCCGTTCGCCGCAACGTGACGAACTGGATTGCGAACAAGATGGACGACAACACCTTCTTCTCCAATATCGAGAAAGCGTTCCAGACCGGAGCCGATCAAGTGATCGCTTCACAGAAGCTGGATACGTCAAAGTGGTAAGGAATCATGCGCGGGAGGAAGGGGGCATAGCCCCCTTTCCGCGTCGCCGAGGTGAACGGGAATGAGAAGCAAAGGGTGGATTTGGCTTGCCGTGCTGGTCTTCGCGGCAGCGCTGGTCGTCATTGGGCTGTTGGAGAACAACCGGGAGGTCGTCATCCGCTCCAGCCTGGAGACGGAGGCTCTGCCCGCGGACGGCAAGAGCGTGATGAAGGTGCGGATTACGGTGACGAATCCGGACGGCACTCCGCGGGGCGGGGACGAGCTGACCCTTATCCGCACCGCAGGCTACGGTCAGTTAAAGGCGAGCAGAGTCAAAACGAATGCGGACGGCGAAGCTTCGTTTGACTATTACTCGTATCGTGAAGGTCCCTATACGCCGATTGTAGACAATCGGATCGCGATCACCAACATTTCCGTCGGCAAGATCATCGGCGTCAAGAAGAGGGTCTTCGTCGACATTCCCGTCGTTAAGCCGTCGGGAACGGAATCCGAAGGCGAAGACGACGGCGGCAAGCCTGGGCCGAACAAAAACGGACACATCCAACTGGGAGGGGGATAAAGATGAGTCGACAATGGCGCGAAAGCTTGCAAGCGTATCTCTTGCTGCTGCCGATCATCGGCGGATTGCTCGTGTTCGCCTATTATCCTCCGATTCGCGGATTAGGGCAGGCCTTCTTCGATTGGAACGCGGCGACCGACGAATGGTCATTCGTCGGTTTGTCCAATTTCACCAGAATGGCGCACGACGAGGTGTTGCTGAATTCGATTCCCAACATGCTGATTCTGCTGTTCGGGGGGCTCGTCATCGGAGTTACGGTGCCGTTGATCGTTGCGGAGTTGATCTATTTCGTCCGCGATCCGAAGATGAAATATTTTTACCGGGTCGTCCTGCTCGTTCCGCTGGTCGTGCCCGGTGTCGTCGGGCTGCTCGTCTGGAACTTCATCTACGATCCGAACATCGGGCTTATCAATTCGCTGTTGGATTACTTGGGGCTGGAATCGTGGAAGAGGGGCTGGCTCAGCGACGGAGGCACGGTGCTGTTCTCCATGCTGTTCATGGGTTTTCCTTGGGCGGCGGGAGTCGGTCCCTTGATCTATCTGTCCGGACTGATGAACATTCCGACGGAGGTGCTCGACAGCGCCAAGCTTGACGGGGCGACCTCCTGGAAAAGAGTGCGTTACATCGACATCCCGCTCGTGACGGGACAGATCAAATTTTTCATCGTGACGGGAATGATCGGGGGGCTGCAGGACTTTGGCCGCCAACTGGTGCTGACGGACGGGGGACCGGGCTATTCCTCCATGGTTCCCGGTTACCACATGTATAAGCAGGCGTTTACTTATAACAATTTCGGTTATGCCAGCGCGATCGGCCTGATGCTGTTCCTGTTCGCGCTTCTCCTGACCATCGTCAGCATGAAATATATTCAATCGGATCGGGGGTGAAGAGATGGCCAAGAGCAAAGCGCAACTGCTGCTGCATCTCGTTATTCTATTGCTGCTGTTCATGAGCGTGTATCCTCTAGCGATTCTGCTGTTCGGATTCACGAAGGACGGGCTGGAATTTCAATATAACCAGTTCGCGCCTTCTCTGCCTCTATGGTTTTCTAACCTGGAGCCGGCGTGGGAGCGAGTCGGGCGGCCGGTATGGAATACGGTGTTCGTCGCCGGGCTGATTACGGTCGGGGGCGTGTTTCTCTCCTCCCTGGGCGGATTCGTGTTTGCGCGGATGAGATTTTACGGCAAAGAGGTTCTGTTCTATTTCGTTATCGCGCTAATGATGGTGCCCGGCATTCTCGGGCTGATTCCCTGGTATCTTCTGATCCGGGATCTCGGGCTGGTTAACTCCTTATGGGGTCTCATTCTGCCGGGCATCTTCGGCGCTCCGATCTTCGGGATTTTCCTGCTGAGAGGCTTCTTCGCCTCGATTCCGGAGGAATTGTTCGAAGCCGGCAGATTGGACGGCTGCGGGAATTTCCGTCTGTATTACCGAATCGCGGTCCCGGTGTCGCTGTCGATTCTCGCGACGCTGGCCGTCATGCAGGTCATGAACGCGTGGAACGACTTGGTCGGTCCTTCGATTATCCTTACCGATCGGGAAATCTTCACGATCGCCGTGGCGCTGCGGGATTTCTCGGCGGAGCTGAGCACGAAGGGGGCGGAGACGAATTATCCGCTGCTGTTTTCGGCGTACGTCATTTCCTCGGTTCCGCTCATCCTGCTCTTCGCCTTCGCCAGCAAATATTACGTGGAAGGACTAACGTCTTCGGGCATTAAGCTGTAGCAACGATAACGCCGGGCGCAAGCCGGCTCGACGAGGGGAGAAACAGGGGATGAAGCGAGCGCCAATGCTGTTGTCGACGGCGATCTTATGTCTGCCGATGCTGTCCGGGTGCGCGGGGACCGAACGGACCGATTCCGGCTGCAGCCAAGCGACGGGGCTTTGCGTGGCCGAGAACGGCGTACTCACAAAGGATGGCAAGCCCTATAAGGGAATCGGAGTCAATTACTTCAACGCGTTCTCGCGCACGTTGGCCGATCCGTCCGACACCTCTTACCGGCACGGCTTCGACGTGCTGGCCGAGTATGAAATTCCGTTCGTCCGGTTTATGGCAGGCGGGTACTGGCCAATCGACAACAAGCTGTATCTTGAGGACAAGGAACGATACTTCGAGCTCATGGACGATTTCGTCAAAGCGGCGGAGGAGCGCGGAATCGGACTGATTCCCTCCTTGTTCTGGTATCACTCGAACGTGCCCGATCTGGTCAAGGAGCCCCGCAATCGCTGGGGCGACCCGGAGAGTCGAACGATCGCGTTCATGCGCCGGTACGTGGCCGACGTCGTAGGCCGATACGCGGATTCTCCGGCAATCTGGGGCTGGGAATTCGGCAACGAGTACAACCTGGAGCAGGACCTGCCGAACGCGGCCGACCATCGTCCGGCGATCGCGGGCGAGCTGGGCACGGCGACGGAGCGGAGCGCGGAGGACGACCTGACAGGGGACATGGTAGCTACCGCTTACCGGTTGTTCGCGGAAGAAGTCAGGAAGTACGACAAGCACAGGGTCGTGATCAGCGGAGGCAGCATTCCGCGGCCGAGCCAATGGAACCAACGGGAGCGCGGGACTTTCGACCAGGACACGGAGGAGCAATTCGCGCTGGCTCTGGAGGAGAGCAATCCCGATCCGTTGGACGTGCTTTCCGTTCATTACTATTTGTACGAAAATACGCGCTTCGGCGCTCCTCTCGATACGGATAAAACGCTGGGCCTGATGCAGGAAACGGCCCGTAAGCTCGGAAAGCCGCTTTTTATCGGAGAGTTCGGCGTCGGAGAAGCGGAGGAAGAAGGCGGGCTCGTCGATCACGAGTTGGCTGCACGGAGATTCGGGGAATTAATTGAAGCGATGGAGAAGGCGGATGTGCCTCTGGCCGCTCTGTGGGTGTACGATTACTGGTCGCAGAAGGACTGGAGCGTGACCGGCGACAACCGTCGGGCCTATCAGCTGCGGGCGCTTCAAGCGTGGAACGGTAGATTGGCTGAACATAACAGACGGGAGGCGGAGCGGCATGAGCGAAGGAGATGACGCTAAGATGCGGGGGCGGCCGGTTTGGCAGGCCATGCTGAGCAAGTATCCGGATTTGGAGGTTTGCCTGCCGGATATCGGCCGCGCGCTCGAATTATTAATAGAAACTTACCGCTCCGGAGGCAAGGTGCTGCTGTGCGGCAACGGGGGCAGCGCCTCGGACTGCGAGCATATCGTCGGAGAACTGATGAAGGGGTTTAGGAAGAAAAGATGCCTGCCGCAGGAGGAGCGCGAGAGGTTTCTGCGCTGCGATCCTCTGGGGGGAGCCCGCTTGGCGGAAGGCTTGCAGGGCGCTCTGCCCGCGATCTCGCTAGTGAGCCAGACGGCGCTGCTGACGGCGTACGGCAACGATGTCGACGCGGAGATGATCTTCGCCCAGCAGGTGTACGGCTACGGGAAGCCGGGAGACGCGCTGATCGGACTGAGCACCTCGGGCAATTCGCCCAATGTGATCCGGGCGATGCAGGTGGCGAAGGCGCTCGGGCTGCGCACTGTAGGTCTGACTGGCGAGGAAGGCGGAAGAATGCGAGAGGTGTGCGAGGTGGCGATCCGCGTTCCCTGGCAGTCGACCCCGGACGTGCAGGAGCGGCATCTTCCGATTTATCACGGCCTGTGCATCTGCCTGGAAGAGGAGTTTTTCGGATCATGACCGTTCTGGCGGGAATCGATATCGGGGGAACGAAGTGCGCGGTTTGTCTGGGATTGCCGAGTGGGGCGAAGGGGGAGGAAATTCGGCTGATCGACAGAGTCGCTTTCCCTACGATAGGCGGACCGGACGCGGTTCTGGCTCGATTGACGGAGGAGCTGGAGCGGCTGCTGGCCAAGCACGGCTTCACCGCTCCGGCTGCCGTGGGCGTAAGCTGCGGGGGCCCGCTGGACAGCCGCCGGGGACTGACGCTCTCCCCGCCGAACTTGCCGGGTTGGGACGAGATCGACGTTCTTAAGCCGTTCCGGCAGCGGTTCGGAGCGCCCGCCGCCCTGCAGAACGACGCCAACGCCTGCGCGCTGGCCGAGTGGAGATGGGGGGCCGGACGGGGGGCTGCCAACGTCGTATTTCTGACGTTCGGCACGGGAATGGGCGCGGGCCTGATTTTGAACGGTCGGCTGTATACGGGAACGAACGACATGGCCGGCGAGATCGGACATGTCCGACTGGAGCCGGACGGACCGGTCGGCTACGGCAAGGCCGGTTCTTTTGAAGGTTATTGCAGCGGGGCAGGCATCGCCCAGCTGGCCCGGGAGGCCGCCGCCGAGCGTCTGATCCGCGGGGAGGCGGTCGCGTTCTGCCCTCGGGAGCAGGACCTCGCTTCCGTTACGGCGCAGGCCGTCGCGGAGGCTGCCCATGCGGGCGACGAGCTGGCTCGGGAAATTTACCGCTTCGTCGGTCGGCAGCTGGGGAGGGGGCTGGCGATTCTGGTCGATCTGCTGAACCCGGAGCGAATCGTGATCGGCAGCATTTACGCCAGACAGCGCGAGCTTCTGGAGCCTGCGATGGCGGAGGCGCTGGCCGGCGAGGGGCTGTCCTTGTCGCGGTCTGCATGCCGCATCGTACCGGCCGAATTGAACGAGCGCGTAGGGGATTATGCGAGCTTATCCGTGGCGGAGGAAGCCCGGAAAGCCAAGCTATAGATACTGCCTTCCCTCTTGCGGGAGCGGACGGAACGGCAGGAAACGGAGGAGAAACGGAGTGCGAACAATCAGCCTTAACGGAAAGTGGAAGCTGTACGGCTTGCCGCAGCGGGAGAGCGAAATTTTCCATCCCGATCGGTTGAAGGACGGCGAACCGACCTTGCTGGAGGCCGAGGTGCCCGGAAACGTGGAGCTGGACATGCAGCGGGCGGGAAGGCTGGAGGATCCGTACGGAGGGAGCCGTATTGGCGAACTGAAAAAATACGAGCTGCACGAATGGTGGTACGAGAAGGAGTTCGAGACGCCGGTTCGCCGGCAGGGCGACGGGCGGATCGAGCTGGTCTTTCACGGCGTCGACTGTCTGGCGACGTACTGGCTGAACGGCGAGGAGTTGGGAAGCAGCGACAATATGCTGATTTCGCATACGTTCGACGTCACCGACAAGCTGAAGCCGGAGGGGGCGAACCGTCTGCATGTCCGTCTGCAATCGCCGGTTCTGGAGGCGATGAAGCGCGAGTACGATCCGTCGATGTGGGCGATGGACTACAACTGGGCGCAGCTTTGGGTGCGCAAAGCGGCTCACGGCTTCGGCTGGGACATTATGCCCCGTGCGGTGTCCGCGGGATTGTGGAGGGACGTCGAGCTTGCCGTTCACCGGGAAACGGAAATCAAAGAACCGTATTTCTATACGCGAAGCGCCGACGATAGAGGAGCATGGGTCGGAGCGCTCTATCACGTGCAGGCGGACCCCTCGCTATTCCGCGAGCTTACGCTGCGCATCGTCGGCACTTGCGGAACCTCTCGGTTCGAGAAGAGCTGTCCGGTTCATTTTTCCTCGGGCAATGCGGAATTCCGGGTCGACCGTCCCCAGCTATGGTGGCCTCGCGGCTACGGGGCTGCGAATTTGTACGAGGTTCGCATGGAGCTGCGCCACGGGGACGACGTGTTGGCGGAGCGGACGGATACGTTCGGCATTCGCACGGTGGAACTGATCAGAAGCGAGACGACCTCGGCGGAACGGCCGGGAGAGTTTCTGTTCAAAGTTAACGGGGTCCCGATCTTCTGCAAGGGCTCCAACTGGGTGCCGGCCGATATGTTCCATAGTAAGGATAAGGCTCGCATCCCGCGCATGCTCGATCTGTTCGCGGAGATGAACTGCAACATCGTCCGCGTATGGGGGGGCAGCGTCTACGAGGATCACGATTTCTTCGATCGCTGCGACCGCGAAGGATTTCTGGTGTGGCAGGATTTCGCGCTGGCGTGCGGTCTGTATCCGCAGACCGAGGAGTTTTACGAAAAAATACGCGAGGAGGCGCGTTTCGTCGTACGCAAGCTGAGAAACCACCCTTCGCTCGCGCTATGGTGCGGAGACAACGAGATCGACCAATTCAGTCTCAATCGGGGCATCGATCCGGCGCTCAACCGGATTTCCCGCGAGGTGCTGCCTGCGGTCGTCTCTCAATGCGACCCGTATCGGCCCTATTTGCCCAGCTCTCCGTATTTGTCACCCGGCTTCTGGGAGAAGAAGGACCTGTCGCTGCTGCCGGAGGAGCATCTGTGGGGGCCGCGGGACTACTATAAGAGCAAATATTATACGGAGAGCAAAATGCACTTCGTCAGCGAAATCGGCTACCACGGTTGTCCTGGCGTCGAATCGATCAAGCGGTTTATCGACGCGGACCATCTCTGGCCCTGGCAGGACAACGAGCAGTGGGCGACTCACGCCTCCGATCCGATCGGCACGAGCGGGACGTGGGGGTACCGAATTGGTCTAATGGCTAATCAGATTAAGGAGCTGTTCGGCGAGGTGCCGGATCGGCTTGAAGACTTCGTGCTGGCGTCGCAGATTTCCCAGGCCGAGGCCAAGAAGTTTTTCGTCGAGATGACGCGGCTGAAAAAATGGCGCCGGACGGGCATCATTTGGTGGAACATGATCGATGGCTGGCCGCAGTTTTCCGATGCGGTGGTCGATTACTATTTTAACAAGAAACTGGCTTTCCATTACTTGCAAAACGTGCATCGCGATCTATGCGTCATGATCGACGAGCCGTCGGACTGGCACGTCCGGGTCGTGCTTTCCAACGATACGTTGGAGGAGAAGCGGGGGGCGTACCGGATATGGGACGCCGATTCCGGCGAGACGCTGCTGGATGGGCCGTTCGTCTCCGCCGTTAACGGCAATATCGAGCTGGGGCGCATTCGAGTCTCCCATAGCGAGCAGCGGATGCTGCTCATCCGTTGGACCGTCGACGGCCAGACGTTCGGCAATCATTATCTGCTTGGCTTTCCGGCGTTTTCCCTGGAGAGGTACAAAGGCTGGTTGAGCCGGTTGACCGAGCTTGAGTCGAGCGGCTCGCCGATGGAGACCGTCCGCTAAGCTGCATTCCGTTTGCTTGATAGGGCATTGCTGGCTGCCGGCATCCCGGATGCGCTTCAAGCGTCCGGGGTTGTCCGGCGGAATAGGCCTTTGGACAGAGTTAAGGAATGGAATAAAATGGACTGTTGCGATACATAAGCGAATCGTGGTATATTCTAATTCCTGTCGCCGAGACCAGGACGGTTTGCCAAAAGCCGCTCGAAGTCGGAGCATCTCGAATTTTATCGAATCTGGTAAAAATTGAGGGTTGCAAGAAGGCGCGGGATGCGGTAAGATGAAGTCCTTGCGCCGGAAAACGGTGCAGGCGAGCAACACCGATTGTTCTTTGAAAACTGAACATTGAGCGTAAG
>NZ_JBHSEP010000027.1:0-89348 GCF_042654645.1 Cohnella hongkongensis | reverse complement strand
CCCATCCCGAACACGACCGTTAAGCCCTCCAGCGCCGATGGTACTTGGACCGCAGGGTCCTGGGAGAGTAGGACGTCGCCAGGCCGGGCAAACCGAAGAAGCACCCTTAACCGGGTGCTTTTTTGCGTTCGCGATTCAGAAAGTATAAAATACGCTATCCTTCTCTGAATCCCCTCCGACAAAAACGCAATTCTGCGTCTAGAGGACGCCGAAGGCGTTTTTGCTTGCGCAACGAATAATTCGGCGCTGCCGGGAATACCCATAAGAGCGGTGAATTGTCACATCTAATGGGGGCGTTGCGATGCTGGGCGGCGGATACATGAATTTCTACGGCAAAGAGTATATTAAGGCGGCCGAGCTGTTCGAGCAGGTACACGACAATTTTACTTATGAGTTCTGGGTTAAGCCGGAAGCCGACATCGTTCTTCAGCCGGAGGCCGCCTCCGGAGTGACGGGGACGTTCGGTCAGCGGTACGTCATCGGAGCGATGCACGGAAGATCCAACAGTCAGGCGGGCAGCGGGGTGTCGGTGGGCAAAAACGGAATCGCCGTATTCGAGCATGCGGGCAGTCATCTGCCCGCTACGCTCGTTCTGCCGATCGCCCTTCATCATTGGACGCATGTAGCGGTGGTGTACGTCCGGCGAAAGCCGCATCTTTACGTCAACGGCCGCCTGCTCCGAGCCGGAGTTGCGAGCCAGAAGGAGAAGGTGCTGGCGTCCGGCGTGTTCGGCGCCTTAATTCCTTACGGTTATTTCGTCGGGGCTGTGGACGATATCCGCATCTGGAACGCCGCCCGAACCGACGCGCAGATCGCCGCCAACATGCATGTGCAGCTTACGGGAGCGGAACCGGGCCTGGTCGGCTGCTGGAATTTCGACGAGCGCAATTCGTTAAGGGCGACCGATTGCAGCCGCAACCGGCGTCACGGAGAGATCCATGGCGCCCGATTAAGCTTCTTCTTCCCTCTTGGCGACCATCTGTGGCCCGGGAAATATCCCCGTTACATTTTAGACCATCTGGACCACTTCAAGAGAAATCGCGCCAATCCGTCGTACTCCCAGATGATGGCCACCATTCAAAACATGAAAAGAAAAGCCTACTCCACCGATGTCCTCATGATGATGAACGTGTACCGCAAAGACCTGAGCCTGCTGTTCCATCCTGTGGCGAACGAGCTGGCCAGACGAGGGTATTCGGTGACGATGCTGATGCCGAAAACCGCCTTGAAGCGCGAGATGGCCTACCGCTCGAAAGCCCGGCTGCTGACCTTCGAGGATTTCGCCCATACGTATCCCGTCGAACGCATGGCGAACGACTATTTTGAGACCCATATGAAGCCGACGATTCAAACCTGGTTCCAGCAGGAGAAAATACCGGCGAACTCCCAACCGTGGCTGCTTGGATATTACCAGCAGTATGCCTACGAGAAAATGCTGGCTTGGGTCTTCCTGAAAGAAATCAAGCCCAAATGCGTATACGGCATTCATTTCATTCTTCACCCGGGATATCTCGACGGGATTCGGGCGGCCAGCGAGCAGAATAAAATTCCGATTTATTTAATGCAGCACGGTTTTTTGTTCGACAGCAAGGTCGACCAGCATGACTTCAAGGGAGCGGATATCGTTCTGCTCTGGGGGCCCTATCATAAAAAAGTTTTAGAAGGAAAGACGGACCTCAAAGCTTCGATCGCCATCGGAAATCCCAAGCTGGAAGCGATCAAGGCCAAGTACGCGCAGCGATGGAGCCGGCGGCCGGCCGGCTTGAAGCGGATCTGCTACATTTCTCCGAACTCTCCGAAGCATAACCAGCGGAGCAAGGAAGAGCTGGAGCTGTTTCTGCAGGCGGCCAAAGCGTTCCCCGAATACGAAATCATCTTCAAGCTGCACCCGATCGAGACCAGGGACTCCTACAGCGAGTACATTAAGCACGGGCTCATTTCCGCCGACCAGCTGAGCCAGCAGGATCTGTACGAGCTGCTGCTGGAGTCCGCCATCGTCGTCGGAAGCAACTCCTCTTCGATCTTCGAGGCGGCGGCGCTGGGGATCCCGGTCGCTCAGATCAGTCTGCCTCGCCATAAAACGGCGCATATCGTGTTCGAGCGCGCTTCTTCCCCCAAGGAGCTGAGCGCATTGATCAAAAGGCTTTTGACCGATGCGGGCTACCGAAAACGGGCGTTTGATAAACAGAAGGAATGGAGCCGTCTCATGTTCGGTCCGCTAGAAGGCGCTGCGGCGAGAACGGCCGCTTATCTGATTCGTCAGCTATCGGATTGAATGCTTCTGAACGGCGCGCAGCAGATTTACGGCCCGGGCATGCCAAGTGTGAGAGGGGACGCTTTTCAGCGCTTCGTTCGCTATCGCTTGCAGAAGATCGGGCCTCTGCAGCATGGCTCCGATCTCGCTTGACAGGTTCTTTCGCTGGTAGTCGACGAAGACGATATTGTGGCGATGTCTGAAATGCTTCGATAAATACTGATTGCGGTCGGTCAGGCTGACGGCTCCCGCCTGCATGGCGGTGAATATACGCTCGTGCGCGCCGTAGACCAGATTGGCGAGGACGTTCAGCACCATTTTGGAATCGTACATCGCGCTTTGAAACTTTTTCAGGTTCACCGGCGGCAAATAGCGGATTCGCCCTTTTTTAGGGAGATTGTCGGTGTGATTGGTATATACGGTTACGGGCAGCTCGGACAGGGAAGCGAGAATTTCCAGGCGTCTTCTCCCCCGGACATACAGATCGGCCTGCTGCAGCAGCCAGGAGAGGCGGGCGTCGTTCGGATGGGGAAAAGGCTTGCCGTGACGCTGGAACGTCTGGCGGGCGATATCGATTAAGGAATGCTTGAATTGGTACAGCGTTCGCTCTGCGATCTCGTCGAGAATACGCCCGTAATGAGGATCGCCTGCCCAGCCGCGCCGGAATTGATCGGGATTCAGGTTCGTTCCGGCGAACAGAATGTCGATTGTGCGGTCCTTGATGCTTTTTTTCTCATAATAGGCCGGCGGATTCATCGCCGCTTGAGGCGCGAACACGGTCGCGAAGGATCCGCGAAAATATTGCTTCAAATAGCGCAGATGCTCCAGATCGACGCAGGACACGAGAAGTCCGGGCATGTTCCCATGAAAATCGAAGCGCTGAAGATGAAACATCGGGTGATCGACGAAATAGGACAGGAAGGGCACCCGGAGTCCGCCGGACAGCAAGGAGCCGCGCAATTGATCGATGCCGTGTCCGTTCATCCCGATCAGAAAGCGGAGATCGGGCTGCTGCATCAGCTCTTTCAGCTTGGCCGGTCCGTCGGTGCGGCTGAGGTCGATCAGGACGGCGCGGTAACCCAGCCGCAGAAACGCGCTCGCCATATCGAACGCGAAATATCTGGTCGCGTCGTACTGGCTGGAGCTGATCATGATTCCGATCCTGCCGTGAGGAAGCGGACGTCCGGCGTTCCAGGCGGCTCCCAGCACGACGGCTGCCGTTCCATAGCGCGAGCTGTCCGACTCGACAATCCCGTTGCCGTCTCCGAGTGTCCAATGGCCGATCAGCCGAGGATCGCTGCCGGCGGAGGATTGGGACATCGACTTCCGAATTTCCGCTTCCGTCCTCGCGTACCCCCACACTTTGATATCTGCAAGCCCGCCTACATAATACCCGTAGACATGTCCCCCGAACATGCCGCAGGGGGCCAGTCTGGCTTTGGAGCTTTGAACTCCGGCTTTGACGAAGACGCCGTTGAGATAGAGGTAAGGCCTTCTGTCGCGAAAGACGACGGCGATATGCGTCCATCCGGAGATGCGGCCCGGATAGACCAGTATGGCCGGCATATGATTAAACGTATGCTCGTATACGGAAACTCCGTTCACCCCCACTGAGATCCCCGTACCGGCTTCGTCCGGCGTCGCGCCGTGCTCAGGCGAGATCGCGTACCTTTTTCCCCCGACTCCGTCTACTCCCGTCCTGCTCTCGCGGTCGATCCGATGAGAGGCTTCCGGCTTCGCCCAGAACTCGTAAGTGAAATGGTTGCGAGTGTGGGGAAAGGTAGATTTGGCCCGGATTAAATCTTTGCCGGAAAAATAATAGTACCCGTTAGGATGATTCATGACGTCTATTCTCCTCCGCGTCTCTATGAGGGTGCGATTGACCCCAGTCACTTGATGCAAGAACTGTACATACTATGAAAGGGTTCAAACAGACGGGAGGGCGACCAGACATGCCATCGAAAATAAAGCGAATAACGGTTACCGGAGCCGACGGATTCATAGGCTCTCATCTCGCCGAGAGATTAGTAAGAGAGGGCCACCGGGTTACTGCCTTCGTTCTCTATCATGCGCGCCATGACTGGGGCTGGATAGATGAAATGCCGAAAGAAATCCGGGAACAGATCGAGGTGATTCCCGGGGATCTCCGCGACTATCAATCCGTCAAGAGGGCGGTGGCCGGGGCGGAAGTCGTGTTCCACCTGGCAGCCTTGATCTCCATTCCTTACTCGTATCATGCCCCGGAGTCCTACCTGGATACGAACGTCAAAGGAACGTACCATATCGTTCAGGCGTGCCGGGAGCTCCAGGTCGAAAGACTCGTCCACACCTCGACGAGCGAAGTGTACGGAACGGCCCAATTCGTTCCCATTCACGAGAAGCACCCGTTGAATCCCCAATCCCCGTACGCTGCGTCCAAGGCCGGCGCCGATCAGTTGGCCTTATCCTACTACTATTCCTATCAGCTGCCGGTCAGCATCGTTAGGCCGTTTAACACCTACGGGCCCAGACAGTCGGCCAGAGCGGTCATTCCGTCGATCATGATGCAGATAGCCGCCGGCAAGAAGCAGATTCGCCTTGGCGACCTGAGACCTACCCGGGATTTTACTTATGTGAAGGATACGGTTGACGGGTTTGTGGAGGCCAGCCGATCGGACCGGCTACTGGGAGAGGTCGTGAACGTCGGGAGCAACTACGAGATCTCGATCGGGAAGACGGCTGCGCTGATCGCCGAAGTGATGAACGCCGACGTGGAGATCGTGCTCGATCCCGAGCGCCTGCGTCCTCCGGAAAGCGAGGTTCAGCGTCTGTGGGCGGATAACGGCAAGATGACGGCGTTAACCGGCTGGAAGCCGGCCTACGGGGGCGAGGAAGGTTTAAGGAAGGGACTGAGCGAGACGGCTGCCTGGTTCGCCCAGGCCGATCATCTGCTCAAGTACAAGCAGGACGTGTATCACATATGAGCGGCGAAGCCGTCGAAGCGCAAGTGGTGGCAGCGCAAGTGGCGGCGGCGGTTCGGAAGATCGCCCCCGGCGGGGGCGAATCACCCGTCCCGCTTCATGCGCCCGTGTTCGGGGGAAACGAGTGGAGCTATGTTAAGCAATGTCTGGATACGGGATGGGTCTCGTCGGCGGGCAGCTATGTCGCCTTGTTCGAGCGTCGTCTGGCCGAATATACGGGCGTGAAATATGCCGTCGCCGTCAACAGCGGGACGGCTGCACTGCATGCGGCATTGCTCGTTGCGGGCGTCTCGGCGGGGGACGAGGTGCTGCTTCCGGCGCTCACCTTCGTCGCGACGGCCAACGCCGTCAGCTACTGCGGGGCCGTCCCCCATTTTATCGACAGCGAGGAAAGATCGCTTGGGCCCGATCCGGCGAAGCTGTCGGACTATCTCCGCCAGACGGCCTATGTCGGCGAGGGAGGCTGCGTCAACAAATTCACGGGACGCCGGATAACGGCGGTCATCGCGATGCATACCTTCGGCCATCCGGCCGATCTGGACGCGATCCGGGAAATCTGCCTCCAGTTCGGCCTCGCGCTTGTGGAGGATGCCGCCGAAGCGCTCGGTTCCTTCTATAAAGGGAGCCACGTCGGCGCCCATGGTCTCCTCTCCGCCCTCAGCTTCAACGGAAATAAAATCGTCACGACCGGCGGAGGCGGAGCGATTCTGACGAATGAGCTGCCGTTGGCGCTGAAGGCCAGACACTTGACGACGACGGCCAAGCTCGAGCACCGATGGGCTTACGAACACGACGCCGTCGGCTTTAACTACAGAATGCCGAATCTCAACGCCGCGATCGGATGCGCTCAGTTGGAGCAGTTGCCGAGGTTTCTGGAGAACAAAAGGGAGCTGCTCTCGAAGTACGAGCAAGCGCTCGCCGGCGTAAGAGGGGTTCGAATGTTCCGCGAGCCGGATTACGCCCGAAGCAATTATTGGCTTCAGGCCTTGCTGCTGGACAAAGCCGACCGCTCGACCAGAGACCTGATTCTACAACGGACGAATGACGCGGGGTTCATGACCAGGCCAAGCTGGACGCTCCTGCATAAGTTACCTATGTACAGTTCCAATCCAAGAATGGACCTGTCTAACGCGGAAGATTTGGAGAGCCGCATCGTCAATCTGCCGAGCAGCGCAAGTATGCTGCCGCTGCGAGGCCAACGATCGGAGGGAGGCGGACATCGCTAAAATATGCATCGTCACAGGCTCCAGAGCCGACTACGGACTGCTCTGCGGCTTAATGAGGGAGATCGACGAGGATCCGGAGCTGACGTTAATGACGGCGGTGACCGGCTCGCATCTATCGCCTCTGTACGGGAATACGTATCGACAGATCGAAGAGGACGGATTTCGGCTGACGGTTCAAGTTCCGCTGGATCTGAGCGGGAACTCGTCCGAGGATGTCGCCGAAGCGACGGCGCAAGGCATTCGGGGCTTCGCCCGCGCCTATCGTGAGCTCGAGCCGGACCTCGTCGTCGTGCTGGGGGACAGATATGAGATTATGGCCGCAGCCTCGGCGGCCATGCTGCTCAATATTCCGATTGCTCACGTTCACGGAGGAGAGACGACCGAGGGCGCCATCGACAATGCGATGAGGCACGCGATGACGAAGATGGCGCACCTTCATTTCACGGCGGCCGAGGCTTACCGGAGAAGAGTGATTCAGATGGGCGAGAGGCCGGATACCGTGTTCAATGTCGGCTCTCCCGGCGCGGATCGCGTGCGCGGGTTCTCCCCGATCGACCTCGCGAGGTTCGAAGAGCTGCTCGATTTTCGGTTCAGAGAGGCGAATTTCCTGGTCACCCTGCATCCCGTAACGTTAAAGCCCGAAGAGAACGAACAGATGACCCGGGAGACGCTGCAGGCTCTGGATCGCTTCCCGGAAGCTTCGGTATTGATCACGCTGCCGAACGCGGATCAGGGCAGCCGCGGCATCCGAGCGCATCTTGAGCGCTATGCCGAGCGCCATCCGGGGCGGGTCAAAGCGTTCGAATCGCTGGGCCATCATTATTTGAACGCGATGTTCTATTCCTCGGCCGTCATCGGCAATTCATCAAGCGGCATTATTGAGGCGCCTGCGATGAGAATTCCGACCGTTAATATCGGAGACCGGCAGAAAGGCAGGCTGAGGGCGGCCTCGGTCATCGACTGCGAGATCGAAGCGGCGGCGATCGAAGCGGCGATTCGAAGAGCGCTATCCGACGAGTTCCGCCGATCGTTCGCCAAGGAAGCTCCCCCTTACGGGAGCGGCGACTCGGCTTTCCGAATGAAGGAGATCTTGAAGAGGACAAACCTCCGCTCCTTGTTGTCCAAGTCCTTCTACGACTTGGAGATTTCGCGATGAAGACGACCTACGTCATTGCCGAGGCCGGCGTCAACCATAACGGATCCTTGCGGATGGCGCTGGAGCTGATAGACGCCGCCAGCGAGGTCGGGGCCGACGCGGTCAAGTTCCAAACGTTCCGGGCGGACAAAGTCGCCGCCCCCTATGTCGGCAAGGCGCGCTATCAATTGCAGGACGATCAGCCGGGAGAATCGCAGCAGGCGATGCTGCGGGCGCTGGAGCTGAGCGAGGAGATGCACGATCGGCTTGCGGAGCATTGCCGGAAGAGAGGTATCGCGTTCATGTCGACGCCGTTCGATCCGGACAGCGCGGCACGGCTCTCTTCGAAATATGCCGTGCCGTTCCTGAAGATCGCTTCCGGCGAGCTGACCAATGCGCCGCTGCTGCTGGCTGTCGCGCGGTCGAAGCTTCCGGCCATTCTGTCTACGGGAATGAGCACGCTGGGCGAGGTGGAGGACGCATTGGGCGTTCTGGCTTACGGTTATCTGGACGACGAAGGGGAGAGGCCCGCTCCTTCTGCTCAGGCGTTCCGCGACGCTTATATCTCCGACGAAGGGCAGAGAGTGCTGAAGTCGAGAGTGACGCTGATGCACTGTACGACGGAGTATCCGGCCGCGTTCGAGGAGGCGAACCTGCGAATGATGGACACGTTGGCCTGCGCGTTCCAGCTGCCTGTCGGCTATTCGGACCATACGCCGGGAATCGCAATTCCGATCGCCGCCGCGGCAAGAGGGGCGCACGTGCTCGAGAAGCATCTGACGCTGGATCGCCGCCTGCCGGGTCCCGATCATGCAGGCTCGCTCGAGCCTTCGGAGCTGGCGGAGATGATCCGGGCGATCCGCAGCGTGGATAAGGCTTTAGGCTCGCAGGTGAAGCGGCCCGTCGCTTCGGAGATCGCCAATCTCGAAGCTGTCCGCAGAAGCATCGTGGCGGCCGTTCCCATTCGGGCCGGCGAGACGTATACCGTTCATAATCTAACGGTCAAGCGCTCGGGCAGGGGCATTTCCCCGATGAAGTACTTCGACCTGTTGGGAGAGAAGGCCAATCGGAACTATGAACCGGATGAAAGAATCCGGATCTGAACGTATAGGCATGCCGATTTGAATAGGAGGGAGGACGATGAGCCGCTCGGAGAATTCACCCGAAAAATGGGACAAATATAAGCTCGGGGTACAGGCTACCGTGAAAGACGCCGTGGAGCTGCTGGATCGGACGGGCGGAGAGATCGTCCTGGTCTACGAAGGCCGTGAGCTGAAGGGCATCGTGACCGACAGCGACGTTCGTCGCGGGCTGCTGAAGGGAGTCACGCTGAATCGCTCGATCGATGCCATTATGAATCCGGATTTCCGCTACGCTTCCGCAGAGGAGCCGCGCGATTCCGTGATGCGCTTAATGATAGCCCAGCAAATCCGGCAGATGCCCGTCCTGAACGCTCAGGGGGAGGTCGTGGACCTCATCTTCATCAAGCAGGCGTTCCAGCCCGTCCAACCGATATCGACGCCGGTCGTTATTATGGCGGGCGGGTTCGGCACTCGTCTCCGTCCACTGACGGAAACGACGCCCAAGCCTATGATGAAGGTCGGAAACAAACCGCTGCTGCAAATTTTGATCGAACGACTGCGGCAGGAAGGCTTTCAAAATCTTCTCCTGTCCGTGTACTACCGCAAAGAGGACATCATCCGTTATTTCGGCAACGGCGAAGCGTTCGGCGTCCGCATCCGCTATATCGAGGAAAACGAGAAATTGGGAACGGCGGGCGCCATTCGCCTGGCGAGAGCGCATCTGACGGAGCCCTTTCTCGTTATTAACGGCGATATTCTGACGAAGGTCCATTTTCACCGTCTGCTGCGCTTCCATATGAAGCGGCAGGCACAGCTTACGATCGTGGCCGCTCCTTACGAGGTGCAGATTCCATACGGCGTAGTGGAAGGAGAGCATTACAGCGTAAGCAAGCTGACGGAGAAGCCGCATATTCAGCTGCTGGTCAACGCCGGAATGTACTGCATGAATCCGTCTCTGATCGAGCTGGTTCCCGATCGTCAATATCATGATATGACGCAGCTGGTCGATACTCTACTCGAGCGGAAGCTGCCGATCTCCAGTTTCCCGATTCACGAATATTGGCTGGATATCGGAAAAATTCCGGACTACGAGAAAGCGAACAGCGACTACGATCAGTTATTTCCAAACTCGCTTCCGTGACGGAGGGAGAGCCATGATTGAGGGAAAAAGAGTGCTGGCGCTCATCCCCGCGAGGGGCGGATCGAAGGGGCTGCCGGGCAAAAATCTGATGCCGCTGCTGGGCCGGCCGCTTGTCGCCTGGGCGATACGGGCGGCGCTGGACTCCCGGTACGTCGATCGGACGGTCGTCTCCACCGACAACGAGGAGATTGCGGCCTGCGCCGAGAGGTACGGGGCGGCCGTTCCGTTCCGCCGTCCGGCCGAGCTGGCCGGAGACGACTCGACCAGCGCCGATGTCGTCCTGCATGCGCTGCATGCTCTGGAGGAGCGCGGCGAGAGCTACGAGATGATCGCGCTGCTCGAGCCGACATCTCCGACGACGGATGGCGGCGACGTCGACAGGGGGCTCGAGCAGCTGGCGGCTGCCTGGCCTCATGCGCACGCCTTGGTCAGCGTTAGCGAGCTGAGCCACGCTCACCCCGACTATACGATGCGCATCGCTCCGACCGGTTACCTGACGCCTTACGGCGCGGCAGCGGAGAAGATCGGCAGGCGCCAGAGCCTGGAGCCTTTGTTTTTTCTCGACGGCTCCCTGTATTTATCGAAAGTATCGTCGTTTCTTCGCTATCGATCGTTTCATACGGACCGCACGATACCGCTCGTCATGCCCGGTTGGAAGTCGCTGAGCATCGACGACTGGGTCGATTTTATTTCCGTTGAGGCGATTATGACCCATAAACACCGATTTCTGAAGAGAGGTATGGAGAACGAATGAGCGCCGATACGACAGCCCCGCTGCTGATTGTCGGAAGCGGAGGCCAGGGCAGGGAGGTCGCGCAGCTGGTTGCGGATTTGAACCGGATCCGGCCCCGATGGGATATCGTCGGGTTCGTGGACGAACGCGAGGAGCTTCACGGCAAGGAATGGAATCGGATACCGATCGTCGGTGCGAAGGAGGCGTTGTCCCGCTGCGGCGAAGAGCCGTACGCGGTATGCGCCATCGGGAGTCCCGGCCTGCGGAGGAAGGCGGCAGAGGAGCTGAGGGCGTTAAGGCCTTCGCAGAAGTTCGCGACGCTGATTCATCCGACCGCCGTCGTCGGCGACGATCTTCAAGCCGAGGAAGGGACGATCGTCTGCGCGAACGTCGTCCTGACGACCGGAGTGCGGATCGGGCGCCACGTCCTGATCGACTACGGGGTAACGGTCGGGCACGATGCGCAGCTGGAGTCCTATGCGACGCTTCTGCCTGGCTGCCACGTATCGGGCAACGTCCGGATCGGCGAAGAGACGTCGCTCGGAGCCGGCACGGTCGTCATCCAGAACGTGACGGTCGGCCGGCAGGCGACGATAGGCGCCGGCTCGGTAGTCGTTCGTTCCCTGCCCGATCGTTGCAAAGCTTACGGAGTGCCGGCCAAGCCCGTAACGGCCCATTCCTAGATGAAGGGAAAGGAAGATCGCGAATTGAGCAGACTAAAGGCCTGTCATACCAACAACCGCTGCAGGGTTATGCATCGATGGGAGCATTATTTCGATATATTTGAGCATCATTTCAGCCGATTCGTCGGGAAACCGGTCAACGTCATGGAGATCGGGGTGTTCAAGGGCGGATCGCTGCAGATGTGGAAGCATTACTTCGGCAAAAGGGCGAACATTTACGGGGTCGATATCGATCCGTCGCTGAAGGCTCTGGAGGAGGAAAGGATTAAAATTGTAATCGGAGACCAGGGGGACCGATTGTTCTGGAAAAAAATCAAGCCCGCGCTTCCGACGTTCGACATCATCATCGACGACGGCGGGCACCGTATGAAGCAGCAGAGGACGTCGTTGGAGGAGATGCTTCCGCTGCTCTCTCCGAACGGCGTGTATCTGATCGAGGATCTGCACACGAGCTACTGGCCGGAATTCGGGGGCGGCTTCAGACACCCGGAAAGCTTCGTTGAATATTCCAAGCGCCTGATCGACCAGCTGAACGCCTGGCACTCCAAAGATTCGAGGCTGGCGGTCGACGGGTTTACGCGCTCGGTGTGGTCGATGACCTACTATGACAGCATATTGGTGATCGAGAAGAGACCTCGCGTCAAGCCCTCGGTCGTCATGCTGGGTTATTAACGCCGGAAGAAACAGGGCGACCATACGGACCGTCCGCAGCTGCGAGGGCTCCCTTCGGCTTGGGGCGGTCCGTTCGCTCCTTCCGTCAGAAGCGGCTCCGAATCCCGGACTTTCTTTTACCGATCGCCTCTACTCCCGCCATGAGGAGGGTCACAAGAACGGCCTGCAGCAGCATTTTCGAATAATCGGAAGCATCGTAGATGTACCAGGCCGCTGCCAAGTTGCCTAAGAAGACGAATACGTAAACCATCGACATTTCAACCTCCCGTATTCGGCGTCCGACCTACGAGGCGCTGCAGCCGGCTTGCCGACTGCGCGTCTCGCTTCCTATTTTACCAACTTCTTAATGACATTTCCATTTTACCGGGCAAGTATTAAAGGTCCTTTTCGGAAATACTGGATGCGGGCAGCGAGATCGCTGGACGAAGTTGCATTTTTTAAAAAGCGGCGTATAATAAAGATATAGTCAAAGAAAGTCAAAGTCAGATCAACCCCTCATTGAACGGACGGCTTAGGCCGGCTTGCATCGACGAAAGGAGGTTGGGCGATGCGTAATATTTCCGATCTTATCGAACATTATCTAAAGCAGAGCCTGGAGAACAGTCAGGAAGGCGCCATCGAAATTCAGCGGAGCGATCTGGCCGACAAGTTCTCCTGCGTGCCGTCGCAGATCAATTACGTGATCAGCACCAGGTTTACGCTGGAGAAGGGCTACTATGTCGAAAGCAAGCGCGGCGGAGGCGGCTACATTCGCATTCAGCGCGTCGATCTGCCTTCGCTTGAAGCGGTTCAGCGCCACATTCGCCAGACAGTCGGGGAACGGATCGACCAGAACACGGCGGAAGGGCTGATCTACCAGCTGGAGGAGGCGCGTTTCCTGACCGGGAGGGAAGCGCATCTGCTGAGAGCCGCCGTCTCCCGAAGCGCGCTGGCGCTGCAGCTTCCGGTCCGCGACGAGATTCGGGCGAAGCTGCTCAAGGCGATGCTGATCGCCTTGCTCGCGAAATGAGGAAAGGAGGCTGAGGGCCATGCAATGTCAAGAATGCGGCACACGCCCGGCAACGCTTCATTTTACGAAGTTCGTCAACGGGGACAAAACCGAGCTCCACATTTGCGAGACGTGCGCCAGAGAGAAGGGGGAGCTTCTTCCGGGGACGGCCGGCGGATTTTCCATCCACAACCTGCTTTCCGGGCTGCTTGACTTCGAGCCTCGCAACCAGACGGTTCGGCCCGCGGTCAAGTGCGACACCTGCGGAATGACGTATTCGCAGTTCAGCAAGATCGGACGATTCGGCTGCAGCGATTGCTACAGACATTTCTCCGAGCGGCTGGATCCGCTGCTGAAGCGGGTGCACGGCAATACGGTGCACGTCGGCAAGGTGCCGAAGAGAGCGGGGGGCCACTTGAAGACGAAGCGGGAAATCGAACGCCTGAAGAAGGAAATGCAGAGCAGGATCGAGCGGGAGGACTTCGAGACCGCGGCTCAGCTGCGCGACCGGATCCGGGAGCTCGAGAACGAAATGAGCGGCTGAAGGGCAGGGGATGAACGATGGCGAAAAGAAAATTCACGAAGCAAGCGCTCAGTCAGTGGATGAAGGGGAAAGGCCCCGAGTCCGACGTGGTGATCAGCAGCCGGGTGCGGATCGCGCGCAACCTGCGGAACATGCCTTTTCCGCTCATGGCGAGCCCCGAACAGTCCCTGGCGGTGGCGGATCAGCTTCTCGGGGTAGCGGAAAGCGGGCGGCTTAACGGGCTGGGGAAGATCGAGCAGCTTCGGCTGTCGGAGCTGACCGAGCTGGAGAAGCTCGTGCTCGTCGAGAAGCATCTGATCAGCCCGAATCTGGCGAGCGAGTCGCGAGGCGGGGCGCTCATTCTGAGTCCGAATGAAGATATCAGCATTATGATTAACGAAGAGGATCATCTTCGCATTCAATGTTTAGGTTCGGGCTTTCAGGTGAACGAAGCTTGGGATTCGGCCAGCAAGGTCGACGATATTTTCGAGGAGCAGGTCGATTACGCCTTCGACGAGAAGCACGGCTACTTAACGAGCTGTCCGACGAACGTCGGCACGGGAATTCGCGCATCGGTGATGATGCATCTGCCGGCGCTCGTCATGACGGGACAGATTAACCGGATTTTGTCGGCAGTGACCCAGGTCGGGCTGGCCGTTCGGGGCATCTACGGCGAGGGAAGCGAGGCGACGGGCAATCTGTTCCAGGTGTCCAATCAGGTGACGCTGGGGCAGTCCGAGCAGGAAATCGTCGACAATCTGTTTCAGGTCGCCCGCCAGATCATCGAGCACGAGAAGTCGGCTCGTTCGAAGCTGCTCGGCGAATCGAGGCTGCGCGTCGCGGACCGGGTGCGCAGATCGTACGGCATTCTGACGCAGGCGCTGATCATGGATTCGAAGGAAGCCTCGCAGCGGTTGTCCGACGTGCGGCTCGGCTCCCATTTGGGCCTGCTGCCCGAGGTCGATCCGCTCGCGCTGAACGAGCTGCTCGTTTCGACGCAGCCCGGCTTTCTCCAGATGACGTTCGGAGAAGCGATGAGCCCCGAGGACCGGGACAAATCAAGGGCGGAGTTAATCCGGTCCCGACTGGCAACTCCATCCTAAATGTTTTATTCTTATTCTATTAGGAGGTGTGTCTCATGATGTTTGGCAGATTTACGGAACGCGCACAGAAGGTATTGGCTCTGGCCCAGGAAGAAGCAGTGCGGTTGGGACACAACAATATCGGTACCGAGCACATTCTGCTCGGCCTGATCCGGGAAGGGGAGAGCATCGCCGCCAAGGCGCTCATCGCTCTCGGATTGGGACTGGAGAAAATTCAGGACGAAGTCGAATCGTTGATCGGCCGCGGACAAGAGCAGCCGACGAGCATCGCGTATACGCCCCGCGCCAAGAAAGTCATCGAGCTGTCGATGGACGAAGCGCGCAAGCTGGGCCATACCTACGTCGGCACGGAGCACATCCTGCTCGGTCTTATTCGCGAAGGCGAAGGCGTCGCGGCCCGCGTGCTGAACAATCTGGGCATCAGCCTGAACAAGGCGCGCCAGCAAGTGCTTCAGCTGCTCGGCAGCAACGAGAGCGTGACACAGAACCACGGTCCTTCCGCGAACGTCAGCACGCCGACGCTGGACGGCTTGGCCCGCGATCTGACGGCCAGCGCGCGCGAGGGCAACATTGATCCCGTCATCGGCCGGCAGAAGGAAATCGAGCGGGTCATCCAGGTGCTCTCCCGCCGGACGAAGAACAACCCGGTGCTCATCGGGGAGCCGGGCGTCGGGAAGACGGCGATCGCCGAAGGGCTCGCCCAGCGCATCGTCAACAACGAGATTCCCGAGACGCTGCGGGATAAGCGCGTCATGACGCTGGACATGGGCTCGGTCGTCGCGGGTACGAAGTATCGCGGCGAGTTCGAGGACCGTCTGAAGAAAATCATGGACGAAATTCGCCAGGCCGGCAACGTCATCCTGTTTATCGACGAGCTGCATACGCTCATCGGCGCGGGCGGCGCGGAGGGCGCGATCGACGCCTCCAACATTCTGAAGCCGGCGCTCGCTCGAGGCGAGCTGCAGTGCATCGGCGCGACGACGCTGGACGAATATCGCAAATATATCGAGAAGGACGCGGCTCTCGAGCGTCGGTTCCAGCCGATTACGGTCGATCAGCCGACGCCGGAAGAAGCGGTGCAAATTCTGTTCGGCCTGCGCGACCGCTATGAGGCGCATCACCGCGTGAAAATGACCGACGAGGCGATCGAAGCGGCGGTGAAGCTGTCCGACCGCTACATTCCGGACCGGTTCCTGCCGGACAAGGCGATCGACCTGATCGACGAGGCGGGCTCCAAGGTGCGCCTGAACTCCTATACGGTGCCGCCTAACCTGAAGCAGCTGGAGACGCGGCTCGAGGACATCCGCAAGGAGAAGGACGCCGCCGTGCAAAGCCAGGAGTTCGAGAAGGCGGCCGCTCTGCGCGACACCGAGCAGAAAATCCGCGAAGAGCTCGACTTCACGAAGAACCAATGGAAGGAAAAGCAGGGCCGCACCGATTCCGAGGTGACGCCGGAGGACATCGCTCAGGTGGTCGCCAGCTGGACCGGCATTCCGGTCAGCAAGCTTGCCGAGGAGGAGACGGAGCGCTTGCTGAAGATGGAGAGCATTCTGCACGATCGCGTCATCGGCCAGGAGGAAGCCGTCAAGTCGGTGTCCCGCGCCATTCGACGCGCCCGCGCCGGCCTCAAGGATCCGAAGCGCCCGATGGGCTCCTTCATCTTCCTCGGACCTACGGGCGTCGGGAAGACGGAGCTGGCCCGCGCGATCGCGGAAGCGATGTTCGGAGACGAGAACGCGGTTATTCGCATCGACATGTCAGAGTATATGGAGAAGCACTCCACGTCCCGTCTCGTCGGGGCGCCTCCGGGATACGTCGGCTACGACGAAGGCGGCCAGTTGACCGAGAAGGTGCGCCGCAAGCCGTATTCGGTCGTCCTGCTCGACGAGATCGAGAAGGCGCATCCGGAAGTGTTCAACATCCTGCTTCAAGTGCTGGAGGACGGCCGGCTGACCGACTCCAAGGGCCGCTCGGTCGACTTCCGCAACACGCTGATCATCATGACGTCCAACGTCGGCGCGGAGCAGATCAAGAAGAACTCGACGCTTGGCTTCACGGCCGCGCAGGATGCGGGACGCGATTACCAGAACATGAAGGAGAAGGTGCTCGCGGAGCTGAAGAAGTCGTTCCGTCCGGAGTTCCTGAACCGGATCGACGAGTCGATCGTCTTCCACCCGCTGAACGAGGAGCATATCGCTCAGATCGTGACGCTGATGGCCGACGACCTTCGCAAGCGCCTCGTCGAGCACAACGTCAGCTTCGAGCTGACCGACTCGGCCAAGGCGTTCCTGGCGAAGGAGGGCTACGATCCGCAATACGGCGCGCGTCCGCTGCGCAGAGCGATCCAGAAGCATATCGAGGATCGGCTGTCGGAGGATCTGCTGCTCGGCAAGATTTCCAAGGGGCATGCCCTGGTCATCGACGAGGAGAACGGCACTCTCGTCGTGAAGCCGAAGGGCGAGATCGAGCTGTCGAAGGCTTAAGACGATCGGCCGATTTGTCGGCTTGTGCGAATCAAGAGCATGAAGGAGAAAACCGTTCCGCAAGGCTTCACAGCCTTCGGAACGGTTTTTTTGCGAGTGATTCAGAAAGTATAAAATACGCTTTCCTGACTGAATCGTCTCCGACATCAACGTGACCCCCGCCGCTTAAGTTTCGTTCTCGGTCGAATGGATTCCCATCGTCCTCGTGCGGTAATCGCTCGGATGGCAGCCGGTCGCTTCTTTGAACACGCGGCTGAAGTGCTTCCAATCGCTGTAGCCGACCTGCACGGCGATGTCGTACACCTTGGCCCGGGGATCCGTCAGCCGCTTCTTGGCTTCCTCGACGCGCACGTTTGTCAAATATTCCAGAAAGGTCGTATTTGTCCGCGCGCGGAAGAGCCGGCTGAGATGGCTCGGGCTGACGTAGACCGCGGCGGCTACTTCGCCGATGTTGAGAGGTTCCGAGAACCGCGACTGGATGACCGATTTGGCCAGGGCTACAATTCCGTATTCGGAATGCTCCGGGATGACGGAGCCGAGCCACTCGTTCATCTCGAGCATGAACAGCTGCGAGAACTGCTCTTCCGTCCTTGCCCAGACGAGTCTTTCCGTCAGCGCAGCCGCCCTCTGGAACAGCGGCAGGCTTTGGGAGGGATAGCACTGGGCGAGATGAGCGTACAGAAATTGCAGCAGATCCTCCGCTGCGAGCATCCGGGAATCCGGCGCGCAGTCGAGGACGCGCGCGAGCTCGCGCTTCAGCTCCGCCAGCAGGGCGCCGGAATCCGCCAGCTCGATCGCCGTCTGCAGCTCCGATCTCGAAGACTTGGCGATCGGGCCCGCCGGCGGGACGAATCCATGGAGGCCGCTGCCGAATCCCAGGCGGTAAAGCAGCGCCGCGCAAGCCTCCTTGCGCGGCTCGGAGAACGGAACGCTTCGTCCGTGGCCGGAGGATAGACCGAAGCTGATGCCGAGCCGGATGCTGCTCGACCAGAATTCGCCGATCGACAGGGCCAGCCTCTCCAGTCTGCCGATCGCTTCCTCGGCCGTGTCCGCGCCAGCCGCTATCAGCAGATTGCAGGAGTCAAGCGCGGAGCCGGGGGATATGAAATAGATATCCTCGAGCGGCTCCGCGGCTTCGCGGATCACTTGACGGTACATCCATAAGATCATTTCATCGCCGCCGAGTTGGCTGTGCCGGTCTGCGCTGCCCTCGTCCAGATCGCAGGCCATAACCGCCTTGTACGGGAACGGAAGAGATTCGAACCGCTCGATATCGATGAAACGGCTGGTCTTGCGGTCCCGGGCCCGGCGTTCACCGAGCCGCTCGAACAATTGCGCCAGATCGGCAGGTTTCACCGGCTTGAATAAATAGTCCTCGGCCTTTAGTCGTATCGCCTGCTGCAAGTAGGCGCGATCGTTGTAGCCCGTCAGGATGACGACCGGAATATCGGGATGGCGGTGCCGAATCGTGCCGGTCAGGGAGAGACCGTCGATGCCCGGCATATGGATATCCGTAATGACAAGATCCACCGGCGTCGAAGACAGCAGATTCAAAGCCTCCGAGGCGTTCAACGCGCAGTGGACGCGGTCGATGCCGGAGATCGGGAGCTCCTTCAATTGAGCGGCCAGGCCAAGAAGTATCGTTTCCTCGTCGTCGACAATCAGCACGTTCATGTCGGCAACCCTCCTGTCGTTTCGCAATGGTTCGCGCTAAGCAAGCGGAAGCTTCAGGGTAACGATCGTTCCGTTGCCTTCTTCGCTGCGGATGAACATCTCGCCTTTGTCTTTATATATCAGCCGCAAACGGCGGCGGACATTCAGCAGGCCGATGCTGCCCGCTTGGTCGGAGTCCAGCTCCAGCGCGCTCCAGATGGCGTTTAGCCTGTCCGGATGAATGCCTCGGCCCTCGTCGATGATGGAGATCAGCAGATGCTCTTCCGTTTTTTTAATCCGGATCGTCATCAAGATCAGTCCCGTCTCGTCGCCGCCGTAGCGGATGGCGTTTTCCACAAGCGGCTGGAACAGAAGACCCGGCAGCTCAATGGGCAGCGCCCGCTCGTCGATGTCGTACAGGATTTGCAGCTGCTCTCCGAAGCGGAGCTTCTGCATCTGCAGGTAGTTTTTCATAAAAGCCATCTCCACCTCCAGCGAGACCATTTCCTGGTTTCGGACGGCGTGATAGCGAAACAGATCGGCCAAAGCGATAATCCCTTCTTCGGCGGATTGGGTCCGGCCGCTCTTAACGAGGTAACGCAGCGTTTCCAGGGAATTGTTCAGAAAATGCGGGTTGATCTGGCTCTGCAAGGAGCGGATTTCCGCCTCCTGTCGCAAAATTTTGGACTGGTACACCTCGTTGATGAGCACATGGATACGTCCGGCCATTTTGCTGATCGCTCCCCAGACGCGTCCGACTTCGTCGGAGGTAATCCGGGGGATCGGCATCTGGAAATCGTTGCGTTCGAGATCCCGCAAGCCGAGGACGAGCAGCCTCAGCCTGCGCGTCATGCTGTAGGCCAGCCAGATTGCGGCCAGCACCGCGACGCTGGCTCCGGCCACGACGCCGGCCAGCGTCCACCATTTGACCTGGGCGATTCCCTGGGTCAAATATTCGACGGGGATGACCGCGACGACCTTCCAGCCGGTCTGGCCGGACCGGGTATGCGTCACGAGATGGCGCGAATTGTCCAAGGTCGCGAAGCTGGAGCGCTGCGGCCTGGTCAGCTCCCGGTCGTCCAGACCGAGATCGGCGTTCCAGTCTTCGCCGACGCGGCGGGCGCCCTTCGCATACATAATCCGGTCGTTCTGGTCCAGCACGAAGATGCGGGTGTCCGGTCCGAAATTCACGTCCAGAAGCATCGTATTGATAATTTCCAGAGAGCCCTCCACTTCAAGGAAGCCTTGCGGTTCCTGGCCGCCCGGACGGCGCAGCGGTTGAATGATCTTGAACACGTACGGGGCGTCCAGATCGTCCCGAAGCTGCTCCGTGCCGTAAATCAAGGGCGTGGGGCTCCTCTCTTCCAGATCGGCGAACCAGATTTCCTTCTTGTAATTGCGGTGGGGGAGCCACACGCCGCCCGCGCCTTGACGATAGTAAAAAGCCCCCGAATTTGTCGTATACAGCGTAATCCCCCTCACGTACGCCCTATGCTCCGCGTTTAATTGGCGGATCGCTTCGTGGAGACGGATAACAGCCCGCAGCGACGGCCATTGCCCCTCCGAGCCGGCCTGCTCGAGCGCGTCGAGAAGGGTGGCGTTGTTCGGCTTGCTCAGCGCTGCCTTGGTCACGTACAGCAGCTCGTTCTGATAGGTGTCCAGGTGCCGGCTCGTCTGGCCGAGCAGCTGCGGAATATAGTCCCGGATCTGCGACTCGAGCGAGCGGCTGTAATACGAGTAGGAGAGATAGCCTACCGCGGAGATGGCAACCGAGATCAGCAGCGAGTAGACGACGATCAGCTTGGTGGCGATAGGCCAATTGTCGATGGCCCACGCGGAATGGCTTCGGTTCAAGTAGGCTCCTCCCCTGCGGTTCAGGCGCGCCGGAACGTTCATAACCAGTTAACCATGAAGCGCGGCGGCGCGCAATTTAACGGCGGACGAATGATTGGAATCGCCCCCCAAGCGCAAGGAATGTCGTATTTCAAACGGTTGCTTTTTTTTCTAAGCTTAATTTGAGCCGTGGCGGGAAAGGAGACGATCGCATGCTTTGGAAACGGATTTGGAAACACCGCTTGCTATATGTGCTGTTTATACCCGCGGTCGTTTATTTCATCGGATTTCGCTATTATCCGATGGTCCTTCAGGCGGTGCTCGCGTTTAAGCAGTATAGTCTGATAGGCGGGATATGGGGAAGCCCGTGGACGGGGCTGGACAACTTCCAGCACATTCTGGCCCACAACGATTTTTACAGGGTGCTCCGCAATACGGTGGAGATCAGTCTGCTGAGACTGGCATTCGGATTTTTCCCTCCCATTATATTGGCGATTCTGCTATTCGATCTGGCGTCGTCCAAGTTTCGCAAAATCAGCCAGACCGTGCTGTACATTCCGCATTTTCTCTCCTGGGTGATCATGTACGCCATCGCTTACGCGATGTTCGCGAATACGGGATTCGTCAATCAGGTGCTGGAAGCGGTCACGGGGCGGACGTTCGCGTTCCTGACGTCCGAAAATTGGTTCCGTCCGATTCTGGTCGGGACGGGCGTATGGAAGGAACTCGGGTGGGGGACGATCATTTACTTGGCGGGACTGACCGCCCTCGATCCGGCGCTGTACGAGGCCGCCAAAATCGACGGGGCCGGTCCGTTCAAACGGATCTGGCACATTACGCTGCCCGGTCTGAGCTCGGTTATCGTCTTTCTCTTCACGATCCAGATCGGCTCGATCCTGTACGCGGGCGGGGAGCAGGTCTTGCTGTTCTACAATCCGGCGACCTATTCCGTCGGCGACATCATCGATACCTGGGTGTACCGGCAAGGGATCGCGCAGCTGCAATACAGCCTGGCGACCGCGATGTCGCTGTTCCAGTCTCTGTTCGGCCTGGCGCTCGTCCTGCTGGCGAACAAGGCGGCGCGCAAATATGCAGGCACCGGCATCTGGTAGAAGGGGGAGGCCTATGCGAAACCGGGGCGAACGAGGGTATCAAATTTTGTCTTATGTCGTTATCGGCATGTTGTCCGCAGCTTCTTTGTATCCGATTTTATATGTCATTTCCATGTCTCTCGTTAACGAGCAGGAGTGGATTCAGCGCAACGGCTTTATTTTCTTCCCGTATCGGCCGACGCTGCTTGCCTACGAGAGATTGTTCAGCGGCTCCATTTTTACCGACGCCCTGAAGGTCAGCGTCATTCGAACGATCGTAGGCACCGCGCTCACGTTGACGATGACCGCCGTTGCGGCTTATGTCGTTTCGCGCAAGCAGCTGGTCGGGCGAAAGGTATTCCTGTTTCTCGTGCTCGTGACGGTATTGTTCAACAGCGGGATGATTCCGACCTATCTGGTGATGAAGGATTTTCATTTGCTGGATACGTTCTGGGCGCTCATCGTGCCCGCGCTGATCGATAGCTGGAGCCTGCTGGTGCTCAAGCAATTTTTCGAGGGCATTCCGAAGGAGGTCGAGGAATCGGCCGAAATCGACGGCGCCGGCGACTGGACGCTGATGTCCAAGGTCATTCTGCCGATGAGCAAGCCGGCGCTTGCCGCCATCGGGCTGTTCGTTGCCGTGGCGCACTGGAACAGCTGGTTCGACGCTTTTCTGTATATCAACAATTCCGACTGGATGCCGCTGCAGCTGGTCATGCGCAATATGTTCGCCAATGCGAACATCGGCTCCAATTTTAATCCGACATCGGTGCTTAATCCCGCGCAGCGGGTGTCTACGGAGTCGCTGAAAATGGCGGTTGCCGTCATCGGGACCGTACCGATCCTGCTGGTTTATCCGTTCCTGCAGAAACATTTCACCAAAGGGATGTATCTGGGCGCGGTGAAGGGATAAAATCAGAAATACGAAGATGGGGGTATGAAAATGGCAAGGAAAACGGCAAGCGCCGCGTTGGCTCTGCTTCTGGCGGGAACGACTCTGCTGACGGCTTGCGGAGGCAACGAGGAGGGGAAGGCAAGCCCAGGCTCGGATCCGGCTGCTTCGGGCAGCGTCTCTCCGGCTCCCGGCGGCGAAGCTTCTCCGGACAGCGGGGAGAAATTAACGATCTCGATGATCGAGAACGGCTGGGTGAACACGCCTACGGACGACAACGATCCGTGGAGAAAGTGGATGAACGAGACGCACAACGTCGATTTCAAGCTGTACGCTTATCCCGAATCGGATCTGGAAAGCAAGCTGATGGTGCAATTCGCGTCGAACGATCCGCCGGACATCATTGCCGTCTGGAACATCAATCTGGTAAAGAAGCTGTATCAGCAAGGCGTTCTGCTGGACGATTGGACGCCGTACCTGGACAAGGTGCCGACGCTGGCGTCGTCCTTCAGCCCGCAATCGAAGGCGTTTGTGAACGAAGGCGGCAGCATGATCGGCCTCCCGATGCTGCCCGCTCCGAACACGTTCACCTTCAAAATTCGGCAGGACTGGCTGGACAACTTGAATTTGCAAAAGCCGACCACGCCGGAGGAATTGCTGGAGGTGCTGCGCAAATTCACGCATGACGACCCCGATCGGAACGGACAAAACGATACTTGGGGCATCAGTTCGGCTGGCGCCGGGGTCAACCTGGGGGAATTGGCCAATCTGGCGTACATGTACGGCAAAACGGAGTTTTTCGTAAACGGGGACAAAGCGGATCACTCGATCGTGAACGGCACTCACAAGAAGATGCTCGATTTCGTCAAAACGATCGTGGACGAAAAGCTGATCGATCCCGACTGGTATACGCAGGGCTGGGAGCAGCGCAAGCCCAAGCTGTTCTCCGGCAAAGTAGGCCTCACCTTCTATCCGGGCGTTCTGATCAACGAGGTGGAAGGCGGTACGGGCAACACGGGCGCCACAATCGACTGGTTTGAGAACCTGCCGATGCCGAAGGGCGAACCGGAAGGCGGCAAGCTGCCGCCCGGCGCGGTCGCCGGAACGATCGTCACGATCTCCAAGAAAGCGGCCGAGGATCCGGCGAAGCTGGAGCGCATTCTGAAAATTATCGAATCCTCGACCTATCCGAACGACGGATACTGGGCTCTCCGCTGGGGAGTCGGCGTCAACGGCCAGAAGGTGGTCGAGCTGGAGGACGGCGGCAGGTTCGTCAGTCTGAAAGACGAGCTGTACCGTCAGGACAATAAAGGGGCCTACGACTGGGGCACTTGGGTCGCGACAGGTCAGGACGGCGTAGTGGAGAGCATGAACGAGCAGCCGGGCGAGTCCGACATCAAGCAGATGCGTCTGGACCTGGAAGCGATGGAGATGCCGGCGAATCCGAACGATATGTCGGTGCTTTCCCTCGACGCGCAGCTCAAGTCCGATCTGGAGACGCTGCAAAAAGAGTTCGACATCAAATACATCCTGGGAGGCGCGAGCGATTACGACGGATTCGTCCAGCAATGGCTGAGCTCCGGAGGACAGCAATTGCTCGACCAGGCTACGGAGCAATTCAAGCAGGCGGGCCTGATTCGATAATTTAGCGAAGCGAGGAGAGGAGGGACGATATGCCGGAAACAGACAACCTCCAGCAATGGGACATGAAGTATCGCACGGACTACAAGCGAGGCTTGCCGGTTATCGCGCCTTCCGGAGAGGAAGGCCGGTTCGACAGCCATGGCGTCGACTGTCCCTTTGTGTTCTGGCACAACGGCCGGTATATGATGATGTATATCGGTTACGACGGCCGCGGCTATCAGACCGCGCTGGCCGAAAGCGACGATCTGCTGAACTGGAGCAGCCTGGGCGTCATTCTGGCCAGAGGCGAGGGGCGGGGCTGGGACGATGTCGGAGCGGCGGGAACGTGGCTGCTCAAGGAGACGGACGCGCTGACCGGCCTGCCGACGCTTAAGAAAACGGAAGGCAAGTATTGGATGGTCTATCACGCTTATCCCGAGGAAGGGTACGAAGCGGGGCCGGCGGAGATCGGGCTGGCCTGGACGACCGACGAAAGCCTGATGACCTGGAACCGGCTGGAAAGGCCCGTTTTCTCTTGGAGAGACGGGGCGGACTGGGAGCGGGGCGGGCTCTATAAAGCTTGCTTGCTGGAGCATGAAGGCCTTTATTATCTGTTTTACAATGCGAAAAATGAAGTGTCGGACTGGCGAGAGCAAACCGGGGTGGCCACATCTCCGGACTTGCGGAGCTGGAGCCGCTACGAGGGCAATCCCGTTGTGCGCGTAGAGCCGGGAAGCTGGCAATCGGCGTTCGCGTCCGATCCGTTCGTCGTCCGGGACGAGGGCCGCTGGCGGATGTTCTACTTCGGCTTCGACGGCTCGCACGCCCAGGAAGGAGCGGCTGACTCCGACAATCTGCTGGAATGGACGTGCGCGAAGGAACCGCTGCTTCGGCACGGAACGGAAGGGGAACTGGATGCAACCCACGCGCACAAGCCTTCGCTGCTGATGCGCGACGGAGTGCTCTATCACTTCTACTGCGCCGTGCGGCCGCGTCGCCCGGACGACGCGACGCTCGGGAACGAATATCGCACGATCACGTTCGCAGCCTCCGCGCCGATCGGCTGATCGGGCAAGGATGGAGGAAACGAATAAAGACGGTCTCGTCTCCGGAAGGAGAGAGGCCGTCTTTGTCGTGGTGCGCTCGCTGCGGCATGATCGGCAGGTTGCCTTCGCCAGGCGCGCCTGCCGCAGCATTCTGCCCGCAGCTTGCCTCGGATTAGCCGAAGGAAGAGGCGGTAATTTCCACGGGGCCGATGACGAAGGCCGTCAGACCTGCCGTAAAGCGTTCGACCGAAACCGTATAGACTTGCGGTCCTGGAGGAGAGTTCCCGTCTACTGCCAGCAAGGTGCTCAGCGCGAATCGTTCGAAGCCGGATTCGAGTCCGATCAGGGAGTAGTAGATTTCAGTGCCTCCGCGGCGGATCCGGAACAGAATCGACCCGGTTCCGGCGTCTCCGCGAATCCCGATCGTCGCGTTGACTTGTACATATCTCGGCACGACGTTAGGAACGTTAACGATGACCGAACCGACGTCGACTCTGGCTGGCGTAAGGGGGATCGCGATGCTGGTTCCGTCCGTAATCGGAGTGACGATCGTCGCGTTATAATCGAATAACTTGGCCATAAGGTCAACCTCCTTTCCATCAGGTTAGAATCATCATATGCTTGGCCACTGGAGAAGACTGGATATTTTCACGGGTTCATTGCTACATTTTATAGAGCCGGATGTTCACATTTTTGCAATTGCCCAGACGCCGGCGGCAAGGGTATAATATTTCCATCACAATAATGATCAGGTGATCACTAATGCAAGTCTTAAAGGAGGAAGTGCGCAGCGCCATCGTGCTGGCCGCCTACGAGGAGTTTCGCCGGCACGGCTATATGGAGGCGTCGATGCGCCGAATGGCCGCGGCGGCCGGAATGACCTCCGGCAACATCTACCGCTACTTCCGCAACAAGGAGGATCTGTTCGACGCGATCGTCGGCCCGGTGTATGAACAGTACAGCCGCTATGCGGAGGAGTATCTTCAGATCGCCGACGCCGTCATCGCGGGCGGCTTCGCCACCGATGCGAGCACGAGCTTCTTCGACCGGGTTCAGACGACGCTGGTCGGGCTGATCAAGACGTCGGGGCCGAGCTTGCTGCTGCTGCTCTGCCGCAGCGAGGGCTCGAAGTACGAAAGCATACGCAGCGAGCTGACCCGGTTCGTCGAGAGTCTGCTGCTGAAGACGTTCGCGGCCGCCAAGGCCCCGCGCGGCCCGCTGGACGAACGGGAACGAATCGAGGTCGGCATGCTGTCGGCGACACTGATCGAGAGCGTCGCCTGGATTATTGAGCAGTACCCCGACTCCGACATGCTGGGCTATCTGGTCGAGCAGTTGATCGACGTGTTCGGCGGAGGAATGGAACTGCGCCTGGAAGCTTATCGAGTATAGGAGAAGAGACAAGGAGAGAAGTCGCATGCAACGAATCATTCGCTGGCGTTGGCCGCTGCTGGTCGTATGGCTGGCCGCCACCGTCGTATTGACAGTCATCCAGCCGGACGTCAACGCCATTCTGCACGAGCGGGGGCAGAACCCGCTGTCGGCGGACAGCCGCGCCGTCGTCGCGCATAACCTGCTCAAGAAGATGAGCAACGCGGAAGGCCGCAGCGACATCGTCGTCTTCTTCAAGGAGGAGGGCTTGTCGGAGGAAGATATGCGGCAGATCGAGTCCGGGATCGGGGAGCTGCAGGCCCGGCAGGAGACGCTAGGCGCCGCCGAGCTGATCGATCCGTTCTCCTCGCCGGAGGCCGGAGACCAGCTGATCTCCCAAGACCGCACGACAGTCATGGTGCCGTTCGTTCTCCAGATTAACGGACGCAGCGTGGACGAGATTGCCGATCAGTTCACGGAGACGCTTGCGGGCGTTCAGGTTCCGTTCTACTTGACCGGCGAGGACTTTATCGAGAACGATTATTTGAAGGCGACGATCGAGGGCGTCGACAAGAGCGCGGCGCTGACGGTGATCTTTATTCTGGTCGTGCTGCTGCTCATGTTCCGCTCCGTCGTCATTCCGTTCGTCTCGCTGCTGACGGTGGGCGTCTCCTACCTGGTGTCGATGGGCATCGCCGCGCAGCTGATCGAGAAGCTGGAGTTCCCGATCACGAGCGTCACCCAGATGCTGCTCGTGCTCATTCTGTTCGGGATCGGGACCGACTACAACATTCTGCTGTTCAATCGCTTTAAGGAAGAGCTGGCCCTCGGCAAGTCGACCGACGAGGCGATCGTTGCGTCTTACCGGACGGCCGGCAAGACGATCATCTACAGCATACTGACCGTATTTATCGCTTTCGCGGGCTTGACGTTCTCGGATTTCGGCATCTATCAGTCGGCGAACGTGGTCGCCATCGGAACGGTCATTCTCGTGCTCGTCATTCTGACGCTGACGCCTTTCGTGATGAAGACGTTCGGGGCCAAGCTGTTCTGGCCTTCCCGCGGCGCGGCGGGACATAAGGAGAGCCGTCTGATGGCCGGCCTGACGCAGTTCGCGGTGAAGCGTCCGATCGTGACGACGGCCGTCATCGTCGTGCTGCTCATTCCCGTGTTTCTGACCAGCGGGCAGAAGCTCAGCTTCGATCAGCTCGCCGAGCTCGGCGACGACCATCCGTCTACGAAGGCTTTCGGCATCGTGGCGGAGCGCTTCAGCAAAGGGCAGGCGCTGCCGACGACGCTGGTCGTCGAAGGCAAGGAGAGCTTGGACAACAACGAGTCGCTGGCCGTGCTGGACGATCTGACGAACGCGATTCGGGCCATTCCGGGCGTGAACCAGGTGTCGGGGGTTACGCAGCCCGAAGGCAAGCCGATCGACGAGTTCTATATCAAGAGCCAGACCGCCGAGGTCACGAAGGGCATCGCGGCGTCGCGGGACGGGGTCGACGCCGTGCGCGACGGGCTGGAGCGGATGCGGTCCGAGCTGCAGACTCCGGATTTCTCTCAGGTGGGACAGCTTGCGGAAGGCACCGGTCAAGTCCGGGACGGCTTCGAGCAAGTGACGGACGCGTTGAACCGGATCGTCACCGGCATCGGCGACGGCGCGAGCGGAGGACGCGAGCTGCAGGACGGCATCGCGAAGCTGCGCGGCGGGACGGAGGAGATCGCGGCCCAGACCGGCGCCTTGGCCGACGCGCTGGATCGCCTTCGCCAAGGATACGAAGCGATCGGCGGAGGCTATGCGGAGCTGGCGAACGGAATTCCGGAGCTGCAGAACGCCATGGCCGCCATGAACGGCCTGGTCGTCAGACTGGGGCAAACCCATGCCGAGCTGGCGGAAGACGAAGACTACGCGGCGCTGCGCAGCGCCGGTCAGCAGCTGGAGTCCGCCTTGGCCGGCCTGGCCGGGGGCTTCTCGGAGCTGGAGCTTCGTACGTCCGAGCTACAGGCCGGCTTCTCCTCCTCGACCGCGGGGCTGCGGCAGCTGATGTCCGCGCAGGAGCAGCTCGTCGGGGGGCTGAAGGAGCTGGAGCAGGGAGCCGAACAATTGTCGGCCGGTCTGGCGCAGGGGCAGACCGGAGGGAAGACGGTCGCCGCCTCCATACAGCGCCTGAACGACGCGCTGGCCGATATCGAGGCCGGCCAGCAGGAGCTAAGCGAAGGGCTGGGCGCGCTGAACGGAGGCTTCGATCAGCTGAAGGACGGGCTGCAGCAGAGCGGGCAAGGCTTGAGCGAAATCTCCAACGGTCTGAAGCAGACCGGGGACTTCCTCGTTCAGATGGGCACGACGAAGACGTTTTTTATGCCGCGCGAGGCGATGGAAAGCGAGCAGTTCGGGCAAGCGCTGGACGCCTTCATGTCCAAGGATCGCACGGTGACGAAGCTCATCGTCGTTCTCGACGAGGACCCGTACTCCCCGGAGGCGCTGACCCTTATCGACCGAATCAACGAAACGACGGACACCCGGCTGGCCGGAACGGTGCTGGCCGACGCCGCCCGAGGCGCGGCCGGGCCGACCTCGATTACGCACGATATGAACGAGTCTCAGCTGGCCTCGTTCAACAGCGCGGCGGTCATTGTCATCGTCAGCGTGTTTCTGGTGCTGCTCGCGGTGATCCGTTCCCTGTTGCCGGCGCTCTATATCGTCGTGTCGCTGATCGCTTCGTATTATGTGGCGATGGGGGCGTCGAAGCTGGTCGCCGAGCATCTGCTCGGAACGGAGGGCTTGTCCTCGTTCGTGCCGTTTTTCTCCTTTATCGTCATCGTCGCCGTAGGAGTCGATTACGGCATCTTCCTTATGATGCGGTACAAGGAGTACGGAGACATCGATCACGAGGAAGCGATCAAGCGGGCGGCGCGAAGCGTCGGGGGCGTCATCATCTCCGCGATGGTCATTCTGGGCGGCACCTTCGCCACGCTGATCCCTTCGGGGCTGGTGCTGCTGATCGAGATGGCCGCAGCCGTGATCGTCGGTCTCGTCGTTCTCGTGTTCGTGCTCCTGCCGATGCTCGTTCCGGCGCTGATGGCGCTGCCGGGAGCGCTCCGCGGCAGGAAGAATCCATAAACAGGGGGCAGCCCGAGCGGCTGCCGCTTCGCCGAATCCGGGCGGGCGCGGGAGGCTTCTCCCGGCTCGCCCTTTGGACTATTTTTATATCCCGTTCGGTTTCTCTGGAGATCGGAAAGTGGTAAAATTTTTGAGTAAGGACGATTTGTCAGTTAAAGGAGCCTTCATCTGTCATGGCCAAGGTCAAAATCAAATTCGTGTGCACCCAATGCGGGACCGAATCTCCAAAATGGATGGGAAAATGCCCCGGGTGCCACGAGTGGAACACGATGGCGGAGGAGACCGAGAAGGAAGTCAAGGCGCCGGTCGGACGAAGCGAGCTGATCCGGACGAAAGAAAAGGCGCGTGCGATCATAGATATAGAAAGCGGGAGAGAACCCCGAGTCGAGACGGGCATGTCCGAGCTCAATCGGGTGCTTGGAGGGGGGCTCGTTCCCGGATCGCTGCTGCTGGTCGGCGGGGATCCCGGAATCGGCAAGTCGACGCTGCTGCTGCAAACCTCGCACTCGCTGTCGGCGCAGGGACTTAAGGTGCTGTACGTCTCCGGAGAGGAATCCGTCCGCCAGACGAAGCTTCGGGCCGACCGGCTGGGCGCGCTGAACGACAGATTGTACGTTCTCTGCGAGACGAATCTGGAAACGATCGAAGAGGCGATTACCGAAGTACAGCCCGATTTTCTCGTGATCGATTCGATTCAGACGGTCTACCGGCCGGAGGTCGCCTCCGCTCCCGGAAGCGTGGCCCAGGTCCGGGAATGCACCGCCCATTTTATGAGAATATCCAAGGTGAACGGCGTGGCGACGGTGCTCGTCGGCCATGTGACGAAGGAGGGCGCGATCGCCGGTCCGCGCCTGCTGGAGCATATGGTCGATTGCGTGCTGTACTTCGAAGGCGAGCGTCACCATACGTACCGGATTCTGCGGGCGGTGAAAAACCGCTTCGGCTCGACGAACGAGATCGGCATTTTCGATATGACGGAAGGCGGGCTAAGGGAAGTGGCCAACCCGTCGGAACTGTTTCTCTCCGAGAGACCGCTCGGCGTCGCCGGCTCTACGGTCGTGGCAAGCATGGAAGGGACTCGTCCCGTGCTCGTGGAATTGCAGGCGCTCGTCTCTCCGACCCATTTTCCTTCGCCGCGGCGGATGGCTTCCGGGTTTGATCATCACCGGATGTCGCTCGTCATCGCCGTGCTGGAGAAGCGGATGGGGCTGTTTCTGCAAAATCAGGACGCCTATCTGAACGCCGCCGGCGGCGTCAAGCTGGACGAACCGGCGACCGATCTGGCCGCCGCGGTCAGTCTGGCTTCCAGCTTCAAGGACGCGCCGACCAAGCCGTACGACGCCATCTTCGGAGAAGTCGGGCTGACGGGGGAGGTGCGGGCGGTTTCGCGCGCCGAGCAGAGAGTCAAGGAAGCTCACAAGCTGGGGTTCAAGAGGGTGATCTTGCCGGAGATGAGCATGAAGGGCTGGCAGCCTCCCCGCAACATCGAGCTGATCGGCGTAACGACGGTCGCCGAAGCGTTGAAGGCCGCATTGGAATAGGGGGAATATGACGTTATGAAGGAACCCAAAGAAAAAGACGTCAAAGAGAAAGAGCGCCAACCGCTGGAGAAAACGATGAACCAGCTCCTTCAGATGGTCGCCCCGGGAACCGCTTTTCGCGACGGGCTGGAGAACGTGCTGCGGGCGAAGACGGGCGCTCTGATCGTCGTCGGCTACAGCCCGGAAGTGATGGAGGTCGTGGACGGGGGCTTCTCGATCAACTGCGATTTCAGCCCCAACTATTTGTATGAGCTGGCCAAGATGGACGGCGCGATTATCCTGAACGAAGACGTCAAACGAATTCTCTACGCGAATACGCAGCTTATTCCCGATCCGGCCATTCCTTCGTCGGAGACCGGCATCCGTCATCGGACGGCGGAGCGGGTCGCGAGACAGACGGGCAAGCTTGTCGTCTCCATCTCCCAGCGGCGCAACGTCATTACGCTGTACCAGGGGCAGCTCCGTTACGCATTAAAGGAGATGGGCGTCATTCTGACGAAGGCGAATCAAGCGATTCAGACGCTTGAAAGGTACCGGGTCGTGTTCACCCAGGCGCTCACCAACCTGTCCGCGCTGGAGTTCGAAGAGATGGTGACGATGCACGAGGTGGCCCACGTCATTCAGCGGGCGGAATTGGTGCTGAGAATCAACAACGAGATTAACCGCTACATTCTGGAGCTCGGCAACGAAGGACGGCTGATCAGCATGCAGAAGGAGGATCTCGTCGGCAGCGCCGAGGAGGAGACCCGTCTGCTGCTGCAGGATTACGTCAAGGAGGAAGGCGAAGGCAAGGTCAAGGAGATCCAGGCGGCGATTCGCAAGCTGTCGTCCGAAGAGCTGCTGGACCCGGCCGCGATCATCCGGATACTCGGTTATCCGTCGCTGAACTCCGTCGTGGAGGAGGGGCTGCTTCCGCGGGGATATCGCATCCTCAGCAAAATTCCGCGCCTGCCCGCCATCATCATCCACAATCTGGTCGAGCGGTTCGAAGCGCTTCCTCGCATCGTGACGGCGTCCATCGACGAACTGGACGAGGTCGACGGGATCGGGGAGGTCCGGGCAAGAGCGATCAAAGAAGGATTAAAACGCATTCAGGACCAGGTGTTTATTGACAGGCAGATATAAGGGGTCTACAATTGGTATGGCCTTAACGGCATTGGTTTCCAGATAATTCCTTCTTCGGAGTGTCGGACGATAGAGGCCAAACGCTTAACGAACGGGTCAATAGGGTATAGTAAAGTCGAGGTGGCAAACATGATTACGAAGTCGATACCGAATTTATTTACCATAGGTAACCTGGGCTTGGGCGTAATCGCCATCATCCTGGCATTCCATAACGAACCGAACAGTTCGAATACGGCTGCGCTGCTGGTCATTATCGCGATGCTACTCGACGGATTGGACGGAAGAGTGGCGCGCGCCCTGAACGCGCAGAGCGAATTCGGCAAGGAACTGGATTCATTGTCGGACGTGATCTCCTTCGGGGTAGCTCCGGCTTTCATTATGTATCAGGCGGCGTTCCAGGGGGTCAGTCCCGCGCTGGCATGGATCGTTACGGCGATTTTCCCCATCTGCGGGGCGCTGAGACTTGCTAGGTTCAACGTCAAAGACGGCATCCCCGGCTACTTCATCGGACTTCCGATTCCGGCTGCGGGAGGCGTGCTGGCTACGCTGGCCTTGTTCCATACCGAGCTGCACTATTCCTTGCTGCTGCTGAGCACGCTGGCCTTGTCGTTCCTGATGGTCAGTAATATGAAATATCCGAATTTCAAGAAGCTGGGGCTGCCGAGAAAGACGATGTGGGCGATTCCCGTCGTCGTGACCGGGGCCGTCATTCTGGCCTACATGTTCCAGCACGCGATTCCGAAAGTCATTCTCGCTTTGCTGCTTCTCTACGCCTTGTGGGGACTAAAAAAAAACGTTGAAAGCCTGCTCCCTTCCCGAAGAAAGGCCGCCCGCAGAGCCGAGGACGAGGAGCGGTCCAAGCACAGCGCATAACGAAGACGCCAGGCGCCGGCAGGCTCCGCAGAGGAGCTTCCGGCGCTTTATTGTATAGCCGCGAGCCGCGGCCGGACGATAGAAAGCAGCCTCCCGAAACAGGGGGCTGCTTTTTCATTGTCGATCGGCGGGACGCAGCCTCAGGTGAGGTTGAACCAGCCGAGCGTCGAGCATTTCTCCGATTCTCTCGCGACGACGTCGTCGAGGCGAATATCCAGCAGATTGCACATGGCCGACATGTAGAATAGATTTTTGCCCATTTCGCTGCGAATGATTTCACGGCATTGCTCGCAAAGCTCGCCTTCCATATGGGATTTCGACTGGCGATGAGCCTGATCGAGCGGCATCTCTTCGGAAAACCCCTGGTTCCGGGCGTTCAGGGCGATGCAGCCGCACTCCGTAATCGACTTGGATACGGCCCGGTTAACGGAAGCATTGGACTGACTGAACTTCGTAACGACGTCGAGCAGACTGCGATGGCGGAGCAACAGTTCCGACACCTGACTTTGAAATTCCTGAAGCGTAGGCGCGCTCATCCGTTCCACCTCGGTTACCTTTTATTTACTTTTTCTTCTACATTATAGAGCAAGGCCGGCGAGAATTCAAAGAAAGTCGTTTTTTCTAAAGAAACTTTAAGATGAGCCCGGGAGGAAGATTAGCGACCGGAAAATTGGAACATACTAGTAACGGGGTTTTTAGACGGTGACAAGAAAGGATGTGATTTTCCATGATGATGAAAAGAGTGATCCAGACGTTCGGTCTGTTGATCGGGGCTCTGCTGGGGCAGCAAATGTCGGCCTCGCAGCTGGCTTCCGAGTCGCCATGGGCGGGAGCTCTGCTCGGGACGGCGACGGGGTCGGGCAGCATGCTGAGCCTGGCCGTCGGCGCATTCGCCGGCTTTCTGCTGGCCACCTCCATGTCCGCGCCGCTGACGCGCGCCTTGAACCTCGCGGTCGACCGGCTGTCCGGCTATCCGATGGCGGAGCTGCTGACCGGCTTGATCGGGTTGACATTCGGGCTTGCACTTTCTTCCTTCCTGTATCCTTATCTCACGGATATTCCGTATGTAGGGCGCGTTGTGGCGGCCGGAACCGCGCTCGCGCTCGGGTACGCGGGGCTGATCGTCGGCCTGCGGAAAAAGGACGAGCTGGGTCTGCTGCTGATGGAGCGAAGAAAGGTCGAACCTCCCGAGAAGGCGGGGCCCCGTTACGAGGAGCATAAAATTTTGGACACGAGCGTCATTATCGACGGACGAATCGCCGATATTTGCAAAACCGGGTTCATCGAAGGCACGCTCGTCATTCCGGAGTTCGTGCTCGAGGAGCTCCAGCATATCGCCGATTCCTCCGATCTGCTTAAGCGGAACAGAGGGCGCAGAGGGCTGGACATTCTGAATAAAATTCAGAAGGAGCTCGACGTCAAGGTGCTCATCTACGAGGATGCGAACGAAGAGCCGGGCGAGGTGGACAGTAAGCTCGTCAAGCTGGCCAAGGCGATGCAGGGCAAGGTCGTGACGAACGATTTCAATCTGAACAAGGTGTGCGAGCTGCAGGGCGTCTCCGTCCTGAACATTAACGACTTGGCCAATGCGGTTAAACCCGTCGTGCTTCCCGGAGAGGAAATTATCGTGCAGGTGATCAAGGACGGCAAGGAGCACGGTCAAGGGGTCGCTTATCTGGACGACGGCACGATGATCGTCGTGGAGGGCGGCAGGGACTTCATCGGAACGACGATGGAGGTGCTCGTGACGAGCGTGCTTCAGACTTCGGCGGGTCGAATGATCTTCGCGAAGCCGAAGCTATTGGAAAAAGCGCTCTGAAGCGGTATGATAATAGAATTACGGGCGGGACGCGCTCCAGTGTCCCGTCTTTCGTTTGTTATTCTGGGATAATGCGTGAGGAGATCGTGCGAATGGCTTGGGATTGGGGGGCCGTGATCGTCGCGGCGGGTCGGGGAACCCGCATGGGCGTCGCGGAGAACAAAGTCTATCTGGAGCTGGCCGGCAGGCCGCTGCTCGAATACTCGCTCGGCGCGTTCGAGCGATGCGCCGCCGTCTCTTCCGTCGTGCTGGTCGTCGGCGAGGGCGAGGCGGAGCGGGCATCGGGGATCGCGGCCGCAGGCCGCTACGGCAAGGTCGCCGACGTCGTCGTCGGCGGAGCCGAACGCCAGACCAGCGTATACGCCGGACTGGCCGCTCTGCGCACGGAAGGCGCGCTCGTACACGATGCGGCCCGTCCGCTCGTCACTCCGGAGCAGATCGCGGCCTGCTGCGCCGCGGCCGAGGAGCATGGAGCGTCGGCGCTGGCAGTGCCCGTCAAAGACACGATCAAAGTGTCCGACGGGCAGGGCTTTATCGTATCGACGCCGGAGCGCAGCGCGCTGTGGAGCGTTCAGACGCCGCAGGCGTTCCGGCGCGCGGAGCTGCTGGAGGCGCACCGGCAGGCGAAGGAGGACGGCGCCGCCGCCACGGACGACGCGATGCTCGTCGAGCGGCTGGGACGGAAGGTCGCCATCGTCCGGGGGGACTACGCCAACTTGAAAATCACGACGCCGGAGGATCTTCCGATCGCGGAGCTGCTGCTGGCGCGCCTCAAGCGTTAAGGCGGCTGCCCGCCGGAGGTCGAAGAGGCGGGGGAAACGGCGCTTGGTGAACGAGGGGAGGAGCTTGAACATGATAAGAGTGGGCCAAGGGTTCGACGTGCATCAACTGGTGGAAGGCCGTCCATGCATCATCGGGGGCGTGACTCTTCCGTACGAGAAGGGGCTTCTGGGCCATTCCGACGCGGATGTCCTGCTACATACGATCAGCGACGCGATTCTCGGAGCGCTGGGCCTGGGCGACATCGGGAAGCATTTTCCCGATACGGACCCGGCCTTCAAGGACGCCGACAGCGTCAAGCTGCTCGAACACGTCTGGGGACTGGCGAAGGAACGGGGATACAAGCTCGGCAACGCCGACGCGACGATTATCGCCCAGGCGCCGAAGATGGCGCCGTACATTCCGGCGATGGTCGCGGTCATTGCGCGCGCGCTCGAGTGCGAGGAGTCGCAGATCAACGTCAAAGCGACGACGACCGAACGGCTCGGCTTCCCGGGCCGCGGCGAGGGCATCGCTTCGCAAGCGGTCGTGCTGCTGGTGAAGGAATCGGCCGGATAAGCGAGTCGGTCGAGGGCCAAGGAAGTGCCCTGGATCCGGGCGTCCAAAGCCGGCCGGAGCGAAGGAAGACATTCGCGCACAACGCGATATATAGCGATATATCCACGAATATTCAAGGAGGAACGGATCATGTCCACTAAAGTCCGCGTGCGCTACGCGCCGAGCCCGACGGGGCATCTTCATATCGGCAATGCGAGAACCGCTATTTTCAATTACTTATTCGCTCGCCATCACGGAGGAGAGTTCATTATCCGGATCGAGGATACGGACGTGAAGCGCAACGTCGCGGGAGGCGAAGAGAGCCAGCTTAAATACTTGAAATGGCTCGGCGTCGATTGGGACGAGAGCATCGACCGACCCGGGGAATACGGGCCGTACCGCCAGACCGAACGTCTCGACATCTATCGCGTCCATACGCAGCAGCTTCTGGAGCGCGGGCTGGCGTACCCGTGCTACTGTACGGAGGAGGAGCTGGAGCGGGAGCGCGAGGAGCAGTCGGCGCGCGGCGAGACTCCGAGATATTCGGGGAAGTGCCGCGGCCTGAGCGCGGAGGACAGAGAGAGGCTGGCGGCGGAAGGCCGCGCGGCGAGCATTCGTTTTACGGTGCCGGCCGATCGGACGTATACGTTCCAGGATCTCGTCAAAGGCGAGATTTCGTTCCAGTCCGAGGATTTCGGCGACTTCGTCATCGTCAAGAAGGACGGCATTCCGACTTACAACTACGCGGTTGCGGTCGACGATCATCTGATGGCCATCTCGCACGTGCTGCGCGGGGAGGACCACATCACGAATACGCCTCGCCAGTTGATGGTGTACGAAGCGTTCGGCTGGACGCCTCCCGAATTCGGGCACATGACGCTGATCGTGAACGACCAGCGCAAAAAGCTGTCCAAGCGCGACGAATCCATCGTGCAGTTTATCCAGCAGTACGAAGAGCTGGGCTATTTGCCCGAGGCGCTGTTCAACTTCATTACGCTGCTCGGCTGGTCGCCCGAAGGAGAAGAGGAGATTTTCGGCAGGGAGCAGCTGATCGAGATTTTCAGCGCCAACCGTCTGTCGAAGAGTCCGGCGGTGTTCGATACGGCGAAGCTGAGCTGGCTCAACCAGCATTACCTGAAGCAGGCGGAGCCGGAGCGCGTGCTTGAGCTGTGCCTTCCGCATCTGAAGGCGGCCGGACGGCTGCCGGAGGCGCCGAACGAGCGGGAGCTGGAGTGGGCTTCCGCGCTGGTGGCGCTGTTCCGCGACCATCTGCGCTTCGGGGCGGAGATCGTCCCGTTGTCGGATCTGTTTTTTCAAGAGAAGCTTTCCTTCGACGACGAGGCGAGCGCGGTACTTGCGGAGGAGACCGTTCCCGCCGTACTGCAGGCGTTCCGCCGTCAAATCGAGGACGCGGGCGAAGCAGGCTTTACCATCGACAATATGAAAGCTTTGATCAAGGCGGTGCAGACCGCAACCGGAGTCAAGGGCAAAGGCTTGTTCATGCCGATCCGCGTCGCCTTGACCGGACAGACGCACGGGCCGGACCTTAACGGTACGATCTGGCTGCTCGGTCGGGACACCGTGCTGAAGCGCCTGGCGGAGCGGCTTTAGGCGAACAGGCGAATCCGGTTGGCTTCCGGCGGTTTTCGGAGCGTTCGCGGGCCAATGTTAACGATCTGCGGGACCGTTCGGAAGCTCTCCAACGGTTCTCCGGCAGCGGCCGCAGACGGAGCCGACGGCGACTCCGGCCCGGATAAGCCTCGCGTCTTGTCACGGCTGCGGGGTTCGGATATACTTGAGCTATATCGAAAGTGCGACGAACAGGAAAGTAAGTTTTGCTGCAGAATGCCCAGAGAGGGCGGCCATGGCTGGGAGCCGCCTCGTTCGCGCAAAACCGAAGTGCGCCTGGGAGCTGCGCCGCCGAGCGGACAACCGACGGGATGCGAAGATCGCCGGGGCCGTTAAGCGGTGCCGGAGGGATTCCCGTTACCGATCCGTAGAGGAGCAGGCACGCCGTCAGGGCCGCTTGCTTAAGCAGAGTGGGACCGCGTCGCGACGTCTCTGCAGCGATTACGCTGCAGAGGCTTTTTTTATATAGAAAGCAGGGGATGAGACATGGGGATATGGCGTACGGTCAAGTCGGACATCGAGGCGGTATTCGAGAACGACCCTGCCGCCCGCAGCTGGTTTGAAGTCGTCTTTACGTATGCGGGCCTGCATGCGATCTGGGCTCATCGCGTCGCCCGGTTTTTTTACCGCCGCAGATTATATACGATCGCCCGGATCATCTCCCAGATCAGCCGATTTTTCACCGGGATCGAGATCCACCCCGGGGCGAAGCTCGGCCGCAAGCTGTTTATCGACCACGGAATGGGCGTCGTCATCGGCGAGACGTGCGAGATCGGGGAAGAGGTCGTCATCTACCAGGGCGTTACGCTTGGAGGCACCGGGAAGGAGAAGGGCAAGCGCCATCCGACGATCGGCAATCGCGTCGTCATCGCCTCCGGTGCGAAAGTGCTCGGATCGTTCACGGTCGGGGATCATACGAATATCGGAGCCAACTCCGTCGTGCTTCGGGAGGTGCCGCCGAACAGCACCGTCGTCGGCATTCCGGGACGCGTCGTCAAGCGCAACGGCAAGAAGATCGGAGATCGGCTGGACCATACGAATCTGCCCGATCCGCTGATCGAGACGTTCCGGCACATGCAGAAGGAAATCAACGAGCTTAAGGCCGAGGTGGAATGGCTCAAGAAGGAAGGCCGGCCGGAAGCGGGCCCGGGCGGCAGGGACGGCGGACGGACTCGTCCGGGCGGCGCGCCCGGCGTCCCGCCGCTCGGAGCCGGTGATTCTCCCGAGCGCGAGCTGGTCAGCTTGCCGGAATCAGAGAAGAAAAGGAGCTAGAGCAAGTGAATCTGAACCTGTACAATAGCATGACCCGGGAGCTGGAGCCTTTCGTTCCGCGAGAGCCGGGAAAAGTGAATATGTATGTCTGCGGGCCGACGGTGTACGACTACATCCATATCGGCAACGCCAGACCGGTCATCTTCTTCGACGTCGTGAGGCGTTATCTGGAAGCGATCGGCTTCGAGGTCAACTACATCGTCAACTACACGGATGTAGATGATAAGATGATCCGCAAAGCGGCGGAGACGAACATGACGGTGCCCGAGCTGGCGGAGAAGTTCATCGCCGCCTTCAAGGAAGACCGGGAGGCGCTGGGCGCCAAGCCTCCGACCGTGTCGCCGCGGGTTACGGAAACGATCGACGAGATCGTCGAGTTCATTCGGGAGCTGGTCGAACAGGGCAAAGCATACGAAAGCAAGGGAGACGTCTACTTCCGCACGTCGACGTTCCCCGAATACGGCAAGCTGTCGCACAAAAATCTCGACGAGCTGCAGTACGGCATTCGGATCGAGGTCGACGAGCGCAAGGAAAATCCGCAGGACTTCGTTCTGTGGAAGGCGGCCAAGCCCGGCGAGATTCGCTGGCCAAGCCCTTGGGGGGAAGGTCGGCCGGGCTGGCATATCGAATGCTCGGCGATGGTGCGCAAGTTCGCGGGGGATACGCTCGACATTCACGGAGGGGGACACGACCTGCAGTTTCCCCACCACGAATGCGAGATCGCGCAGTCGGAGTCGCTGACGGGCAAGCCGCTGGCGCGTTACTGGATGCACAACGGCTTCGTGAACATCAACAACGAGAAAATGTCGAAATCTCTCGGCAACGGCGTTAACGTCCGGCAGATGCTTAAGGGCGCAAGCAGATACGCGATTCGCTACCTGATGCTGGCCACCCACTACCGCAGTCCGCTGAACTTCAGCGACGAGACGATCCGGCAGGCGAGCAGCAGCGTCGAGCGGCTGGCGAACTGCCGCGACAACGTGAAGCACCGGCTGTCGACGGTAGCCAAGGGCAGCCTCTCGCTGACGGCCGATGCGGAATTGAAGACTCGGCTCGAGAAACTTCGCGGCGACTTCCACGCCCGCATGCAGGACGATTTCAGCACGCCGGACGCGATAACGGCCTGGTTCGGCGTCGTCTCGGAAGCGAACGCGTATCTGCAGCGCGAGGTGGTCAGCGAGATCGATCTGCTGTTCATCGGGGAGCTGATCGGCGAGATGAACGGCATTCTCGGACTGCTGCCCGACGAAGCCGGCGCAGAGCTGCTGGACGAAGAGGTGGACGCGCTGATCGCCGAGCGTGCGGCCGCGCGGGCGAACCGCAATTTCGCGCGGGCGGACGAAATTCGCGACTTGCTGGCGGAACGGGGCATTCTGCTGGAAGACACGCCTCAAGGAATCCGCTGGCGCCGCAAATGACGAATCGTCCGCAGCCGCTCTCCGTCCCTCCCGTCATAGCGCCGCTCGTCCCGGCGGACGTGCCGGTAGGCCTGCTGTCCCCGATCGTGCTGGCTTACACGGGCGACGCCGTGTACGAAGTGTATATCCGCCAGCGGCTGGTCGCAGTCAGCAGCCGCAAGCCCCACGAGCTGCACCGAGCGGCGACGAAATACGTCTCCGCGGCCGCGCAGGCGAAGCTGCTGCAGCGCTGGACGCCCCTGCTGACGGAAGAGGAGGCGGATATCGTCCGGAGGGGACGCAATACGAAGTCCGGTCAGCCTCCCCGCAATGCCGACCCGGCGGACTACCGCCTCGCGACGGCGCTGGAATGTCTCGTCGGCTATCTGTATTACAAGGGAAACCGAGAGCGCCTGGAGCAGCTGATGGAAGTGGCCTTCGCTGACGCCGATCAGGCGCATTAAACGATAAAGGAAGATGAACGAATGGGCAACAATGATCCGAGATCCCCGGGAGGCCGCACCCCCCAAGGCCGGAAAGCGAACGCCGGAAGCGGCGGGCGGGGGCCGGGCGGAAAGCCGTCCCGGCGCGGCGAGGGCAAGGAGCCGCGACACGCCGGGCCGGCGCGCCGGCTTCCGGCCGACGAGCCGATCTTCGACGAGTCGTGGAGCCGGGAGGGGGGCCTGAAGAGCGAAGAGGAGTACGTCGTCGGCAAGCACCCCGTGCTGGAAGCGCTGAGGGCCGGCCGGTCGATCAATAAAATATTCGTCTATGCGCAGGCCCAGCGGTCTCTCGTGCAGCCGATTCTGGAAGAGGCGAAGTCGCGCGGCATCGTCGTTCAGCAGGTCGACAGAAGCAAGCTGGACCGGCTCGTTCCGGACATGCAGCACCAAGGCGTCGTCGCCCAGGCGGCGGCCGTCGCCTACGCCGACGTGGACGGGCTGCTGGCCCGCGCCGCCGAGCGGGGGGAGGCGCCGCTTCTCGTGCTGCTCGACGAGATCGAGGACCCGCATAATCTGGGCTCGATCCTGCGGACGGCCGACTGCACCGGCGTTCACGGCGTCATCGTCCCGAAGCGTCGAAGCGCCGGCTTGACCGCCGTCGTCGCCAAGACGTCGGCCGGAGCCGTCGAATACGTTCCGGTGGCCCGGGTGGCGAATCTGGTGCAGACGATGGAGAAGCTTAAGGAAGCGGGACTGTGGATCGCCGGCGCCGACGCGGGCGCCCCGGAGAGCTTCTACGGCACGAATCTGACCGGTCCGCTCGCCATCGTCATCGGCAACGAGGGGCAGGGCCTGTCCCGCCTCGTCAAGGAAAGATGCGACTTTATCCTGTCGCTCCCGATGGTCGGCCGGATCAATTCGTTGAACGCGTCCGTGGCCGCGGGAGTGCTGCTGTACGAAGTCGTTCGCCAGCGCGGGCAGGCGGCGCGGGGAGAAGCTTCGTCCTCGCCGGCGTCCTCGTCCGGCCATGCGTGAGAGGAGATCGTTCCAGAGGGAGGATGTTCTGCTGGTCGACGGGTATAACATCATCGGCTCGTGGCCGGAGTTGACCGAGCTGAAGGAAGAGCGGCTGGAGGACGCCCGGGACCGGCTGCTGGACATGCTGTCGGATTACCAGAGCTACGCGGGACTGGTCGTGATCGTCGTCTTCGACGCCTTCCGCGTGCCCGGAGCCGGCAAGGAGTACCGCCCCCGCAAAAAGTTCAGCGTCGTCTACACCCGCGAGCGGGAGACGGCCGACGAATGCACCGAACGGCTGGTCGGAGAGTGGCTGTCGGTCAAGCGCAACGTTTACGTCGCCACTTCCGATCTCGTCGAACAGCACGTCGTCCTCGGCCTCGGAGCGCTCCGCGTCTCCGCGCGGGAGCTGCTCCACGCGGTTCGGCAGAGCCGCGCCGACATCCGGACGGCCATCCGCAGCGATCGGCAGCTGAAGAAAAATCCGTTGGAGGGAGTTCTGCCGGAAGACGTGCAAAGGAGACTGGAACGGATGAGGAGGGGGCTTAAAGATTCTTGACGAAGGAGAGGCGGTCTTGTCGAAGCGTGGCTTTTATTTACAATTTTACCACCGCGGGTCGGAGGACAATCGCTTCTACTCCATTGACGCTATGCGATAGATCAAGTATATTGATAATAGTTTGGTAGAGTAAGAGGTTCCAGTACGCCAATGCAGACCGGAGGGATGTTCGTGAGCGTCGACTTGGAGAGACTGGCAACGCTTGAGTACGACTTCAGGGCCGACGAGGACATCGTTGAATTCGTTCGCTTGGGAGATAGCGAAGCGTTGGAGTACCTCATTCATAAGTATCGCAATTTCGTTCGCGCCAAGGCGCGATCCTACTTCCTGATCGGCGCGGAGCGGGAGGATATCGTGCAGGAAGGCATGATCGGTCTCTACAAGGCGATCAGAGATTTCAAGGGCGACAAGCTGGCTTCGTTCAAAGCCTTCGCCGAGCTCTGCATCACGCGGCAGATCATTACCGCAATCAAGACGGCTACCCGTCAGAAGCATATCCCTCTCAATTCCTACGTTTCTCTGGATAAGCCCATCTACGACGAAGACTCGGACCGAACGCTGCTCGACGTCATCTGCGGCTCCCGGGTATGCGATCCGGAGGAGATGATCATCAACCAGGAGGAGTTTTACGGCCTGGAGGACAAGATGACGGAGATATTGAGCGACCTGGAGCGCAAGGTGCTTATGCTTTATCTGGACGGGCGCTCGTACCAGGAAATCGCGGTCGACCTGGACCGGCACGTCAAGTCCATCGACAACGCGCTGCAGAGGGTCAAGCGCAAGCTGGAGCGATACTTGGAGATTCGCGACATCGGCAGCGAGCACTAATTCGATAGGCAATAAGCAAGAACGCACAAGCAGCCCATCCGAAGCTGCTTTTTTTACGGCCTTGAACCTTCCTGCGGAGAGTTCGGGGGACGATACATATGATAATATTTTGGGACCCGCGATTAATATGGAACGAAAACTGGAAGAATGATACTGAACCGGTGCCGGTTACGCCCAGACAGTTTTCGTTGACATCGATTTCCCCCTGTGATAAATTATTTTAGTAACCTTAACGTGGTTTCTTATGCGCTGGCTCAGAATCATCGGCGAAACACCAGGAATTGTTGTCTTGATGGCCCGCCCGTCGGATCGCGATTTCGAACTCGGCCTTGGTTCGCCAAGCTGGAGTTTCCGCCGAATGGTTGTATTTTTATGAAGTCATGGTCCCGGGAGGTGGAAGGGATGCGGGTGATCATCACGCTGGCTTGCACGAGCTGCAAGCAACGGAACTACACGTCGAGCAAGAATAAACGGACTCACGCCGATCGCATCGAGTTGAAGAAGTTCTGCAAATTTTGCAATGAACATACTCCTCATCGCGAGACGCGTTAACTCCTAGGAGGTATGAAAGTGACTTTCCTGGCCAAAATGAAGCAAAACTTTGGGTCCTTTTTTTCGTTTTTTGCCGATAGCTGGAACGAACTAAAGAAAGTCCGCTGGCCCAACCGGAAAGAGCTCGTCAGCTACACGATCATCGTTATTGTGACCGTGGTTCTGGTGACGATCTACTTCTGGGTGCTGGACATCGGTATTTCATCCCTCGTCGATATGATCATCTGACGCAGGAACCAAAGGTGGCTTTTCCATGGAGAAAAGATGGTACGTAGTGCACACGTATTCCGGGTACGAGAACAAGGTTAAGGCGAACCTGGAGAAACGCGTGGAATCTATGGGTATGCAAGACAAGATCTTCCGCGTTCTCGTGCCGATGGAAGAAGAGATCGTCAACAAGGACGGCAAGAAAAAGACGGTTATGCGCAAAGTGTATCCGGGCTACGTCCTCGTGGAGATGATCCAGACGGACGATTCTTGGTACGTGGTCCGAAACACGCCGGGCGTTACCGGCTTTGTCGGCTCCACCGGATCGGGATCGAAGCCGACCGCTCTTCTGCCTGACGAAGTAGAAGGCATTCTGCGTCACATGGGCATGGACGAGCCGAAGCCGGTCATCGATTTCGAACTGAAAGAGAACGTCCGCGTCAAGGTCGGGCCCTTCGCCAATTTTGTCGGATCCGTGGAAGAGATTCTCGCCGACAAGAGCAAGCTGAAGGTGCACGTCAACATGTTTGGCAGGGAAACCCCGGTTGAGTTGGATTTCACTCAAGTGGAGAAGATATAATATCTTTGCAGTTTGGGTTTCTTGAAAGAGCGGGAGGGACGCAAGTTCCGTTAAACCGCATCATGGGTCAGGGAGGTGTGCAACATGGCAAAAAAAGTGATTAAGCTGGTAAAGTTGCAAGTTAACGCGGGTAAAGCTAACCCTGCGCCGCCGATCGGTCCTGCGCTCGGTCAAGCTGGCGTTAACATCATGCAATTCTGTAAAGAGTTCAACGCTCGCACGGCGGATCAAGCCGGCCTGGTAATTCCGGTCGTCATTTCCGTATACGAGGATCGCTCCTTCACGTTCGAGACGAAAACTCCTCCGGCAGCGGTACTGCTTCGCGTAGCCGCAGGAATCCAAAAAGGTTCCGGCGAGCCGAACAAGAAGAAAGTCGCTACGGTCAAGCGCGCGAAAGTTCGCGAGATCGCCGAGCAGAAGATGCAGGACTTGAACGCGGCTTCCGTTGAAGCTGCGATGCGTATGGTCGAAGGCACGGCCCGCAGCATGGGCGTCGCGATCGAAGACTAATCGCCGAATTCGGCGGTTGTACGCGTCCGTACGGACGCGCAAGTGGGAGGAACAATCCGGGTCGTTCCGAAGCGGAATGCGGATTGAACACACCGTTACTACCACAATGAGGAGGAGAACAACTTGGCTAAACATGGGAAGAAGTTCAGAGAAGCCGCCAAGCTGATCGACCGCGACGCGACCTACGAATCGTTGGAAGCGATCGAGCTCGTGAAGAAAGCGGCAACGGCCAAATTCGACGAAACCGTCGAAGCCGCCGTCCGTCTCGGCGTCGATCCGAGAAAGCAAGACCAAGCGGTGCGCGGCGTAGTCGTCCTGCCTCACGGCACCGGCAAAACGCAGCGCGTTCTCGTATTCGCGAAAGGCGACAAGCTGAAAGAAGCTGAAGCCGCAGGAGCGGATTACGTAGGGGATGCCGATCTCATCAACAAAATCCAGCAAGGATGGTTCGAGTTCGACGTCTGCGTCGCCACTCCGGACATGATGGGCGAAGTCGGCAAGCTCGGCCGTATTCTCGGGGGCAAAGGCTTGATGCCGAACCCTAAGGCTGGCACCGTAACGAACGACGTTGCGAAGGCCATCCAGGAGATTAAAGCCGGTAAGATCGAATACCGTCTGGACAAAGCCGGACAAATTCACGCACCGATCGGCAAAGTCTCGTTCGACGCCGAGAAGCTCAACGAGAACCTGAAAGCTCTGATCGACGCGCTGAACCGCGCTAAGCCAGCTTCCGCCAAAGGAATCTACCTGAAGAACATCTCGATTTCTTCGACGATGGGACCGGGCGCTCGCGTGAACGCGGCGGCGTATCGCTAATCCGGCGAGGAAGATGGGAACAAACGGTCTTTGACACCGGATTCCTTAAGTGGTAATCTGGTGAAGTTGACAAACGAATATGGATACCGTAGACCGTAGGTGCTGGGTGCGAGCGCAATGGGCGGCATTCGCCGACTATTATGACCGTCACCATGCTTAATTTCCTACCGAGGTGTGTGAATAGAGCTTTTCTTGTACGCCGGGCGTTGGAGCGTCCGCGCGTGCAAGCGAGATCGTGCCATGCCTCCGCAACGTCTGCGGGGGCATTCTTTATGCCCCGGGAACGAGCGGCAAGCGATACGGAGTATCCAACCAATCATAGGAGGTGCACACAATGGCAAACGCGAAAATCATCGCGGCGAAACAGCAGGAAGTCGATACGATCGCAGCGAAGCTCCGCGAAAGCAGCAGCACGGTCGTCGCCGACTATCGCGGCCTGAACGTGGCGCAAGTGACGCAGCTTCGCAAGCAGCTGCGCGAAGCCGGCGTCGAATTCCAGGTTCTGAAAAATTCCTTGGTCAGCCGTGCGGCGGCAGCCGTGGATCTGAGCGAGCTCGACAGCATTCTGACCGGTCCGACAGCCGTTGCGTTCAGCGCCGACGCGGTTGCGCCGGCTAAAGTTCTGAGCGACTTCGCGAAGAAGAACGAAGCTCTGAAGATTAAGGGCGGCGTCGTCGAAGGCCGTTACGTGGACGCGGCTCAAGTCAAAGCGCTGGCGGATCTTCCGTCCCGCGAAGGCTTGCTGTCCATGCTGCTTAGCGTGCTTCAAGCGCCGGTTCGCAACTTTGCCCTTGCCGTCAAAGCGGTATCGGACAAGAACGAAGCAAGCGCGTAACCTGGATTCGAACGAATATCAAATAAAGCAGATCATCTGATCTCAATACATGGAGGATACACAAATGAGCAAAGAGCAAATCTTGGAAGCCATCAAATCGATGACGGTTCTCGAACTGAACGATCTCGTTAAAGCAATCGAAGAAGAATTCGGCGTAACGGCTGCGGCTCCTGTCGCTGTCGTCGCAGGCGGAGCAGGCGCAGGCGAAGCCGCTGCCGAGCAAAGCGAATTCGACGTCGTACTGACCGACGCCGGCGCTTCCAAAATCAACGTCATCAAAGCGGTTCGCGAAATTACGGGCCTCGGCTTGAAAGAAGCGAAAGACCTCGTAGACAACGCTCCGAAGCCGGTGAAAGAGAAAGCTTCTAAAGAGGAAGCCGACGCGATCAAGGCGAAGCTTGAAGAAGCCGGCGCTAAAGTAGAAGTAAAATAAGCGGCGGGACCTTACGAACCCCTTGAAGATTTTCTTCGAGGGGTTTGTTCATGCGCAAAGTTGATCATGCTTAAAATACGCGTTCCAAAAGTCCGGTTTTTCTCGGGATGCTGGATCGAAGGCCGTCCCGCTTGACGAACCTATCGCGAAGGCGTCCCGGCCGGTGTGCGGAGGGAATAGAGGATGAACGATCATTATTATTCGTCGAAACCCCGATCGGAGAGCGACAGGCGCATCATCGATACGACGCTGCGAGGCATTCGCTTAAGGCTGACGTCGGATGCGGGCGTGTTTTCGCGGGACGGGGTGGACTACGGCAGTCGGGTGCTGATCGAACATATGGCGATTCCGGCGGATGCCCGGGTTCTGGATGTCGGCTGCGGATACGGACCGATCGGTCTCGTCGCGGCCCGCCTCGCGCCGCAAGGACATGTCACCCTGATCGATATTAACGAGAGGGCGGTCGAGCTGGCCAAGCTGAACGCGGAGGCGAACGGCATCCGCAACGTTTCGTTCGCGCAGAGCGATCTGTACGATGCGGTTCAGGACGAGCGCTTCGACATGATTCTCTCCAATCCGCCCATTCGCGCGGGGAAGGCGGTCGTTCACCGCATTCTCTCCGAAGCCTACGACCGGCTGAATCCGGACGGGGAGCTATGGATCGTGATCCAGAACAAGCAGGGAGCCCCTTCGGCTAGAGCCAAGCTGGAAGAAATTTTTGGCGAGGACGAAGTCTCGGAAGCGGCCAAGGATAAGGGATATCGCATCTATCGAGCGGCACGCCGAAAAAATGAATAAAAAATTTGACTTGACATTTTCGCTATGGTATTATTAAAAAATGTCAGTATTAGGATGGGCTAATTGTCTTCAACTCAAAAATGCCCTCAAACTCCAGTCCTTATCCCGGGAATAAAATCGCGCCGATTGGCGTATAATGGGTTTGTTTTGGGGTAAGGGCAGGATGAGTTGCCATTGTGCCGCCTATCGGCGCATAAGTGGCTTTTCTTTGTTTATGTGTTGAAGCAGACTTAAGGGGTGAGGTTAAGTTGGCAGGACATCTTGTTCAGTATGGCCGCCGTTCGCGGCGCAGCTACGCCCGCATTAATGAAGTGTTGGACGTTCCGAACCTGATCGAAATCCAGCAGCAATCGTACCAGAAATTTTTGGACGAGGGTTTGCGGGAAATTTTTCAGGACATTTCGCCGATCTCCGATTTCACGGGCAATCTGGTGCTGGAGTTCATCGACTACAGCCTGGGCGAGCCCAAATATTCGGTAGACGAGTCGAAGGAACGCGATGTCACCTTCGCAGCTCCGCTTCGCGTGAAAGTCCGGTTGCTCAACAAGGAAACCGGAGAAGTGAAGGAGCAGGAAGTGTTCATGGGCGATTTTCCGCTCATGACCGAGACGGGCACTTTCATTATCAACGGTGCGGAACGCGTTATCGTCAGTCAATTGGTGCGCTCCCCAAGTGTCTATTTCAGTACGAAAGTGGATAAGAACGGCAAGAAGAACTACACTGCCACCATCATTCCGAATCGCGGAGCCTGGCTTGAGCTGGAGACGGATGCTAAAGATATTATATACGTGCGGATCGATCGTACGCGGAAAATTCCCGTTACGGTGCTTCTTCGCGCGCTTGGTTTCGGGACCGATGCGGAGATTCTCGAGCTGCTCGGACAAGACGATTTCATTCGCAACACGCTCGAGAAGGACAACACCGACTCGACCGAGAAGGCGCTCATCGAGATCTACGAGCGACTGCGCCCCGGCGAGCCGCCTACGCTCGAGAACGCCCGCAGCTTGCTGATCGCCCGCTTCTTCGATCCGAAGCGCTACGATCTGGCGAACGTCGGCCGCTACAAGGTCAACAAGAAGCTGCACATCAAGAACCGCTTGTTTAACCAACGTCTCGCGGAAACGCTGGTCGATCCTTCGACGGGCGAGATTATCGCCGAAGCCGGCCAGATGATCGACCGCAGATTGCTCGATCAGATTCTTCCGATGCTCGAGAGCAACGTCGGCTTCAGAAATTATCGCGTCGCCGGCGGCATTTACGAATCGGAGGACATTCCGCTGCAGGCGATCAACGTATTCTCGCCGATCGAAGACGGTAAAGTCGTGAAGATCATCTCCAACGGCATTATCGACAAGACGGTGAAGAACATTACGCCGGCGGACATTATCGCGTCCATCAACTATTTCATGAACCTGCTTCAGGGCATCGGCAATACCGACGACATCGACCACCTGGGCAACCGTCGTCTGCGTTCCGTCGGCGAACTGCTGCAGAACCAGTTCCGCATCGGTCTGTCCCGGATGGAACGGGTCGTTCGAGAACGGATGTCGATCCAGGATCAGAACGCCATCACGCCGCAAGCGCTGATTAACATTCGTCCGGTTATCGCGGCCATCAAGGAGTTTTTCGGCTCCTCGCAGCTGTCGCAGTTCATGGACCAGACGAACCCGCTGGCCGAGCTGACCCACAAGCGCCGTCTGTCCGCGCTCGGACCGGGCGGTCTGACGCGGGAACGCGCGGGCTTCGAGGTGCGGGACGTTCATAACTCCCACTATGGCCGGATGTGTCCGATCGAGACGCCGGAGGGACCGAACATCGGTCTGATCAACTCCCTGTCGTCGTTCGCGAGAATTAACGAATACGGCTTTATCGAGGCGCCGTATCGCAAAGTCGATCCGAACACGAACCGGGTTACGGACGAGATCGTCTACATGACCGCGGACGAAGAGGACAACTACATCATTGCGCAGGCGAACGCGAAGCTGAATCCGGACGGAACGTTCGCGGAAGAGAATATTATCGTCCGCTATAACAAGCAGACCGATAATATCTTGACGATGCCGAGCGATCGGGTCGACTACATGGACGTCTCGCCGAAGCAGGTCGTGTCCGTGGCGACGGCGATGATTCCGTTCCTCGAGAACGACGACTCGAACCGCGCGCTGATGGGTTCGAACATGCAGCGTCAAGCCGTTCCGCTGCTCATTCCGGAGGCTCCTTTCGTCGGCACGGGCATGGAGCACAAGTCCGCGAAGGACTCCGGGGTATGTATTGTATCCAAATATGACGGATATATCGAACGAGTGTCTGCCAATGAAATCCAGCTTCGCCGGGTCGAGGTGATCGACGGCAAGGAAGTCAAGGGCGACATCGTCAAATACAAGCTGCAGAAATTTATGCGTTCCAACCAAGGGACGTGCATTAACCAGCGGCCTCTCGTTCGCCGCGGCGACGTGATCAAGAAGGGCGACATTATGGCTGACGGTCCTTCCACGGACAACGGCGAGCTGGCTCTCGGCCGCAACGTCGTCGTCGCCTTCATGACGTGGGAAGGCTACAACTACGAGGATGCGATTCTGCTGTCCGAGAAGCTTGTGCGCGAAGACGTCTATACCTCGATCCATATCGAGGAGTACGAATCGGAGGCGCGGGATACGAAGCTCGGGCCGGAAGAAATTACGCGCGACATCCCGAACGTCGGGGAAGACGCGCTTCGCAATCTTGACGAGCGCGGCATCATCCGCGTCGGCGCCGAGATCAGCGCGGGCGACATTCTCGTCGGCAAGGTGACGCCGAAGGGCGTAACGGAGCTGACGGCGGAAGAGCGTCTGCTGCATGCGATCTTCGGCGAGAAGGCCCGCGAAGTCCGCGATACGTCGCTGCGCGTTCCTCACGGTACGGACGGCATCGTCGTCGACGTGAAGGTGTTCACCCGCGAGAACGGCGACGAGCTGCCTCCGGGAGTCAACCAGCTGGTCCGCGCCTACATCGCCCAGAAGCGGAAAATTTCCGAGGGCGACAAGATGGCGGGCCGCCACGGCAACAAAGGGGTTATCGCCCGGATATTGCCGGAGGAGGATATGCCGTTCCTGCCGGACGGAACGCCGGTACAGGTCGTTCTGAATCCGCTCGGGGTTCCTTCCCGGATGAATATCGGGCAGGTGCTCGAGGTTCACCTCGGCATGGCCTGCAAGCTGCTCGGCATTCACGCCGCGACGCCGGTATTCGACGGAGCGACCGAGCACGATGTCTTCGACACGATGGAAGAGGCCGGCATGGCCCGCAACGGCAAGTGGCGTCTGCGCGACGGCCGCACGGGAGAGTTTTTCGAGCGCGAAGTTACCGTCGGCGTCATGTACATGATCAAGCTGGCGCACATGGTCGACGACAAGATTCACGCCCGTTCCACCGGTCCATACTCGCTCGTTACGCAGCAGCCGCTCGGCGGTAAAGCCCAGTTCGGCGGCCAGCGCTTCGGGGAGATGGAGGTATGGGCGCTCGAGGCTTACGGCGCGGCCTATACGCTTCAAGAGATTCTGACCGTCAAGTCGGACGACGTCGTCGGCCGCGTGAAGACGTACGAATCGATCGTCAAGGGCGAGAACGTTCCGGAGCCGGGCGTTCCCGAATCGTTCAAAGTATTGATCAAGGAGCTCCAGAGCTTGGGCATGGATGTCAAGATTCTGTCCGGGGACGAACAGGAGATCGAAATGAAGGAAATCGACGACGACGACGATTCCGCTGGAGATAAGCTGAATCTGAATCTCGAAGGTTCCGAAGTCGGCGTCGAATAACTTTAGGATCCGAAATCTTAGCAACGATGAAGGAGGGCTTGCTCCTTGTTAGACGTCAATAACTTTGAGTTTATGAAGATCGGTTTGGCTTCGCCCGACAAGATCAGATCCTGGTCGAGAGGCGAAGTCAAGAAGCCGGAAACGATAAACTACCGGACGTTAAAGCCGGAAAAAGAAGGCTTGTTCTGCGAGAAGATTTTCGGACCGACGAAGGACTGGGAATGTCATTGCGGCAAGTATAAGAGAGTGCGTTACAAAGGCGTCGTCTGCGATCGCTGCGGCGTCGAAGTGACGCGGGCCAAGGTGCGCCGCGAGCGGATGGGTCATATCGAGCTGGCCGCTCCGGTGTCGCATATCTGGTACTTCAAGGGCATCCCGAGCCGCATGGGTCTCGCGCTGGATATGTCTCCCCGTTCGCTCGAGGAGATCATCTACTTCGCTTCCTATGTCGTGACGGATCCGGGAGACACGCCGCTAGAGAAGAAGCAGCTGCTCTCCGAGAAGGAATACCGCAGCTACCGGGACAAGTACGGCTATGCGTTCCATGCGGGCATGGGCGCCGAAGCGGTCAAAAAGCTGCTGCAGGACATCGATCTCGACCGCGAGCTGGAGACGCTCAAGGAAGAGCTGCGCACGGCCCAGGGCCAGCGCCGCAACCGCGCGATCAAGCGTCTGGAAGTCATCGAGTCGTTCCGCAATTCCGGCAACCTGCCGGATTGGATGATCCTCGACGTGCTGCCGGTCATTCCTCCGGAGCTGCGCCCGATGGTTCAGCTGGACGGCGGACGCTTCGCGACGAGCGACCTGAACGACCTGTACCGCCGCGTCATCAACCGGAACAACCGGCTGAAGCGTCTGCTCGACCTGGGCGCGCCGGACATTATCGTGCAGAACGAGAAGCGGATGCTGCAGGAAGCCGTCGACGCGCTGATCGACAACGGCCGCCGCGGCCGCCCGGTTACGGGTCCCGGCAATCGTCCGCTGAAATCGCTCAGCCACATGCTGAAGGGAAAACAAGGCCGCTTCCGTCAGAACCTGCTCGGCAAGCGGGTCGACTACTCCGGACGTTCCGTTATCGTCGTAGGGCCGAGCCTGAGAATGTATCAGTGCGGTCTTCCGAAGGAGATGGCGCTGGAGCTGTTCAAGCCTTTCGTCATGAAGGAGCTCGTGCTGAAAGGTCTGGCCCACAACATCAAGAGCGCGAAGCGCAAAGTCGAACGCGTCAGCCCTGAAGTGTGGGACGTGCTGGAAGAAGTGATCAAGGAGCATCCGGTGCTTCTGAACCGCGCCCCTACGCTGCACAGATTGGGCATTCAAGCGTTCGAGCCGGTTCTGGTCGAAGGCCGCGCCATCAAGCTGCACCCGCTCGTCTGTACGGCGTACAACGCCGACTTCGACGGCGACCAGATGGCCGTGCACGTACCGCTGTCTGCGGAAGCTCAAGCGGAAGCGCGCTTGCTGATGCTGGCCGCGGGCAACATCCTGAACCCGAAGGACGGCAAGCCGGTCGTTACGCCATCTCAGGATATGGTTCTTGGCTGCTACTATCTGACGATGGACAACAACAAGGCTTACGGCTCCGGTCTGCGCTTCGCCAACGTCAACGAAGCGATCTCCGCTTACCAGCGCGGCACGGAAGGCATCTCGCTGCACGCCCGCGTCGTTATTCCGGTTAAGGAACTGAAGAAGAAGACGTTCACGCCGGAGCAGCAGGAAGCGCTGATCGTCACGACAATCGGCAAAATTATTTTCAACGAAATTTTCCCGGACACGTTCCCTTATATCAACGAGGCGACAAAAGAAAACCTCGTGAAAGGTACGCCGGATAAATATTTCATCTACGAAAAAGGCGCCGACATCTCGAAGTATATCGAAGATCCGGCCGTTCCGGGAGCCGTCGGCAAAGAGTATCTGGGCAACATTATCGGAGAATGCTTCCGCATCTACCATACGACCCAGACGTCGGTCATTCTGGACAACATCAAGCAGCTCGGATTTACGTATTCGACTCGCGCGGGCATTACGATCGGCATCGCCGACGTCGTCGTGCCGCAGGAGAAGCAGGACATTCTGAGCAAATCCGAAGAGCGCGTTAAAGTCGTTACGACGCAGTATCGGCGCGGCCTCATCACGAACGAGGAACGCCGCGACCGCGTTATCGAAATCTGGAGCAAGACGAAGGACGAGATTACGGACATTCTGATGAAGTCCATGGATCGCTACAACAGCATCATGCTGATGGTCGATTCCAAGGCGCGGGGCAACAAGTCGCAGATCACCCAGCTGGGCGGCATGCGCGGCCTGATGGCCAACCCGTCCGGACGGATCATCGAGCTCCCGATCAAGTCGAACTTCCGCGAAGGCCTCACCGTCCTGGAGTACTTCATCTCCACGCACGGCGCGCGGAAAGGTCTCGCCGATACGGCTCTTCGTACCGCCGACTCGGGTTATCTGACCCGCCGTCTCGTCGACGTGGCTCAGGACGTGATCGTTCGCGAGGACGATTGCGGCACCGACAAAGGCATTACCGTCACCCGGATCGAGGACGGCAAAGAGGTCATCGAAGATCTGTTCGACCGGATCGAAGGCCGCTACGCGTTCGAGACGATCCGCCATCCGGAGACGAAAGAGATTATCGCGCACCGCAACGATCTGATCGATACGCCTAAGGCGGAAGAAATCGTCCGCGCGGGCATCAAGAGCATTCAGATTCGTTCCGTACTCAGCTGCCGCGCTCGTCACGGCGTCTGCAAGCTCTGCTACGGACGCAATCTGGCGACCGGCAAGCAGGTCGAGATCGGGGAATCCGTCGGCATTATCGCCGCTCAGTCGATCGGCGAGCCGGGAACCCAGCTTACGATGCGCACGTTCCACACCGGGGGCGTCGCCGGAGACGACATCACGCAAGGTTTGCCGCGGATCCAGGAGCTGTTCGAGGCCCGGAACCCGAAAGGCCAAGCGATCATCTCCGAGCTCGACGGCGTCGTGAAAGAGATCCGCGAGACGAAGGATCGCCGCGAAATCGAGCTTCAGGGCGGAGCGGAATCGAAGATCTACCCGGTCAGCTACGGCTCGCGCATTCGCGTCGTTCAAGGCCAGCAGGTCGAGGCCGGCGACGAGCTGACGGACGGCTCCATCGATCCGAAAGAGATGCTGCGCATCAAAGGGATCCGGGGCGTGCAGAACTACATTCTGCAAGAGGTGCAGCGCGTATACCGGAACCAGGGCGTTGAGATCAACGACAAGCATATCGAGGTTATGATCAAGCAGATGCTTCGCAAAATCCGCATCGTCGATCCGGGCGATACGAACCTGCTCCCCGGAGCGTTCGTCGACCTTCACGAATACGAAGCGGCCAACCGCGAAGCGATCCTGTCCGACAAGGAGCCGGCGGTTGCCCGTCCGGTATTGCTGGGGATCACGAAGGCGTCTCTCGAGACCGATTCGTTCCTGTCGGCGGCGTCCTTCCAGGAGACGACGCGCGTTCTGACCGACGCCGCAATCAAGGGCAAAGTCGATCGCTTGCTCGGCCTCAAGGAGAACGTCATTATCGGGAAGCTCATTCCGGCAGGCACGGGGATGGCTCGCTACCGCAACATCAAAGTCGTGTCCCCGTTTGATGAGCAAACGGACGAGACGGCGGAGCTGGAGCCGGTCGGCGCGGAATAAGAGAGAGGCGCGCAAGCGCGAGAAACGGATGCCGGGAACGGCATCCGTTTCTTTATGCGTTTGCCGGACGAGAATCCGATGGCGGAAGTCCGCGCCTCGGGAGAAGGAGGGACGTTCATGGTCAAAGCGTCGGACAACGCGAAGGAGTCCACCCCGTTGGTGAAGCTTGTCGAGATCGACCGGATATACGCCGGCAAAGCCGCGTTGGAAAAGCTGTCCCTGTCGATCGGCGCGGGCGAGGTCGTGGCGCTGCTCGGGCGTAACGGCTCGGGGAAAAGCACGCTGCTCAAGGCGATTAGCGGGCTCGGGGCGCTGGACGCAGGAAAGAGGCTTGCCCGCGTCCCCCTCAAGCGGATCGGGTTCGCGCCCGATCGCTTCCCCAAGCTGCGGTTTACCGCGGAAGAGTATTTGCGCGCGATGGGGAGCATCAGAGGGATGAAGGCCGAGGCTCTCGAGCGGAGAATCGCTGATCTTATGGAGACGTTTCGGCTGCCGAACGGGAAGGGGCGCCTGGACACATTCTCCAAAGGAATGCTGCAGAAGGTCAATCTGATGCAGGCTCTGCTGGAAGAACCGGATCTGCTCTTGCTGGACGAGCCGCTATCCGGCCTGGACACCGGGACGCAAGAAGAACTGATGCAGACGCTCGCGCGGCTCAACTCCGGCGGCATGGCGATCGTGTTCTCTACGCACGAACCGGAACTCGTGGACCGGCTGGCGGATCGGGTCGTCATGCTGGAGAACGGGAAGGTCGAGTCGATAAGCGCTCCTCGGTCTCGGACGTCGAAGGCATGCGTCGCAATCGTCTTCACGCTCGACGACGAGACGGCGGAGACCGTATTCGGAGCGGCGGAAGGCGTTCTCTTAACGTACAAGGAGCGCGGAATGTGGGCGGTTCATATCGAAGCCGGACGCTCCGACCGGTTTCTGGGGTCCGTGCTGGCGGCGGGCGGATCGATCCGCTCGGTCGCGGAAGCGAATCGGGAGGACGAACGGATATGATCGGATTAATGCGTTTCGCGTTCAAGGATTACGTCCGATCTTATCGTTACGTAGCGCCGATGATCTGCTACGCGCTTGTTCTCGGCTTTATCTACGGCGTCGCTCCGAATCCCGTCATGCCGAGTTATTCGTTGACCGCGTCCTTCATGTTCGTCGTCTCGGTCTGGCTCGCCTTCGGCTATGTCGATGCCGAACGGGAGACGCAGCAGATCGTCGGCGTCCTGCACGCGGGCAATCTCTACAAATATTACCTTGGCCGGGCGCTGCCGCTGGTCTTGATCGTCGCCGCATTGTCGCTGGCTACGACAGTCTATCCGATCTTGCTCGCGAGATTCGACAGGCAGCCCGGCGCAGGCGAGATGTTGGCCGCGTACGTTGCCCATCTGGGCTTGTCGCTGCTGGGAATGGCCTTATCCTATCTATTCACGAACAAGCTAGTCCGCAAACTAAGCGAGGCGGTCATCGGCCTCATTCTGGTCGTCGCCGTCTCGCTCGCGGGCGGCGGCATTCGCGAGGCGCTGCCCGACTCCGTCCGGTTTCTGGCTTCGCTGCTTCCGCCGGTATTTCCGCTGATCGACGCCTTGAACGAGTATCACGACTTCCGGCCGATGGACAAAGCGATCGTCTTGTTAGCGCCTTACGGTTACAGCGCCGTTTTATTCTGTATTTTCCTTCGGTTGATGGGCAAGAGGAAGTTTTAAGACGGGCCCCGGAAAAGCGCTTGAATTCAGGCGAAAGTGGGTTCTTGACATGCTAATATCCAGATGATAATATGTTCTAGTGTGTGCCAGAGGTGCGTCCTTCCGACGCGCCATGACCGGTGCGGACCTGGGCGATGGTGAGCTGTAGTCGGCCGGAGGCGTTTCGCCGGAGCCGATAGAGAATAGGAATAACGGGTTTGATGCGGTTGACCGCTTGCGTGCGGGACTGCCGGTCGGGCCCTTTCTCGTCTCTCAAAATGAACCACCTGGATCTGTGGACTTCGCAAGCCGAGTCGATCCGATCGCTTATTCTTTTATTTTTACCCGTCATGGGAAGGGGGTGGCAGCATGCCAACAATCAATCAACTCGTTCGTAAAGGCCGTCAATCGAAGGTCGTCAAATCGAAATCGCCGGCGCTTCAAAGAGGTTTCAACGCGCTCAAACGCGTAGAAACGAACATGAGCGCTCCTCAAAAGCGCGGGGTTTGCACCCGTGTAGGAACGATGACGCCGAAAAAACCGAACTCCGCTCTTCGTAAATACGCCCGTGTTCGTCTGACGAACCGCGTAGAGGTGACCGCCTACATCGGAGGAATCGGCCACAACCTGCAGGAGCACAGCGTCGTTCTTGTACGCGGTGGCCGTGTTAAAGACCTTCCGGGTGTCCGTTACCACATCGTTCGCGGCGCTCTGGATACGGCGGGAGTCAACAACCGCCAGCAAGCTCGTTCCAAGTACGGAACGAAGAAGCCGAAAGCCAAAAAATCCTAATCCGGTCGGGCATCCTGATTGTGCCTGAACGTTAAGAATGAGAAAGGAGGAACCTTAATGCCACGCAAAGGACCGGTTCCGAAACGGGACGTACTCCCGGATCCGCTGTACAACAGCAAGCTGGTAACTCGCCTTGTCAACCGGATCATGATCGACGGTAAGAGAGGCGTAGCGCAGCAACTGCTCTATGATGCGTTCAAAATCATTCAAGAGCGCTCCGGCAAAGAGCCTATGGAGGTCTTTGAAGCAGCGATCAAGAATATTATGCCGGTGCTTGAAGTTAAAGCCCGTCGCGTAGGCGGCGCGAACTATCAAGTTCCAGTAGAAGTGAAGCCTGAGCGCCGCACGTCCCTTGGACTGCGCTGGCTCGTGAACTACGCTCGCAACCGCGGCGAGAAAACGATGGAAGAGCGTCTGGCTGCAGAAATTCTGGACGCATCCAACAACACGGGCGCAGCCGTCAAAAAACGTGAGGACACTCACAAGATGGCGGAAGCGAACAGAGCGTTCGCGCACTACCGCTGGTAATTAGAGCGAAGCGAGACATTTTGAAGGGAGACTGTATTCATGGCTAGAGAGTTCTCCTTGCAAAATACGCGCAACATCGGGATTATGGCGCACATTGATGCGGGTAAAACGACCACGACCGAACGGATCTTGTTCTACACCGGACGCGTTCACAAAATCGGCGAAGTGCACGAAGGCGCCGCTACGATGGACTGGATGGAGCAGGAGCAGGAGCGCGGCATCACGATTACGTCCGCCGCGACGACCGCTCAGTGGAAAGGTCACCGCATCAATATTATCGACACTCCGGGTCACGTTGACTTTACGGTAGAAGTCGAGCGCTCCTTGCGCGTATTGGATGGGGCTGTTGGCGTATTCAGCGCCAAAGAAGGCGTAGAACCGCAATCCGAGACGGTATGGCGCCAAGCCGACCGTTACGGCGTACCGCGGATCGCCTACGTGAACAAGATGGATATTATCGGCGCGGACTACTTGAATGTCGTCAAGGACATGAGAGAGCGCCTGAACGCGAACGCAGTAGCGATTCAATTGCCGATCGGCGCCGAAGATACGTTCAAAGGCATGATCGACCTGGTCGAACAGGTTGCTTACGTCTATAAAGACGATCTCGGCAAAGAGCCGGAAGTGGTTGAAATTCCTGCTGAATACGCAAGCCAAGTCGAGGAGCTTCGCAACGAGCTGGTAGAGAAAGTGGCCGAGCTGGACGAAGAGCTGACGATGAAATACCTCGAAGGCGAAGAATTGACCGTAGAGGAGATTAAAGCCGCTCTGCGCAAAGGCGTCTGCGAAGTGAAAATCTTCCCGGTCGTCTGCGGTTCCTCTTACCGCAACAAGGGCGTTCAGCCGATGCTGGATGCTGTCGTCGCTTACCTTCCCGCTCCGACGGACGTTCCGGACATCAAGGGCGTTCTGGAAGACGGCACGGAAACGACGCGCAAATCTTCCGACAGCGAGCCGTTCTCGGCGCTGGCGTTCAAGATTATGACCGACCCTTACGTGGGCCGTCTGACTTTCTTCCGCGTCTACTCCGGCGTACTGAACTCCGGTTCCTACGTCGTTAACGCGACGAAAGGCAAGCGCGAGCGGATCGGCCGTATTCTCCAGATGCACGCGAACAGCCGTCAAGAGATCGATCAGGTCTACGCGGGCGACATCGCCGCTGCCGTCGGCCTGAAGGACACGACGACGGGCGATACGCTGTGCGATGAGAAGAACCCGGTCATCCTCGAGTCGATGAACTTCCCGGAGCCGGTTATCCAGCTTGCGGTCGAGCCGAAGACGAAAGCCGACCAAGACAAGATGGGCATCGCTCTGCAGAAGCTGGCCGAAGAGGATCCGACGTTCCGCGCGCATACGGACGAAGAGACCGGCCAAACGATCATCTCGGGGATGGGCGAGCTCCACCTCGAAATTCTCGTCGACCGTATGCTTCGCGAATTCAAAGTCGAGACGAACGTCGGCAAGCCGCAGGTTGCTTACCGCGAGACGTTCCGCACGGCGGCGAAGGTCGAAGGCAAGTTCGTTCGTCAATCCGGCGGACGCGGTCAATACGGCCACGTCTGGATCGAGTTCGAACCGCTCGAGCCGGGTACGGGCTTCCAGTTCGAAAACAAGATCGTCGGCGGAGTCGTTCCGCGCGAATACATCGCGCCGGTACAAGCCGGTATCGAAGAAGCGATGAAGAACGGCGTATTGGCCGGCTTCCCGCTCGTCGATATCAAAGCGACGATCTTCGACGGATCATACCACGACGTCGACTCCTCGGAGATGGCGTTCAAAATCGCCGGATCGATGGCGCTTAAAGCGGCGAAGGACAAATGCGATCCTGTGCTGCTCGAGCCGATCATGAAGGTTGAAGTCACGGTTCCCGAAGAGTACTTCGGCGATGTCATGGGCATGCTGAGCTCCCGCCGCGGCCGCATCGAAGGATCGGATATGCGTTTCGGCGCACAAATCGTCCGCGCGAAGGTGCCGTTGGCTGAAATGTTCGGTTACTCCACGACTCTCCGTTCCGGTACGCAAGGACGCGGCGTATTCTCGATGGAGCTTTCCCACTACGAGGAAGTGCCGAAGTCGATCTCCGACGAGATCGTCTCCAAGAACAAAGGCGCGTAAGAAGCTTCAGGAAGCGGACGGGCGGAGCGCCGCTTAGACGCGGCGCTCCCCCGTCATCAAATAAAAAATCAAATCTTTCTCTCATTAAGGAGGAACAGTATCCAATGGCTAAGGCTAAGTTCGAACGTACAAAACCGCACGTGAATATCGGGACGATCGGTCACGTTGACCACGGCAAAACGACGACGACTGCTGCAATCACTTCGGTATTGAACAAAAAATATGGCAGTGGTTCTGCTGTCGCATTCGACCAAATCGACAAGGCTCCGGAAGAGCGCGAGCGCGGCATCACGATCTCCACGGCTCACGTTGAGTATGAGACGCCTAACCGTCACTACGCTCATGTTGACTGCCCGGGACACGCCGACTACGTTAAAAACATGATCACGGGCGCTGCTCAAATGGACGGCGCAATCCTGGTCGTATCCGCCGCTGACGGCCCGATGCCGCAAACGCGCGAGCACATCCTGCTCTCCCGCCAAGTCGGCGTTCCTTACATCGTCGTATTCCTGAACAAATGCGACATGGTAGAAGACGAAGAGCTGCTCGAGCTGGTTGAGATGGAAATCCGCGACCTGCTGAACGAGTACGAGTTCCCGGGCGACGACACTCCGATCATCCGCGGCGCTGCTCGCGAAGCTCTGGCTAACCCGGACGGCCCTTGGGCTGACAAAATCATCGAGCTGTTCGAAGCGATCGACAGCTACATCCCGACTCCGGAGCGCGCGACTGACAAGCCTTTCCTGATGCCGGTCGAGGACGTGTTCACGATCACGGGACGCGGTACGGTTGCTACGGGCCGTGTAGAGCGCGGTATCGTTAAAGTCGGCGACGAAGCCGAAATCATCGGTCTGCAAGAAGAAACTCGCAAGACGGTTGTAACGGGCGTAGAAATGTTCCGCAAATTGCTCGACCAAGCTCAAGCGGGCGACAACATCGGCGCATTGCTCCGCGGCGTTGACCGTAAAGACATCGAGCGCGGCCAAGTATTGGCTAAGCCGGGTTCCGTTAAGCCTCACACGGAATTCACCGCTCAAATCTACGTTCTGACTCAAGCGGAAGGCGGACGCCACAAGCCTTTCTTCACGGGCTACCGTCCTCAGTTCTACTTCCGTACGACGGACGTAACGGGTATCATCAACCTGCCGGAAGGCGCGGAAATGGTTATGCCTGGCGATAACATCACGGTAACGGTTCAGCTGATCTCCCCGATCGCTATCGAAGAAGGCACTCGCTTCGCGATCCGCGAAGGCGGCCGTACGGTAGGCGCGGGCGCAGTTGCTTCCATCCAAAAATAAGAGCAGCAATGCGCAAACTGTCCAAGGCGATCGCCTTGGACAGTTTTTTTGCAAGAGGATCTGCGGCTCCCCGTCAATAAGCGAAATACTTCGAGGTGCACAGGCTGGTCGCGACTCCGCCGGAAGTAATCGTCGCAACCGATAGGAAAAAGGTATCGAGCGAGAACAAAATGCCTCCGAGGGCGATGACCAGCGAATCCATCATGAGGATGAGAATGCCGACGTTAAGCTTTACCCTTTTGGCGAGCAGCTTGGCCAACAGATCGACGCCGCCGGTGCTGGTGTCGTATTTTAACAAAATTCCGAACCCGATTCCGATGCACGTTCCTCCCGCAATCGAAGCGGCGAAAGGATGCGCGGCAATGATCGGGCCGAAGGGGTTGTACGGATCGAGCAGATCGGTGGCGTACGACAGCGTGAACATCCCAAGCAGACTATGGAAGAAGATCGCCTTGTCCGTAAACCACGTATAGACGAAGACGGGCAGGCTGCACAGAATGAGCAGAACGCCGACCCGGATTCCGAACAGGTAGTTGCCGATCAGAGCGATTCCGATAAAGCCGCCGTCGAGCACCTTTAGCGGCATCAGGAAAAAATCGATACCGACCGCGATCAGCAGACAACCGATGGCGATCGCGGCGACTTTATGGATAGAAATCAAGCGAAACCAGTCCCTTCCTCATGGCCTGTCTTATTTATATGGAAGAAAAAGACAAGCGATGACGAGGCGCTGGAAAAAAATATGCGGTTTTTACCTTTCGTTAAACGAATCTTCGTAAGGATCGATATACAGCTTGTTCTGAGAATTCACCTGGGCGAAATAAATTTTCTCCATCGAGATGCCGAGCTGCTGCAGCTTATGCTCCAGCCAGGCGCGGTTCAGCCCGATTTTTTTCAGCGAGTCCTCCATAATCTTGCCGTCCATAATGACCGCCATATTGTACTTCTCCGGAGAGACGGACAGACCGACATCCGAAGGCGTGAGCGGCTGGTACTCTTTTTTCAGCTGAACGTTCAATTCCCCGCTCGCGTCCATGATCGCGAAGTCCACCTTCGACACGTCGAACACATTGTTCTTCCGCAGCATCTCCATCAGCTCGTCGGACGAGACCCGCTCCTCTCTCAGGTTGTCTTCGAGAATTTTACCGTTCTTCATGAATACCGTGGAGGTCCCGTCGAGGAAGTCCCGGGTCCGCTTGCTCTTTAGCTGGATAATCTCGATTCCGTACGACACGATGACCCACACGCTCAGCGCCACGATTCCGATATACCACTTCGTATCCGTATCGAGAGACAGATAAGCGGCCAGGTTGCCGATCGAAATTCCCGTTATGTATTCGAACAGCGACAACTGGGACACTTGCCTTTTGCCCAGAATCCGGGTGATGATAAAAAGGATGGCAACGGACATTATAGTCCGCAGCGTCACCTCCAGCCATGTCGGCATTCGCGCTTTACCCCCTTTGAACAATGGTGATCGCCCTTTAAGTTTCCCTATTTTCCAGCCGCGCATGTACCGCCGGACAGCGAGAAAACGGATTTCCCGAACGCAGAAACCGATTATGAAAATTAATGTTGCAATCGATTGGGCAGATCGCTATAATAGTGAATGTTGGTCTGTGACTGTGCGCTGATGTGAGAGGTTGCCGACACACCCGGCCCCTTTGCCATAAGGGAGGCCAACCGGTGCAAGTCGGGTTTTTCTCACGGAGTATGTCCGATTCCAAAATTGGGCGAATGAAGGAGGGAATTCTATGGCAAAGCAAAAAATCCGCATCCGTTTGAAAGCCTACGATCATCGTATCCTCGATCAATCCGCGGAGAAAATCGTAGAAACGGCAAAACGTACTGGTGCAGGTGTCTCCGGTCCGATCCCGCTGCCGACCGAAAAGCAAATCATCACGATTTTGCGTGCGGTCCACAAGTACAAGGACTCGCGGGAGCAGTTCGAAATGCGTACGCACAAGCGTTTGATTGATATCGTCAATCCGACGCCGCAAACGGTAGACGCATTGATGCGCCTCGACCTGCCGTCTGGCGTCGATATCGAAATCAAACTGTAATAGGGCTTTGAGCTAATCAGATCCATCGAGAAAAGAGGTGTCAACATGTCAGGAATCTTGGGACGTAAACTCGGAATGACGCAAATCTTCGCCGCGGACGGCAGCGTAGTGCCTGTCACTGTGGTGGAAGCGACTCCGAATATCGTATTGCAAAAGAAAACTGCGGATAACGACGGATACGAAGCAGTTCAGCTCGGCTTCGCGGACAAGCGCGAAAAGCTGGCTACCAAACCCGCAATCGGCCACGCTAAGAAGGCAGGAACGGGCCCCAAGCGCTTCATCCGCGAAGTGAGCGGAATTACGCCGGCAGAAGTTGAGGTTGGTCAGGAACTTAAGGTTGACCAATTCTCCGAAGGCGATATTGTTGACGTAACGGGGATTTCCAAAGGTAAAGGAACGGCTGGCGCCGTCAAGCGTTGGGGCTTTGCCCGCGGCAAGATGACGCACGGTTCGAAATACCACCGCGGCAACGGTTCGCTTGCGACGATTCGCGACGCCAACCGCGTGCCGAAGGGCAAAAAAATGCACGGTCGCATGGGCGGCGATACGATCACGGTTCAAAACCTGGAGATCGTTAAAGTCGACGTAGAACGCAACGTGCTTCTGATCAAGGGCTCCGTACCGGGCGCTCGCAACAGCTATCTCAAAATCCGCTCCGCGGTGAAGAAATAATTCGTAACGTAAGAGGAAAGGAGGACCACTCATGCCGAAAGTATCCGTATTTAACGTAGACGGCAAAGAAGTCGGACAATTGGATCTGGCGGAAGGAGTATTCGGCCTGGAGCCGAACGTACACGTTCTGCACAGCGCCGTATTGCTCCAGCAAGCTGCCGTTCGTTCCGGCACGCACGACACGAAAGGACGCTCGGAAGTGCGCGGAGGCGGACGCAAGCCTTGGAAACAAAAAGGAACGGGCCGCGCTCGTCAGGGCAGCATTCGCGCGCCGCAATGGAAGGGCGGCGGCATCGTCTTCGGACCGACGCCTCGCAGCTATGGCTTCAAATTGCCGCGTAAAGTTCGCCGTTTGGCCATCAAATCGGCTCTCTCCAGCAAGGTTGTGGATAATCAACTGATCGTTCTGGACCAACTGAGCCTGGCCCAACCGAAAACGAAGGAATTCGTGAAAATTTTGACCAATCTCAAAGTATCCCGCAAAGCGCTTGTCGTTACGGCGGATTATGAAGAGAATGTGGCTTTGTCCGCGCGCAACATCCCTGGCGTGAAGTTCGTCGCAGCAGACGGAATCAATGTCCTCGATGTGATCAAGCACGATCAGCTGATCATTACGAAGGATGCGGTCGCTAAAGTCGAGGAGGTGTTCGCGTAATGAGAAACCCTCGCGATCTGATCAAGCGTCCGGTCATTACCGAGCGTACGAGCGAGTTCATCGAACAGCGCAAATATGTGTTCGAGGTCGAGCTGAAAGCCAACAAAACGGAAATCAAGCAAGCGATCGAGCAAATCTTCAAAGTCAAGGTCGTTAGCGTCAATACGCTCAGAATGCCTGCCAAGCCGAAGCGCTACGGCAGACACAGCGGGTATACGTCCGAGTGGAAAAAAGCAATTGTGCAGCTTTCCGAAGACAGCAAGCCGCTGGAATTCTTCGAAGCTTCCGTTTAATCATTCTCTAAAGTAAGGAGGGAATCCCATTGCCAGTCAAAAAGTTTAATCCGACAACGGCCAGCCGTCGTCAAATGACGATCGCGACGTTCGAAGAGATTACGACGAACGAGCCCGAGAAATCGCTGCTCGCGCCGCTCTCCAAACGCGCAGGCCGCAACCACCAAGGTAAAATTACCGTTCGTCACCACGGAGGCGGACATAAGCGTAAATACCGGATTATCGACTTCAAGCGCACGAAGGACGGCATTCCCGGCCGCGTGGCTACGATCGAATACGATCCGAACCGTACGTCTTATATCGCTCTGATCAACTATGCAGACGGAGAGAAAGCTTATATCATCGCTCCGAAGGGGCTCAAAGTCGGCGACGTGATTACGTCCGGACCTGACGCCGACATCAAAGTGGGCAACGCGCTTCCGCTGGAGAACATTCCGGTCGGTACGGTTATCCACAATATCGAGCTGAAGCCGGGCAAAGGCGGTCAACTCGTACGCGCGGCCGGCACCAGCGCCCAGCTGCTCGGTAAAGAAGATGCCTATGTGACGATCCGTTTGACTTCCGGCGAGATTCGCCGCATTCTGAAAACTTGCCGCGCAACGATCGGCACGGTCGGCAACTCGGACCATGAGCTGATCAACATCGGCAAAGCGGGACGCAATCGCTGGCTCGGCAAGCGTCCAATCGTCCGCGGTGTCGTCATGAACCCGAACGATCACCCGCACGGCGGTGGCGAAGGACGCGCGCCAATCGGACGCAAATCCCCGCTTTCTCCTTGGGGACAGCCGACTCTGGGCTACAAAACTCGCAAGAAGAAAAAAGCTTCGAGCAAATATATCGTTCGCGGCCGCAGCAAGTAACGCACCTTGTCTGTTGGCGCGGACGCGGAACTCTCAAGCCGTTTTGAAGGGAGGAGCATTCCATGGGTCGCAGTTTGAAAAAAGGACCTTTCGTGGACGGGTATCTGCTTAAGAAAGTAGAAGAGCTGTCCGGATCGAATAAAAAAGCCGTCATCAAAACGTGGTCTCGCCGTTCGACGATTTTCCCGCAATTCGTGGGCCATACGTTCGCGGTATACGACGGCCGCAAGCACGTGCCGGTCTACGTGTCGGAAGACATGGTCGGCCACAAGCTGGGCGAGTTCGCGCCTACGCGCACGTTCAAGGGTCACACGGACGACGATAAGAAAACGGGCAAGCGCTAATATAACCCTACGAAGTGCGATTCGGCTCGGACGCTGTACGGCGTTCGCGGCGATCGTCACGTAACGTACGTAAGGGAGGAGGTACACCGATGTCTCAGCAAGCGAAAGCTGTCGTGAATAACATTCGCATTCCGGCGCGCAAGGTCCGCCTGGTCGTGGACCTGATCCGCGGCAAGAAGGTAGGAGACGCCATCGCCATTCTGCGTCATACGCCTCGTTCGGCCTCTCCGGTTCTGGAGAAGCTGCTGAACTCCGCGATTGCCAACGCCGAACACAACTATCAGCTCGACGTGAACAAATTGGTCGTTTCCGAGGCCTTCGTTAACGAAGGACCTACCATGAAACGGTTCCAGCCTCGTTCCCAAGGTCGCGCATTCAGCATTTTCAAACGCTCCAGCCACATTACGCTGGTCGTATCTGAGAAATAAGGAGGGACAACGTGTGGGTCAAAAAGTAAATCCCGTCGGTCTTCGCATCGGCATCATTCGTGACTGGGAATCCAAATGGTATGCGGACAAAGATTTCGGCACCCTTCTGATTGAGGACGTCAAAATCCGCGAATTCCTGAAGAAGAAGCTGAAAGAAGCCGCGGTTTCCAAAATCGAGATCGAACGTGCGGCCAACCGCGTCAACGTTACGATTCATACGGCTAAGCCGGGCATCGTCATCGGCAAGGGCGGTTCGGAAGTCGAAGTGCTTCGCGGCCAATTGACGAAAATGACGAACGGCAAAAAAGTACACATCAACATCTCCGAGATCAAAAACCCTGAGCTGGACGCTGTCCTCGTTGCCGAGAGCATCGCGCAACAACTGGAGCGTCGCGTTTCTTTCCGCCGTGCGATGAAGCAGGCGATTCAGCGTACGCAGCGCGCAGGAGCAAAAGGAATCAAGACTTCCGTTAGCGGCCGTCTGGGCGGAGCGGAAATTGCTCGTCAAGAAGGATACAGCGAAGGAACGGTGCCTCTGCACACGCTTCGCGCTGACATTGACTACGGAACGGCGGAAGCTCATACGACTTACGGCCGCATCGGCGTAAAAGTGTGGATCTACCGCGGCGAAGTCCTTCCGACGAAGAAAAGAGCTGCCCAGGAAGGAGGCAACTGATCATGTTGGTCCCTAAACGCGTCAAACACCGCAAAGTACATCGCGGTAAAATGAAAGGCCGCGCCAAAGGCGGCACCGAGGTTCACTTCGGCGAATACGGCCTGCAGGCACAGGAAGCTTCTTGGGTAACGAACCGTCAGATCGAGGCTGCTCGGATCGCGATGACTCGTTACATCAAACGGGGCGGTAAAGTCTGGATCAAAATCTTCCCTTCGAAGCCGATCACCCAGAAGCCTCTCGAGGTTCGGATGGGTAGCGGTAAAGGTAACGTAGAAGCTTGGGTTGCCGTTGTAAAGCCGGGCAAAGTGATGTTCGAGCTTGCAGGGGTATCCGAGGAGATCGCACGCGAAGCAATGCGCCTTGCCGCGCACAAGCTGCCGGTGAAGACGAAGTTTGTGAAACGTGAAGAACTGGGTGGTGAAGCAAATGAAAGCCAGTGAATTTCGCAACCTGACATCGGCGGAACTCGAGCAGAAGATCGCCGGCTTCAAGGATGAACTGTTCAACCTCCGCTTCCAACTGGCTACCGGCCAACTGGACACCCCGCACCGCCTTGGCGAATTGCGGAAAGAAATCGCTCGGGCTAAAACCATTTTGCGCGAGCGTGAACTCGGCATCGGCTAATACCCGGGAAAAGGAGGATGACCATGAGCGAACGCAACAATCGCAAAGTGCAAATCGGCAAAGTCGTCAGCGATAAGATGGACAAAACGATTGTGGTAGCTGTCGAGACGTACAAGAAGCACAGCCTGTACCACAAGCGGATTAAATACACGAAGAAATTCAAGGCGCACGACGAGAACAACGAAGCGCAAATCGGCGATACCGTGAAAATCATGGAGACCCGCCCGTTGTCGAAAGACAAGACATGGCGTCTGGTCGAAATCGTCGAGAAAGCCGTATTGGCTTAAGTCGACTTACCCGCTACTGAAAGGAGGACCCTGCGATGATTCAACCGTTTACGCGTCTGGCCGTTGCCGACAACTCCGGCGCGAAAGAATTGATGTGCATCCGTGTGCTTGGCGGTACGGGACGCCGCGTAGGACATATCGGCGATATGATCGTATGCTCCGTTAAACAAGCAACACCAGGCGGCGTTGTCAAAAAAGGCGATGTCGTAAGATGCGTGATCGTTCGCACGAAACGTTCGGTACGCCGCAAAGACGGATCCTATATCGCGTTCGACGAGAACGCTGCTGTTATCGTTAAAGAAGACAAGAGCCCTCGCGGCACCCGGATCTTCGGACCTGTTGCCCGTGAGCTTCGCGAACGTGATTTCATGAAAATCATTTCCCTGGCACCGGAAGTTCTGTAAGACTCCGGAGCGCACCGATGGAGAACCACTCAAGGAGGTGTACCCATGCCCCGTCTGAAAAAAGTGCTCGAATCGCACAACAATAAACTGCACGTGAAAAAGGACGACAACGTCATCGTGATCTCCGGCAAGGACAAAGGTAAGAAGGGCCGCATTATCGCCTCTTACCCGCGCGAGAACCGCGTCCTTGTCGAAGGCGTGAACATGATCAAGCGTCATACTCGTCCGAACCCGCAAAACCAGCAAGGCGGTATCATCGAACGCGAAGCGCCGATTCACGCTTCCAACGTCATGCATATCGATCCGAAGAGCGGCAAGCCGACTCGTATCGGCTACAAAACGCTGGATAACGGCAAGAAAGTCCGGGTCGCAAAACGTTCCGGAGAATTGATCGACTAATCGGAGTAAGAACGGAAAGGAGGTCATTGTGACTCATGGCAGCAAGAATGAAGGAACGTTTCCTGAATGAAATCACTCCTGCGCTGATGCAGAAGTTTAGCTACAAATCGGTCATGCAAGTGCCGAAGGTGGAGAAAGTCGTCATCAACATGGGCGTCGGCGAAGCGGTTGCCAACTCCAAAATCATCGATTTTGCAGTGGAAGACATGCAGAAGATTGCCGGTCAGAAGCCTGTTGTTACGCGCGCCAAGAAATCGATCGCGGGCTTCCGTCTGCGGGAGAATCTGCCGATCGGCGTGAAGGTGACGCTGCGCGGCGAGCGCATGTACCACTTCCTGGATAAGCTGTTCAACATTTCTCTTCCTCGCGTGCGCGACTTCCACGGCGTATCGACCAAATCGTTCGACGGCCGCGGCAACTACACGCTCGGTTTGAAGGAGCAGTTGATCTTCCCGGAGATCGAATACGACAAGATCGATAAAGTTCGCGGGATGGACATCGTCATCGTCACGACGGCACAATCGGACGAAGAAGCGCGTGAGCTGCTCACCCAATTGGGTATGCCGTTTGCGAAGTGACGATCACCCGGTCAATAGCAAAAGGTTACCTAATGGAGGTGTGAAAGCAAGTGGCAAAAACATCGATGAAAATCAAGCAACAACGCGCGCCGAAGTTTAAAGTCCAAGCTTACACGCGTTGCGAGCGTTGCGGCCGTCCGCATTCCGTACTGCAGAAGTTCAAGATCTGCCGGATCTGTTTCCGCGAGTTGGCATATAAGGGCCAGATTCCTGGCGTTAAAAAAGCGAGCTGGTAATCAGCCTAGTTCGGGAAGGAGGTTTACCCCATGGTTATGTCTGATCCTATTGCAGATATGTTGACGCGCATTCGCAACGCGAATCTGGTGCGTCATGAGTCTGTGGAATTGCCTGCGTCTACGGTGAAGAAGCAAATTGCTGAAATCCTGAAGCGCGAAGGCTTTATCCGCGACGCCGAGTACGTGGAAGACAACAAGCAAGGCTTGATCCGCATTTTCCTGAAATACGGACCGAACAACGAGCGCGTTATTACGGGCCTCAAGCGCATCAGCAAGCCCGGCCTGCGCGTATACACGAAGTCGAACGAAGTGCCGCGCGTGTTGGGTGGCCTCGGCATCGCGATCATTTCCACATCCAAAGGCATCGTCACCGACAAGGAAGCCCGTCAAGGGAACGCCGGCGGCGAAGTGCTCTGCTACGTTTGGTAATTTAACTGTCACACGATTGGAGGTGTACCCATGTCCCGTATTGGACGCAAACCGATTCAGGTGCCTAACGGCGTGAACGTGAACCTGGACAACAACGTAATTACGATCAAAGGACCGAAAGGAACTTTGTCCCGCGCGCTGCACGGCGATATGAAAGTTTCGTACGAGTCCGATGTCATTTCCGTTGAACGTCCTTCCGATAACAAGCTTCACCGTGCTCTGCACGGAACGACCCGCAGCGTAGTGGCCAACATGGTGAGCGGCGTAACCGAAGGTTATTCCAAAAATCTCGAGCTGGTCGGCGTAGGTTATCGCGCAAGCAAGTCCGGCGAGAAGCTTGTACTGAACGTTGGTTACTCTCATCCGGTAGAGTTCCTGCCGGAGAAGGGCATCGAGTTCGAAGTTCCTGCACAGAACAAGATTATCGTGAAGGGCATCGACAAAGAGCTTGTCGGCGCAACCGCAGCGAAAATCCGTGCCGTTCGCGAGCCGGAACCGTATAAAGGCAAAGGCATCAAGTACGAGAACGAGCGCATCCTTCGCAAGGAAGGTAAAGCAGGCAAGAAAAAATAAGACGTACGCGGCGGCTTAAGAGCTCTGCGTCGTTCATTTCATGAAGGGAGTGTAAATGCGGATGATTACAAAGGCCGATAAAAACAAGGCTCGTCTGAAAAGACACCTTCGGGTCCGTAAGAAAATCAGCGGGACGAACGAACGTCCACGTCTGTCCGTGTTTCGTTCCTCCAAGCACATCTATGCTCAATTGATCGATGACGTAAAAGGCGTAACTCTCGCCAGCGCATCGACGGTCGACAAGGAGCTTGCTGGAATCGGAAACGGCGGAAACGTGGAAGCAGCGCGCAAGGTTGGCGAATTGATCGCCAAGCGCGCGAAGGAAAAAGGATATGAGAACGTCGTGTTCGATCGCGGCGGCTACCTGTATCACGGACGTATTCAAGCACTGGCGGATGCTGCACGCGAAGCCGGTTTACAGTTTTAATTCATTTTTGACAAGGAGGTAAACGACTTGCGTGTAGATCCGAACACACTGGAACTGACGGAGAAAATGGTGCAAATCAACCGTGTCTCCAAGGTCGTCAAGGGCGGACGCCGCTTCAGCTTTAGCGCACTCGTCGTTGTCGGCGACGGCAAGGGCTGGGTTGGCGCAGGCATCGGCAAAGCGTCCGAAGTTCCTGACGCGATCCGCAAAGGCGTCGAAGACGCCAAGAAAAATCTGGTCTTCGTACCGTTCGTTGGAACGACGATTCCACACGCCGTTACGGGAAGTTTCGGCGCCGGCAAAGTGTTGTTGAAACCAGCATCGGAAGGTACGGGCGTTATTGCGGGCGGTCCTGTTCGCGCCGTGCTCGAGCTGGCTGGAGTCGGCGATATTTTGACGAAGTCGCTGGGATCTTCCAACTCCATTAACATGGTCAATGCGACGTTGGAAGGATTGTCCCGTCTGAAACGCGCCGAAGACGTAGCGAAACTGCGCGGCAAAACCGTTGCAGAGCTATTCCGTTAAGGAGGGGAAACAAGATGGCACAGCTTCAAATTACCCTCGTGCGCAGTTTGATCGGCCGTCCTGAGAATCAGCGTGAAACGGTGAAATCTCTGGGGCTCCGCAAGCTGCATTCGTCCGTAGTCAAGGAAGACAACGTCGCGGTTCGCGGCATGATCAATACGGTCAGTCACCTGGTAGAAGTTAAAGAAGTCTAAGATAATAAGCATAATATTTCAAGGAGGTGCGACGTACGATGAAATTGCATGAGCTGGCTCCTAACGAAGGCTCCAAGTTCACCCGCAAGCGGGTCGGACGCGGCGCCGGCAGCGGTCTCGGCAAAACGTCCGGTCGCGGTCACAAAGGGCAGAACGCTCGTTCCGGCGGCGGAGTTCGTCCGGGATTCGAGGGCGGACAAAACCCGTTGTACCGTCGGGTTCCTAAGCGCGGCTTCAACAACGATCGTTTTGCGACGGTGTTCGCGATCGTGAATCTTGACCAGTTGAACCGTTTCGAGGCGGGAACGGAAGTGACGCCGGAATTGCTTCTGAACGAAGGCATTCTGAAAAATCCGAAAGACGGAATTAAAATTCTGGGCAATGGCGATCTGAACGTGCAGCTGACTGTTAAGGCTCATAAGTTCTCTCAGTCTGCAGCAGAAAAAATTCAAGCCGCCGGCGGTAAAACCGAGGTGATCTAATGTTCGCGACCGTCACTAACATTTGGAAAGTTGAGGACCTTCGCAAGAGGATCCTCTTCACCCTTTTCATCCTGTTAATCTACCGTATCGGTTCTTTCATCCCGGTCCCGAACATTAACAAAGACGTGCTCCAGATGGCTGACCAAGCAGGAGCAGACCTGTTCGGCCTTCTGAACACGTTCTCTGGCGGTGCGCTGTTCAACTTCTCCATTTTTGCTCTGGGGATTACGCCGTACATTACGGCTTCGATCATCGTTCAATTGCTTTCCATGGACGTTATTCCGAAGTTCTCGGAATGGCAGAAGGAAGGCGAAAACGGCAAGCGCAAGCTGGCTCAGGTGACTCGTTACGGAACGATTATCCTTGGGCTTATCCAGGCTTTCGCTACGGCCATCGGGTTTAACCGGATGTACGCTTATGAAATGGTCATCGACGCAAACGTGGCGACGTACCTTATGATCGCCATCGTGTTGACGGCGGGTACCGCGTTCCTCATGTGGCTGGGCGAGCAGGTTAACGAGAAAGGCATCGGCAACGGGATCTCGATCTTGATCTTCGCGGCGATCGTCGCTTCTCTGCCCAAGCACATTCGCGATATCTACGAAACCCAATTCGTCGATGCCAGCCAGCTGTTCTTGAACATCGTGAAGATGGTCATCATCCTGCTCGTAATCATTCTGATTATTGCAGGCGTCATCTTCATTCAGCAAGGCGTTCGCAAAATCCCGGTTCAGTACGCGAAACGGGTTGTCGGCCAGAAAATGTACGGCGGACAATCGACGCACATTCCGCTTAAGGTGAATGGCGCGGGCGTTATTCCGGTTATTTTCGCAGTATCGCTGCTGATGTTCCCGATCACGATCGCGCAGTTCTGGGCGAACCAAAACTGGGCGCAATGGATCATTACCCATCTGTACTACGACAAGCCGCTCGGCATGGTTCTGTACGTGCTGCTGATTGTCGGATTTACGTTCTTCTACACGTTCGTTCAGTTCAACCCTCAACAGTTGGCGGATAACATGAAGAAGAACGGCGGCTACATTCCGGGCATTCGTCCGGGCAAGCCAACGGCCGGCTTCCTGACGCGCGTCATTACCCGCATCACGCTCGCGGGCGCGATCTTCCTGGCTCTAATCTCGGTGCTGCCGGTATTCTTCGGAGCGCTCGCAGATCTCCCGAAATCGGTTCAGTTGGGCGGCACTTCGCTCCTGATCGTCATCGGGGTTGCGCTGGAGACGATGAAGCAAATCGAAAGCCAATTGATCAAACGCCACTACAAAGGGTTTATCAATAAGTAATTTACGAGACGGACAGGAGGAACAGCAATGAACATCTTGTTTATGGGGCCTCCTGGCGCCGGCAAAGGAACGCAGGCAGAACGGATCGTCGCTCAATTCGGCATTCCGCACATCTCGACCGGTGATGCGTTTCGCTTAGCCATGAAGCAAGGCACGCCGCTCGGACAGAAGGCCAAGGAGTATGTCGACCAAGGCCTTCTCGTACCGGATGAAGTGACCAACGGCATCGTGCGCGATCGACTGGCGGCGGAAGACTGCGCGAGCGGATTTCTGCTCGACGGCTTTCCCCGGACGATCGCTCAAGCCGAAGCGCTCGACGGCATGCTCGCCGAAATGGGACGCAAGATCGACCATGTCATCAACCTCAAAGTGGACCGCGGTTTCCTGCTGGCCCGCTTGACCGGAAGACGGATCTGCAAAACTTGCGGCACAACGTATCATATTGTTTTCAACCCGCCGAAGCAGGAAGGCGTCTGCGACAAGGACGGGGGAGAGCTGTATCAGCGTTCCGACGATACGGAAGAGAAGGTGGGCACGCGTCTTGACGAGTACTCGAGCAAGACGGCTCCGCTGCTGACGTATTACGGCGACAAAGGTTTGCTCCGCGAAGTAGACGGCGAGAAGGATATCGATACGGTCACGTCCGATATCGCTTCCCTTCTCAGAGGGTAATCGGCCATGATCGTGATCAAGTCCGAGAAAGAGCTAAGCTTGATGCGGGAGGCGGGCAGAATCGTGGCGGAGACGCATCGCTTGATGAAGCAAGCGATCGTTCCCGGCGTGACGACCGCCGAACTCGATCGGATCGCCGACGCGTTCATCCGAAGCCAAGGCGCCGTTCCCTCTTTCAAAGGTTACAACGGTTTTCCCGCCAGCATATGCGCTTCCACGAACGAGGAACTCGTCCATGGGTTCCCCGGACCGCGGAAGCTCGTTGAGGGCGACATCATCAGCATCGATATCGGCGCACAGTATCAAGGCTATCACGGCGACTCCGCATGGACGTACGGAGTCGGACAGATCAGCGATGAGGCTCAGCGGCTGCTGGACGTGACCGAGGCTTCCCTCTATGCGGGGCTCGAGCTGGTCCGCCCGGACGTCAGGCTGTTCACGATCTCTCACGGCATTCAGAAAGTGATTGAGGAAGCCGGGTTCTCCGTCGTCAGAGAGTATGTCGGCCACGGCGTCGGCGCGGCTCTCCACGAGGAGCCGCAAATTCCGAACTACGGAGCGCCGGATCGGGGACCGAGACTGAAGCCGGGAATGACTCTCGCGATCGAACCGATGGTCAATGTAGGAGAGCGCTACGTGAAAACCTTGTCCGACAACTGGACGGTCGTGACCGTGGACGGATCCTTGTGCGCGCATTTCGAGCATACGATCGCCGTGACCGAAGACGGGTACGAAATCTTAACCCGTGCGTAAAGCCAGGTGGAAGATATGACGGTAAACGTGAAGCTCGCGCCCGGCGATCTCGTGAGAAGCCGGCGCGGTAAAGACGAAGGTGAGCTAGCGGTCGTGATCGCGCTCGTCGAGGAGCGATTCGCGCTCGTGGCCGACGGCGACAAACGCCGGTTCGATCGGCCCAAACGCAAAAACGTGCTGCATCTCGAACGGATCGGGTTCCGAAGCGAGGAAGTCGCCAGCAGCATTCGCGACACTGGACGCGTAACCAACGCGAAGCTTCGGTACGCTATCGGTCAAATCGAACGACGGCTCGCAGAGAGCGATAAGAAGGAGCAGGACTCCGCTTCATCGCTCTCGCTCGGAACGCATGCTGAAGAGAAAGGAGAATGACGGTGGCCAAAGAGGACGTCATTGAGGTGGAAGGAACGGTCGTTGAACCGTTGCCGAATGCCATGTTCAAGGTAGAGCTCGAGAACGGGCATCAAATCCTTGCGCATGTTTCCGGCAAGCTCCGGATGCATTTCATACGGATTCTGACGGGGGATAAAGTGGTAATTCAATTGTCACCCTATGATCTGACGCGCGGCCGTATCACCTACCGCAAGTAAGCTTTATCCGTTCGCGCGACGAACGCTCGATCGCACGGACGCGATGACTGAACGCGACGTTAAGCGACGCGATCTATCAGTCACGGTGTGACGACCGATCTGCGACGCCGAAGACGCGCACGATCGATCGCACAATTAAGGAGGGTATTATCATGAAGGTGAGACCATCGGTCAAACCGATTTGCGAAAAATGCAAAGTCATTCGCCGCAAAGGCAACGTGATGGTGATCTGCGAGAACCCGAAGCACAAACAAAAACAAGGCTAACGATAGAAGGAGGTGCCTCTAAACTATGGCACGTATATCTGGTGTTGACCTCCCGCGCGACAAGCGCGTGGAAATCGCCCTGACGTACATCTTCGGAATTGGCAAGTCCACTTCCCAGAAGGTTCTGGCGTCCACGGGCGTCAATCCCGACACTCGCGTTCGTGATCTGACCGAAGACGAGCTGGCTCGTCTGCGCGAAACGATCGACAAAGAAGTGAAGGTCGAGGGCGACCTGCGTCGCGAAATTGCACTAAACATCAAACGGCTGATCGAAATCGGCTGCTATCGTGGCATCCGTCACCGCCGCGGTCTTCCGGTTCGCGGACAACGTTCGAAGACGAACGCTCGTACACGCAAAGGTCCGCGTCGTACGGTAGCGAACAAGAAGAAATAAGGGGGGATAACAAAACATGGCACAAAAGGGCAAGAAAGTCGTTCGTACCAAGCGTCGTGATCGCAAAAACATCGACTCCGGCGTGGCGCATATCCGTTCCACGTTCAACAACACGATCGTTACGATTACGGACCCGCACGGCAACGCGATTTCCTGGGCTAGCTCGGGCAACCTTGGATTCAAAGGCTCCCGCAAAAGCACGCCGTTCGCGGCTCAGATGGCTGCCGAGGCCGCAGCTCGCGCTGCGATGGAACACGGAATGCGTTTGGTTGAGGTGTCCGTTAAAGGTCCTGGCGCAGGCCGCGAGGCCGCGATTCGTTCGTTGCAGGCCGCCGGTCTTGAAGTCAGCATGATCCGAGACGTAACGCCGATCCCGCATAACGGTTGCCGTCCTCCGAAGCGCCGCCGCGTCTAATAACGTTGCTGTTGTGGTATCAAACAAGAACAACTTGAGAATAATGGTTGTAACGGTTAGGCATACTACACGGTTTACCCCATAAACATTTCTCCTTATCGATAAGGCTGATCCATTTCGTTGGGTGAACAAAGGGCAACGTCAGCGACGTTTTGAAGGAGGTTTTGGTTATGATAGTGATCGAGAAACCAAAAATCGATTCCGTGGAAATTCATGATGACAAGAGGTACGGGCGTTTTGTCGTAGAGCCGCTCGAGCGCGGCTACGGCATGACGCTCGGCAACTCTCTTCGCCGCATTCTGCTGTCGTCCTTGCCGGGCGCGGCCGTCGTATCGGTGCAGATTGACGGCGTGCTTCATGAATTTTCTACGATTCCGGGCGTCATCGAGGATGTGACGCAAATTATCCTCAATCTGAAGCGCCTGTCGCTGAAGATTCATTCGGATGAGGAGAAAGTGCTCGAGATCGATGCGGAAGGCGACGGCGTCGTCACGGCCGGCGATATTCGCGCGGACAGCGACGTCGAGATTCTGAACCCGGATTTGCATATCGCGACTCTCGCTTCGGGAGCCCGACTGCACATGCGCATTTTCGCGCGCGTCGGCCGCGGTTACGTTCCTTCGGATCGGAACAAGAAGGAAGACCAGCCGATCGGCGTCATTCCGGTCGATTCGATCTATACCCCGATTACCCGCGTCAACTATCAAGTCGAGAACACGCGCGTCGGCCAGGTGACGAACTACGACAAGCTTACGCTTGAAGTATGGACCGACGGCAGCATTCGGCCTGAAGAAGCGGTGAGCCTGGGCGCGAAAATTTTGACCGACCACTTATCCTTGTTCGTAGGTCTTACGGATGAGGCTAAAGATACCGAGACGATGAAGGAAAAAGAAGAGGACAAGAAGGAGAAAGTGCTCGAGATGACCATCGAGGAGCTCGATCTCTCCGTCCGTTCTTACAACTGCCTGAAGCGCGCCGGCATCAATACCGTTCAAGAGCTGATCACGAAAACCGAAGAGGACATGATGAAGGTCCGCAACCTGGGCCGCAAGTCTTTGGAGGAAGTTCAAGAGAAGCTCGAAGAGCTGGGACTCGGCTTGCGTTTCGAGGAGTAGCATCGTTAGCAGTAGCAAAGGAGGGAAAACAAAATGGCTTATCAAAAATTGAGTCGCGACTCCAGCTCGCGTAAAGCGTTGTTCCGCGATCTGACGACCGACTTGTTCCTGTATGAGCGGATCCAGACGACCGAGGCGAAAGCCAAGGAAGTTCGCTCGATCGCAGAGCGTCTGATCACGTTGGCTAAGCGCGGCGACTTGCATGCGCGTCGTCAAGTGGCGGCGTTCGTTCGTCGCGAATCCCTGAATGGCGAGCAAGACGCCATCCAAAAACTGTTCTCCGAGCTCGCTACGCGTTATGCGGAGCGTCCGGGCGGTTATACGCGCATTCTGAAGCTGGGACCTCGCCGTGGAGATTCGGCTCCGATGGTGTTTCTCGAGCTCGTAGACCGCGCGTAAGAAGCGGAGCAAAAAAGGATGGACCGAATCCCGCATTCGGATCATCCTTTTTTTGTGCCCCCTGCGGGAACGGCGAATGCAAGGGTTGGAGGAGATAACGTGCGGAACATTGCCCTTATCGTCAGCTATGACGGCACGGAGTATCACGGGTTTCAGAGTCAGCCGGGCGGCAATACCGTACAGGACAAGCTGGAGGAAGCGATCTTCAAGCTGTCCGGGGAACGGGTGCGCATACTGGGCTCGGGACGGACGGATGCCGGCGTTCACGCCAGATGCCAGGTCGCCAACTTCACGACGTCGTCGGGCATCCCGATCGAGCGCTGGGCGATTGCGCTTAATACAAGGCTGCCGGACGATATCGTCGTTCAGAGCGCCTACGCCGTGCCGGACGATTTTCACGCCCGCCATCACGCCTTGAGCAAAACGTACCGCTACACGATTAACTGCAATCGAGTTCCGGATCTGTTCCGCAAGCGTTACGAGTTCCATCACCCGACACCGCTCGACGTCGAAGCGATGAGAGCCGGACTTGCGCTATTGGTCGGCGAGCACGATTTTTCCGCGTTCACGTCGCCGCTCTCCACCAAGCCGAGCCACGTCCGCACGATTCTCGGCGCACGGCTGGAGGTGGACGATCGGTTCGAGGCGGAAAGTCTGTATGCGAATCCGATCTATAACCGGCAATGGGACGAGAAGCAATATCCCGGGAAACAAAGAGGGATTATTCATCTGTACGTAACCGGAACCGGCTTTCTCTACAACATGGTGCGCATCATCGCCGGAACGCTGATCCAGGTGGGCGAAGGCAAGAGAACGCCAGAGGACGTGGCCGCCATCCTCGCGTCCCGCGACCGGGCGCTCGCCGGACCGACGGCGGTGCCGCAAGGGCTGATCTTATGGGAGGTCGTGTACGAGCGATTGCCGAACGGAACCGGACAGCTTGAAAATGATGGCTAAATATTTGCTAATGTTGGCTTGCATATACGCCTGGTTTCATGTACAATAAACTTTGTGCTTTCTGCGTGGCTTCCCACGGCCCCAGCGCAGAAACGCCGGTTATTTGGTGTGTTTGGCGAAATCGGCCTCGCCCGGTTTCCACATCCAAGCCAACGCATCTGCTTAAGCAATACCCGATATTCGCAATGAATAAGAATGAAATGTAAACGACGTACCCCATAAAAGCAGGGAAATCACCCGAAGGAGGATGTTTCATGCGTACCACTTACATGGCTAAGCCGCTTGAAGTCGAGCGCAAATGGCACGTCATCGACGCCGAAGGCAAAACGCTCGGACGTCTGGCCAGCGAAGCTGCGGCTCTGATCCGCGGCAAACACAAACCGGAATTCACTCCTCATATCGATACCGGAGATTTCGTTATCGTCATCAATGCGGAGAAAATCGTTCTGACCGGCAAGAAGCTCCAACAGAAGAAATACTACACGCACTCCCACTATCCGGGCGGACTGAAAACGACGACCGCTCAGGAAATGCTGAACAGAAAGCCGGCCCGCATGATCGAGCTGGCCGTGTACGGCATGCTTCCGAAGAACAAGCTCGGACATCAGCTGCAAAGCAAGCTGAAAGTGTACGCAGGCAGCGAGCATCCGCATCAAGCCCAACAACCTGAAGTTTACGAACTTCGCGGATAATAAAAGGAGGACTTTCGAATGGCTCAAGTGCAATATTTAGGAACGGGTCGCCGCAAGCACTCCGTTGCGCGGGTTCGTCTCGTGCCGGGTGAAGGCCGCATCATTATTAACAAACGCGAAATCAACGACTACTTCGACGTCGAGACGTTGAAGCTGATCGTTAAGCAACCGCTCAACCTGACCGAGACGGTGAACAAGTACGACGTGCTCGTGCTCGCTCACGGCGGCGGTACGTCCGGCCAGGCCGGCGCAATTCGTCACGGAATTTCCCGCGCTCTTCTTAAAGCGGATCCCGAGCTTCGCCCGGCGCTGAAGAAAGCCGGCTTCCTGACTCGCGATCCTCGCATGAAAGAGCGTAAGAAATACGGCTTGAAAGCGGCTCGTCGCGCGCCTCAATTCTCGAAACGTTAATTCTCTTATTCGCAGCAGAACCCCTTGGTCTTTGAGGCCAGGGGGTTCTTTTGCGTTTTGCCGCCCCGACGGGGGCAGCGCGGCGCCTCGACAACGGTTGGCGTGCCGGCGGCCCGCTTCCAAAAAAAGTTTAATCTATTTTGGATTGAAGTATTCCCGTCTCAGGCGTATAATGTATGTATTCATACTTAAATACTAGGGTTTAAGTGGAGGTCATGAGGATGAACTTGATCGAAAAGGAAAATCTGATTCGCGTCAAAGCGGAGGAGTTCGAGGACGCATCCGCGGAAACCGTTATCGCTTGGGCGATCGAGACGTTTCCGAACATTACGTTCGCGTGCAGCTTCGGCGCGGAAGACGTCGTTCTGGTGGATATGCTTCAGAAGATCAGCCCTTCTACGGACATCTTCTATTTGGACACCGATTTTCACTTTAAAGAAACATACGAGACTCGGGATCGGATCGCCGAGAAATACAACCTGAAGTTCGTCGAGGTCAAATCCAAGCTGACGCCGGAGCAGCAGGAGGCCGAATATGGGGCCGAGCTGTGGAAGAGCGACCCGACCGCGTGCTGCAACCTTCGCAAGGTCGAGCCGCTGACCCGCGTTCTCTCGACATACGAGGCCTGGATCACCGGGATTCGCCGCGATCAGGCGCCCACCCGCGCCAACGCGAAGAAGGTGGAGTACGATACGAAGTTCGGGCTGGTTAAGTTTAATCCGCTCGCCTCGTGGACGTCGGAAGACGTATGGGCCTACATTCGGGCGAACGATATTATTTATAATCCGCTGCACGATCGGAATTTTCCGAGCATCGGCTGCGAGCACTGCACGAAGCCGGTCATGCCGGGCGAAGACCCGCGGTCCGGACGCTGGGCGGGCAACGAAAAGACGGAATGCGGTCTGCACAAGTAAGGCGAACGGAACTCATAGGATAAAGAAGGAGCTATTTAGAACATGAGCGCAATCTTACCGCATGGCGGAACTTTGATCAATCGGGTGGCGGAAGGGGCGGAGCGCGAGGCGCTGCTGGCCCAAGCGGCCGAATCGGTTTCTATCCCGGTGAACGCCTGGACGATCTCCGATCTCGATCTGATCGGCGTCGGGGCGTTCAGCCCGCTGACCGGATTTATGAACGAGAACGACTATTTATCCGTAGTGAACGACATGAAGCTGTCGAGCGGCGCAATCTGGAGCATTCCGGTCACGCTCGCGGTGACGGAAGATCAAGCGAAGCAGCTGTCCGTCGGCCAGAAAGCCGCGCTTGTCGGAGAGAGCGACGGCATCCTGTACGGGGTGATCGACGTCGAGAGCATCTACAGGGTCGACAAGCGCCATGAAGCCGTACAGGTGTTCAAGACGGACGATATGGAGCATCCCGGCGTCGTGAAGCTGTTCGATCGACCCGACATTTATGTCGGGGGAGCGATTCAGGTGCTGAATCGTCCGGTTCCCGAGAAATTTAACGAGTTTTACTTCACTCCTTCGGAAACCCGGCGCAACTTCGCCGAGAAAGGGTGGAAGACCGTCGTCGGCTTCCAGACCCGCAACCCGGTGCACAGAGCACATGAATACATTCAGAAGGCGGCGATGGAGATCGTCGACGGCCTGTTCCTGAATCCTCTCGTCGGAGAGACGAAGTCGGACGACGTTCCGGCTAACGTCCGAATGAAGAGCTATCTGGCGCTTCTGGACCATTATTATCCGCAGGATCGCGTATTCCTGGGCGTCTTCCCTGCCGCGATGCGTTATGCCGGACCCCGGGAAGCGATCTTCCACGCGCTCGTTCGCAAAAATTACGGCTGCACGCACTTCATTGTCGGGCGCGATCATGCCGGCGTAGGCGACTATTACGGTACCTATGAAGCCCAGGATTTGCTGAAGACGTTGGCTTCCGAACAGCTTGGCATTACGCCGCTGTACTTCGAGCACAGCTTCTTCTGTACGAAATGCGGCAACATGGCCTCGAGCAAAACGTGCCCGCACGGCAAGGAAGACCATCTGACGCTGTCCGGAACGAAGGTTCGCGCCCTGCTGCGCGACGGAATCTGCCCTCCGCCGGAGTTTTCCCGTCCGGAAGTGGCTGCGATTCTGATCGAAGGCATGGCGGAAGCGAGCAAAAGCTACTCGATCTAAATTCATAAAAGTCCACCTTGTCCCATATGATGTAGGGAGCTTTCCCCGGGACGAGGTGGATTTATTTTGTTAAACGGACATCGAAAATCAGGATTGAACCCCCAAAAAAGGCGCATGCGTCTGGTCGTCTGGATGACGCGGCAGGCTATGCTTAGGCTCGGGATCGTCGTATGTCTGATCGCTTTGATCGCCACCGTATTTCTGAGCGAAATCCCGTCGTCGCGCACATGGACGCATTGGACGCTGCCGCTGTCCGGCAAGGTGATCGCGCTCGATGCCGGCCACGGCGGGGCGGACGGAGGAGCGGTCAGCCGGGAGGGCGTGATCGAGAAGGATTTGAATCTCGCGATCGTGCTGTACCTGAGGGACTATCTGCAGCAGGCCGGCGCTCTGGTGCTGCTCACTCGCGAAGGCGATTACGATCTGGCGGCGCCGGAGACGAGGAGTCAAGCTCGCCGCAAGACGGAGGATCTGCTGCGACGGGCCGATCAGGTCAGCAAGCAGCGGGCCGACATGACGATCAGCATCCACATGAACAGCATTCCGTCCCCCCGATGGTCGGGGGCCCAGACGTTCTATTCGACGAAGAACGCCGAAGGCAAGCGTCTGGCAACGGATATCCAGAGCGAGCTGAGAAGCGCGCTGGGCAACACTCAGCGAGTGGCCAAGGAAGCCGACTCCGTCTATCTGCTCAAGACGCTGGAGATGCCGACCGCGCTCGTGGAGGTCGGATTTCTGTCTCACCCGGAAGAGGCGCGTCTGCTCGCCAACGAAGAGTACCAGCGGAAGGTGGCGGCTTCCATCTATCGCGGAGTTCTGAAATTCGCCTCCGAAGCCCCGGGCTCTTCCGGTCGATCAGGTGCGTCGGGCGAGCCTGTGCTATAATGACAATAGCAAGGCACGGATTTCAATATATTGGGGGTCAAACTCGTGGTCACCAAAGAACAAGTACTGGAGGCTCTGCAGTCCGTGCAGGAGCCTACCCTTCAACGAAGCCTGACCGCTCTCGGCCTGGTTCGGGATACGATGATTCGAGAATCGGCCGTCTCGCTGACGATAGTGCTGCATCCGGACAGCATGGGACAGGCTTCCGACGTAGAACAAGGCGTCGTCGCGGCGCTCTCCGGGCTGATCGGGCAGCGGCCTCATATTCGTGTGCGAGCCATGACGGAGCGAGAGCAGTCTGAGGCCGAAGCCGGCCAGGGGGACGGGGGTCCGGCGGCCGCGAAGCCGCAGGAGGCTCCGGTCAGAGGCCATGGCGCCGGTCTGGAGCAGCATACGATTCTTCATCCCGCCAGCGGCGTGGAATTCATTGCCATCGCCAGCGGCAAAGGCGGCGTCGGCAAGTCGACCGTGACGGTGAATCTTGCGGTCGCGCTCGCCCGGAAGGGCAAGCGGGTCGGCTTGATCGACAGCGATATCTATGGCTTCAGCGTACCGGATATGATGGGAATCGAGGAGAGGCCCGAGCAGGTCGGCGATAAAATTAAACCGATCGAAAAGTTCGGAGTCAAGGTGATCTCGATGGGGTTCTTCGTCCAGGACAACAGCCCCGTCGTCTGGCGCGGGCCGATGCTGGGCAAGATGCTGCGCAACTTCTTCGCGGAGATCGACTGGGGCGAACTCGATTACCTGCTGCTTGACCTGCCGCCGGGAACGGGGGACGTGGCGCTGGACGTTCACCAGATGATTCCGCAGAGCAAGGAGATCATCGTAACGACGCCTCATGCGACGGCGGCGTTCGTCGCTGCCCGGGCCGGAGCGATGGCGATCAAGACGAACCACGAGATTATCGGCGTCGTCGAGAACATGTCCTATTTCGAGAGCAAGACGACGGGCGAGCGGGAGTACGTCTTCGGTCGGGGAGGCGGCGGCAAGCTGGCCGAGACGCTCGGCACCGATCTGCTGGCTCAGTTCCCGCTGGGGGCTCCCGATAACCATCCCGCCGAACCGGACTTCTCCCCGTCGGTCTACAAGGCCGATTCGGAGATCGGGCGGGAGTACTTGGCCCTGGCGCAGACGGTCATTGATCGTTGCGGGAAATAACGATTCATGAAGAAGGCTGTTCTCTTGGACCGGCGGCGCTTGCCGGGAGAGGAACAGCCTTTTTATCGTTAAGATTCGCTTTCTCCGCCACTTTCGCCTTCCGATTCGCCGCCCTCCGATTCTCCTCCTCCTTCGCCTCCTTGACCTTCTCCGCCTTCTCCGCCGCCTTCCTTTTTCTCCTCCTTCTTCTGAGGCTGGGGATTCAGCTCTTCCTTCACGACGCTTTGCAGCAGCTTCATGATTTCCAGCTTAAATAACGGGTTTTGCATCTGTTCGGTGACCGAGCTCATAATGACCTTGCGAACGTCGGGGTTTTTCATCGAGTCCGTCAAGACTTTCACCATCTCCGGCGTTTTGAACATATCTACGAGTTCCTTCTGATAGGCCGGATCTTTCATGAGCTCCTTGTGAATCTGCTTGTTGTCTTTGCTGACTGCCTTGGCGAATTCGCCGGCGAACTTGGGATCGCGCATAATGCCTTCCAGAATAGTGGAATACTCCGGGGCCGTCAGCACGTCCTTCACCGCCAGCCTAACCTGCGCCTGATCCGAAGGCGTCATGCTTTTCATCTGCAGGGTGCTGGCGCCGTATTGGGCGGTGGAGGCTTTCTCCATCGCCTTCTGGGCTTCTTCCGAGCCCAGAATGTCGATCACCATCGATTTTACGTCTTTGTAGCTGACTTGTCCGCCGCCGCCTCCGCCCCCGGACTCCTGACCGCAGGACGATAGCAGGAGGGAGGCCGCCAGCAGACATCCGAGTGCTCCCAAGCGATATCGCATACCGACCACTCCCTTCATAGGGTGATGGCTGTAGTATGCTTCGACAACCTTGTGAATATAAGGGGTTGTTCATGGCTTTTTAGCTTGTTCATGGTAAAATGAGAGTTGATCACTTAGAGGAGGTTTCCGGATTTGAGCTTACGCAAATGGATGAAATTATTCGGCATGACGATATTGATCGGTGCCATCGTTACTGTGGTCGGAAGCGTGTGCATCCAACTGTTTAATCCCGATTTCCGCAACGTCGAGGCAAGCGGTTGGCTGTCCTATGTGCTGATGATGGCTCTGATCGGAATGACGTTCGGAGCGTTCGCGCACATGGGCTTTTTTGCCTACATGATGTTGAACTACATCGCTCGCAGCGTCATTAGACGTCCTTATTACTGGGTGGCGATTCAAGGCTTCCTCGCTTTATTCGTACTGTTCGAAATCGCCTATTGGACATACGATTCGAGCTTTCCCGCCATGACGTTCTGGCTGACGCCTTTGGCGCTTCTGGCCGGCTCCGCTCTGGTCGCATGGATTAAAGTCGGACAGACGTCGCCCGGAGCCTGGATTCCGACGCTGTTCTTCATGATCGCCATTACGACCGTGGAGACGATTCCGGCGTTCAGGACCGGAGATATTTCTTCTCTGCTCTACCAGCTCATTCCGCTGTTCGTCTGCAACGGCTACCAGATTATGCAGCTGCATAAAATATTGGGGCAGCCGGTCGAATCGCAGCAGCCCGCCGTCTCGCCGTCTAAATAAAATAAGGGGAAGCTAGCTCGTTCCAGGCGGACCGATCCTGCACGATCTTGCCTTTCGTTTCCGTCTGATGGATCAGTTGGGACACGGTGACGAATTCGTAGCCCTTGGCGCGCAGCTGATCGATGATGATCGGGAGCGCTTCATGCGTCTGCTTGCTGGAGTCGCTGGCGTGCAGCAGAACGATGTCGCCGGCATGGGCTTTGCCGACTACCCGCTCTACGATCGTGTCGACGCCGGGGTTTTTCCAATCCAGGGAATCGGTGTCCCATTGAACGACCTTGTAGTTAAGCTCGTCGGCGATTCGCAGCACCCGCTTGTCGAAATCTCCGTTAGGCAGACGGATCAGCGTAGGAGACTTGCCGGTCATATCGCGCAGTATGCCGTCTGCTATCGTGATCTGCCGGCGGATTTCCTCGTCGGTGTACTGGCTGTAGTTGTCGTGCTTGTGTCCGTGGCTGCCGATCTCGTACCCGGCGTCGGCGATCTTCTTCACCAGATCCGGATGGGCCTTGCTCCAGGGAGAGGACAGGAAAAAGGTGACGTTCTCGACGTTTTTGGACTGGAGCACATCAAGAATCGGCTCCGCTCTTTTCTCTCCCCAGCTGATGTCGAAGGTCAGGGCAATGACTTTACGATCCGTCGGCACGTTGTATACGGCAGCCGGAGGGTGGGGGGCGAATACGCTCAGGTTGTTTTTCTCGACCCAGATGACGGCTACGGATAGAATGGCCGCAACGGTGAGAAAAAATGCTCTTTTGATGCGCCGTCCGTTAAATACGTAAAAAGAACTCATGGATACGATCGGCTCCTTCCGGAACAGAGTAGTCTACGGTTTCGTCTTGCGGGTTCTCTTGGACTGGCCGCGGGACTTGACTATTATCAATGTATGCTTGACCCATATAGATATTCGCATTGAGGAAGTTCAAATAAGTCCGCAGGCGGATCTTTTCGGAAGGCTGCATCAAACAGCGCCGAAATCCATAGTCTGTTGTTAATGGGGGATAAGCTTATGTTTACGCGCGCAGGCTTGCTGCTTACTTGGAAGGAGATTCGTCCGTACTTTATTTTCTCGATCATTTTGTTTTTCGCCGGGATGGTTATCGGGGGAACGCCGAACGCGCCTTCGGAATTTCTCAATCAGCAGCTCAAAGGAATCGAGTCGATCGCGAAATCGATCGACGCCTCCGAGCATCCCGAACGGACCGCGTTCCTGCTCATCACGATGAACAACGTCTTCAATACGATTATGGTGATGGGGCTCGGCATTTTCGCCGGCTTGATGCCCTTGTTCATGCTGGTATCCAACGGAATGATCCTCGGCTATTTGCTGTCCGGCTTCTCCGCCAACGGCGAGAATGTTTTCCTGCTTGTCGTTAAAGGTCTGCTGCCGCACGGTATTTTGGAGCTGTCTGCGGTATTTCTGGCTTGCGCGTTCGGCATGAGATTCGGATTGACGCTCATCCGCGGCGTATTCGGGTCGGCGTTCGGCCGGAAGGAGCCCTGGCAGCCCTTCGTCCGGACGGCGACAGGAGCGGTGCCGGCGCTGATCGCCGTCGTCGCTCTTCTGCTGCTCGGAGCCGTGGTAGAGAGCACGATTACGATGTGGCTGATGAGGTCCTGAATTTCCCGCGACAGGCGGAAGCGATCCTCCGAACATTTTAAGGGATTCGGAAAGTATGAAATTCGCTTTCTCTTTCTGAATCACCTCCGACAAAAACGCGATTCTGCGTTTAGAGGATGCCGAAGGCGTTTTTGCTTGGTGATTCAGAAAGTATAAAATTCGTTATCCTTATCTGAATCACCTCCGACATAAACGTTATCCCGCCGATCCTAAGGACGGCGTAAGCCGGCTTGTGTCATAAAGTGGGCGAAAATAGAGCATAACAGTAGAACGCGCCGGAATCTTCGCAGGCATTCGCCCCGACGTTTCCGGCCCTCTAAGCTGCCTAATCACGGGAGGATTCGCGCACTATGCTCGGAATGATGTTTACGGAAAAGGAATGCAGGGAGTTTGACTATTTGCTTCGCAAGGAAATGGACGAGATGCTGCTGGACATGAGCGATCGCCGGCTGGACGGGCCGGTGAAGGATGCGATCAAGCGGCGCTATAAGATCATTTTTAGAATGTATGCCCGCATAGCGCCGCCGAAGGAGCTGTCGCGATATGCGCTGGGGCTGAAATCTCAAAGCCACAAGTCTTGAGAAGAATGTACGGAAATCGAGAAATAAACTTGACCTTAGTATTGGTTTGTGATAAATTATCCTACGCCCCGCTTTTTGGGGAAGAGCTGACAGACTTTGAACGGCGATCAAGAAGTTTGAAAAAAACTCTTGCCAAGAGGTAGTCGGCTGTGATATATTATAAAAGTCGCCGTTAGCGCGGTAGACGCCAAAGCAACACCGATTGTTCTTTGAAAACTGAACATTGAGCGTAAGAAACAAAACATCGTCGAAAGACGGTAACCAGCAAGAAATGAGCCTCAAA